>DKFA01000112.1:50831-99692 GCA_002452695.1 Dehalococcoidia bacterium UBA6808
CCGTGGTGGCGCCGATAAAGGTAACATCCCCATTCTCAACGTAGGGCAGGATGGCATCCTGCTGGCCCTTGTTGAAACGGTGGATTTCGTCGATGAATAAGATCGTCCGTTGCCCGCTGGCCTTTCTCCTGCGCGCGGCTTCATCAATAACCCTGCGCAGGTCGGCCACACCCGCCGTAACTGCGCTGAGCGGCACAAAGTACGATCTGGAGACATTGGCAATGACACGAGCCAGCGTGGTCTTGCCGCTGCCAGGAGGTCCCCATAATATGATGGAGGGGAGCTGGTCTGATTCAATGGCTTTACGCAAGACCTTGCCTTCGCCGATGATATGCCGCTGTCCGACATATTCGTTGAAATTCTGCGGGCGCAGGCGCGCCGCCAGGGGCATGGAAGCGGTTGCCTGCTCCGGCTTTGCCCCGGCGCCCTTGTCACCCTGCAACTCGGGCGAACCGAGGTCGAAAAGTGTCATGGCGTGGGGTTCTCGCGTTTATTAATCTGGGCAGCCACGTTAGAGGCCCGCTCGTAATAGTCTTTGATCTTATCCAGGTAGGTAATGCGGGATGCTATCAGCGTGACAGTAGCAATATCATTGACACCGTAAAAATCGCCCCCTCTGACCTCGCCGTTATTGGTCAGCTCGCGCAGACGGTTGCCCACTGAGCGCGTCATGTTGATATTGGCATTCTTGCTGGGAACACACAGCAGATACAATGCCTTGCGGGCGTCTTCCAGCCTGCATTCAATGGAAAAATGCGCCAGGGCGGCGCTCATGGCCTCCATGACCTTGACGGTCTCCTCGCCCTTGCTCTCAAAATTGTCGCCCTTCTTGAACAGCGAGAAGCCGGACGAGGGTATCTGCGCCGTACCGTAGCCGATGGCGCTCCAACCGCTGAGCGACTGGACGATATCGCCAACGCCAATATTCCTGGTTCCCAGGAACCTGGGGTCCACTTTCTCGCTGGCGCGCAGCAAGTCGAAGAACGGCGACACTATCTCGCGGTTGACCATGTCATTAGAGGCAGCCGACTTGATGCTGGCTTCAGACATCACCTTTTCATTATCGAACAGAAAGACCGCATCGGCCGTCTTGTCGATCGATTTCAGACACAGTGCGGTATTATAGACACAAAGCGGTATATTGACCTCCGCCTGTAACGGCAGGACGATAAGAGCATAGAGCGGCTTGTTGACATACCTGTCCTTGAGTTTGCGGGCCAGGATCGATACGCCGCCGGAGCCGATGCAGCCCGCGCTGGATGACACCAGCAGAAAGGCGTCCGTCTCGAAGAACTCGCCGGCTTTCATAGTGGCAATGATACGGTCGCCGTTGGCCTTCATCAGTTCAGCGCCGGCTTCAATCTGCTTATTCCCGACGGCGGAAGCGGGGAGCTGGATGGTCAGCAGCTTTTCGCCGACCTTGCGTAACGCAGACAGAGAAGCCTGGTCATCATTGATGGCATAGGACCTTACCAGCACATCAACGCCGGTCTCAGCTTTGGCTTTACTTCCCAGTCGCACAAACTCAGCAGCAATATTGCTCCCACAGTCACCGATCCCAATTACTACAAGTTTCATTAACTGGACCTCCCGTGGAATATCTTAATCTGGGAGACAGTCGCTAAAACTTTACTGACTGAACGATCGCCTGGTCTCATTGAACCTGATATATACCATAACAGATAGGAGGGACTATGGCAACCGCCTCTGCTACTTATATCTCTTCACCTCAAAACGGTACAGTTGGACCGGCTCAGAACTCATTATTCCTGCCTTTTGCCTGCAGATGGCAATCTGTGTTTCAACATCGTCCACCCCTTCCAGATCGGGCAGAAGCAGCCCGCGGCGGAAGCCTGCCTGTACGATAACCCCGTACTTCCTGGGATCAAGCAATGCTTGATCCTTGATCGGCTCGGGGTGTGTCAGCACATCGACACTATATTCGAGGTCTTGCAGTTCTGATGGTTTGACCGGCGGAAAACGCGGGTCTCCCACAGCAGACGCGATGGCGTTTCGCACTATCTCGTCAGCAATATTAGCTTCCATCGGTTCGAAGGTACCAATGCAGCCGCGCAGCTGGCCGCGCTTTTTTAAAGAGACGAACACTCCTGCCCTTTCTTTCATCTCGGGTGTCAGGTCTGACGGGTGCAGGACTTTGCCCTCGTTAACAAAGGCCTCAACAGCCTGTTTGGCAAGCTGCGCCAGTGGATGCATATCTTTTTTCATAAGCGCACCACCATCATTTGCTGATAATTATTCCAGCATAGCCGACCACACTGGAATAATCACCTGACGTATCGCCGCTGGTCTGGTACTTGACCAGCTCCGCCCTTTCTGCCCCCATTTCTTTAGCTGCCGTGATCAGGCTGATCACAGGAGCATAACCACACATGGTGATCCCATACCTGGCGATGCGTTTGACCAGCTCGTCGGCATCCAGATCGAGGATAGCATCTATGGCCTGTCTGTCTTTGCTTTTGGCGCTCTCATGCGGCTCATAGTGCGTCATATCGCTGCTGGCCAGTATCACGGCATCCGATCCGGTCTTTTTCAAAGCCCGCGAAAGCGCAAGCCCGATCTCATTGTAGACTGAGGGATCGGCCTGCGCCAGTATGATGGGGACGATGGATACATCAGGCTTGAAATACTGCAGAAACGGCAGTTGCACCTCCAGGGAATGCTCATAGAGGTGGGCCACATGATCTGCTTCCAGATAGCGGGACTCTCCCAGTATCTCAGAGGCCAAGGCCACATCGATGGGTGTCTCTCCCAGGGGCGTTTTCCACCGGCCGTCCTTCATCAGACTGAAAGGTTTGCCCATGCCATGGTGATTTGGGCCAATCAGGATAAATGTGGAAGGAAACTTCAGGATGGAAAATACGGCGCCGGCCACCGGCCCCGAGTAGACATAGCCGGCGTGAGGACAGACCAGTCCTATGGCCTCTCGTTTTACCTCACCTTTGGGAGTCATGTATTCGATTATTTTACGTAACTCGCCAGGCCGGTTCGGGTAGAATTGGCCTGCTACTGCTGCTTCCCTGATCATTTCCGCACCTGCGTATTCAGTGTATTCCGGATATTCAATTCAGCGCCACAAACAGCGCAATTTGCGCCTTTAAGGGCCTTTATCCTGGTATGGTAGCCGGTCCTTTCAATTACCTGCGTGCCACAATTGTAGCACACCGTGTTCTCATAAGAATGGCCGGGCACATTGCCCAGGTAGACAAAGCGCAACCCTGCCTCTTTACCCAGCGAGACAGCCTTCTCAAGCGTTGCAATGGGAGTGGGCGGCAAATGACTGAACTCATGGTGTGGATAGAATCGCGTGACATGCCAGGGCGTCAGTTCGCCCAGCTTTTCTCTGATCCACATGGCGATGTCCGAAAGCTGGGCATCATCATCGTTAACCGATGGAATAACGTTGGTGACAACCTCGACATGCATATTCCACTTATGCCTGGCCCGTTCCGCTGTTTCCAGTATTCCCCTCCAGCCCTTGACCTTCGCCAGCTTACGGTACACCCCGTCGGTAAAGCCCTTGATATCCACCCGCCAGGCATCCAGGTAAGGCCCAATTACATCAAGGGCTTCCGCTGTCATAAAGCCGTTGGTAACATAAACGGTATATAGCCCCTGGCGGCGCGCCAGTTTGGCAGTATCCAATGTATATTCGAACCAGACGGTCGGTTCATTGTACGTCCAGGCCAGCCCGGCGCAATGCTGCTGCTCTGCCAGCTTGACCGCCTGCTCCGGGCTGATAATATCCAAGCTGCGCTGTATTTCAGCCGGATTTTCCACACAGGCGATCTGCCAGTTCTGGCAATGGGCACAATGGAAATTGCAGCCGACCGTGCCAAAAGACAACACTGTAGTGCCGGGGAAAAAGTGAAATAACGGTTTTTTCTCGATCGGGTCCGCAGCCAGCGAGGAAACCCTGGCGTAGTTGAGCGGGATTACGCGGCCATCTTCGTTGCCCCGGACACCGCATACGCCGGTCTTGCCCGGGTTTATCACACAGCGCCACAGGCAGACATTGCAGCGTACCCGGTTACCAGATAGTTTATCGTAAAGAAGCGCCTCCTCCATATAAGCCCCTCTCCACAATTATAACACGCCAAAGACAACGGGGTACTGACAACCTGAAAAACCGCTCCACCATCACTTATGAATAATAGTCCCGGATAGACAGCGCTTTAATTATTCTGTGAAATATAAAAGCATGGCAGTTCGAGCCGCTTCAAACAAGAAAATATGTCTTTTAGCTTTGACATAAAATTCGTCATTCTGTTACAATTTAACGCTGACGTATCAGTAAATTTTAGCGCCTGATCAATTGATTTGGACTTCTCATGCCGAATAGCGATTCATATATTCCGGGTACAGGCAGGGTACTGAAATATTCATTAGCAAGGAGGTATTATGAAAGTCACACTAAGCGTTATCAAAGCTGACGTCGGCGGTTGGGTCGGTCATTGCAGCATGCATCCCGACCTGATTGCTGCCGGCGACTCCGCACTGGCCAAGGCCAAGAAAGCCGGCCTGATCATCGATTACCACGTAACCCGCTGTGGCGATGATCTGCAGTTTATCATGACCCATACCAATGGTACAGATAATAGAGAGATCCACGAGCTGGCCTGGAATACATTCAAAACCTGCACCGGGATAGCTAAGAAACTTAAGCTGCACGGAGCCGGACAGGACCTGCTCGCCGACGCCTTTTCGGGCAACGTAAAGGGACAGGGACCCGGCGTGGCTGAGATGGATATCGACGAGCGGGAAGCCGAGCCTGTTGTCATCTTCATGGCTGACAAGACGGCCTCCGGCGCCTGGAACCTGCCTCTCTACCACATATTCAGCGATCCCTTTAACACGATCGGCCTGGTTATTTCATCCAACATGCACAAAGGCTTTCTGTTCGAGGTTCATGATGTAAAAGAAAGCAAGAAGATCATATTTAAATGTCCCGAGGAAACCTATGACATGCTGGTCTTCATCGGCGCCCCATCCAGGTATACGGTCAAGGCTGTTTATTCCCGCGAGACCGGTGAGATCGCCGCCAGTTCATCGACGCAAAAGCTATCCCTGATAGCAGGCCGCTATGTAGGCAAGGATGACCCTGTTTGCATCGTCAGGGCCCAGGGTATTTTCCCCGCCGTGGGTGAAGTGCTTGAACCATTTGCAAGGCCCCATATTGTGGAAGGCTGGATGCGCGGCTCGCACAACGGCCCGCTCATGCCGGTAGCAGTCAAGGAAAGCAATCCAACACGTTTCGACGGCCCGCCCAGGGTTATAGCAGCTGGTTTCCAACTGGCTGAAGGTCGCCTGGTCGGCCCGGTGGACATGTTCGACGATCCTGCCTTTAACAACGCCAGACAGGCCGCCCTCAACATGGCCGACATGCTCAGGCGGCACGGCCCCTTCGAACCACACAGGCTGCCTCTGGAAGAGATGGAATACACTACCATGCCGCAGGTCATGCAAAAGCTGCGCCGCAGGTTCGAGAAGATATAGTCGGATTATGTCCGGGTTACTGGTTGCCACAACCAATCGCGGCAAGGTCGCCGAATACAGGCATCTGCTGGAAGGATTGAAGGTTGATCTTATAACCCTGGATGAGGCAGGCATCAGCCAGGAAGCTGACGAGAGCTTCCAAACATTTGAGGAGAATGCGCGCTCCAAGGCCATGTTCTATGCCGGCCTGAGCGGGCTTCCGACTTTGGCCGACGATTCGGGCCTGGAAGTTGATGCGCTGGGTGGGGAGCCGGGTGTCAGATCTTCACGTTATGCAGGCGATCATGCCACCGACAGCGACCGGGTCAATTTCCTGCTTGAAAAGCTGAAGGGCGTCCCCCTGGAAAAAAGACAGGCCAGGTTCAAATGCGTTATTGCTATCGCATCCCCCGGCGGAGATGTCAAAACTGTCAGCGGTGAATGTGAGGGTATCATAGATGTGGAGCCTCGCGGAAATAACGGCTTCGGCTATGATCCCATCTTTTATCTGCCTCAATATGGCAGGACCATCGCAGAGCTCAGCCCAGAGCTTAAGAACGAGATCAGCCATCGCGGCCGGGCGGCACATAAAGCACGTGAGGTGCTGGCCGCGCTGCTGGCTGGAAAAAGTTAGAACACAACTTTTTCGGCCATGATACAACTGCTGATTATCGCCCTCTACTTTGTCATCGTCATAGTTATCGGTCTGTTCAGCCGCCGAAAACGCTGGAGCGCCGACGATTTCTTTGTTTCCGGCCGCCGGTATACCACATTCTTCATCACGGGATCGCTGCTGGCCACTATGATCGGCGGATCGGCCACGGTCGGCCTGGCCGGGCTGGGTTACAGCCGGGGCCTGACGGGAGCATGGTGGCTGCTGGTCGGCAGCATCGGCCTGACAGCGCTCGGCATCTTTTTCGCCGGTAAAATACGTGAACGGGGTCTCTATACTCTACCCGAGCTGGCTGAGAAGCAGTACGGCAAAACGGTCGCCCTGGCTGTATCCATACTGGTGGTAGTCTCGTGGCTGGGTGTGATAGCCGGGCAGATTATCGCAGCCGGCAAAATACTGTCCACGCTGGGGATGGGCAGCCCTGAGCTCTGGATGGCCGGTTTCACCTTCACCTTCCTGGTTTACCTGGTCATCGGCGGCCAGGATGCCGTCATCCGCACCGATATGATCCAGATCGGAATCATCATCATAGGCGTCCTGGTTGGACTGGGAGCACTTGTCTGGCAGACAGGCGGGCCGGGCTACCTGCTGAATGCGCTGACGCCCGATAAACTCAACTTCCCGCTCAGCTCCAGCTTCAACGCGCTCGACCTGGCCAGCTACGTATTTTTGATCGGTTCGACATATGCAGTCGGTCCCGATATATACTCCCGTTTGTTTTGCGCCCGTGATGAGTCGACGGCCAGGAAATCGGCTATCTGGTCGGCAGTTCTGATCATACCGGTTGCCTTCGCTATAACGCTGCTGGGGATGTACGCCTCGGCGCTGTTCCCCAACATCTCTCCGGAACAGGCCCTTCCGGCAATTATTAAAGATGTATTTCATCCCCTGCTGAGCGGCGTAATCCTTGCAGCCATGGTGGCGGCCATCCTGCCTTCAGCAACCATGATGAGCGCCAGCACCATTTTAACTGTAGATATAGTGGGCAAACTAATCAAGGACCGGCCTGAAAAGAGAATGCTTGCACTGGCGCGTATTAATACGGTAATTATTGGAGCGGCGTCACTGGCTCTGGCCCTGATTCTCAGCGGCGTTATCAACGCACTGCTTTTTGCTTACACCATCTATACCTGCGGAGTGATCGTCCCCATCGGGCTTGGTTTCTATAAGGCCAAACTCAAAGTCACAGCCACCGGGGCCATGGCATCCATCGTCGGCGGCGGCCTGGCCGGTCTGGCCAGCAAGGTCTGGGGTATAAAATATATGGATCTTGCTGCTCTCGGTATCAGCCTGGTCCTGCTTTTCGCCGTCAGCTATATACAAAACAGATATAAGGCCGGGAGGGCACAACATAAAGCCTAACATCCCAGCCAAAATGCTGCCACATTCATTTGACAATATGTGCTCCAGTTGATAAAGTGCACACCGGTATCTTGCGCACAAATTAAACGCGTGAAGACCGCAAGGGGGCTACCATGACTGATCATTATCCTGCGCTTTTTCAACCCGTTAAAATACATAATCTGGAGATTAAAAACCGCCTTTCGGTGCCACCGATGGGCACGGGGTTTTGCGCCGACGACGGCGGCGTATCGCAAAGGCTGATCAAATATCATGAACAACGCGCCAGGGGCGGCTTCGGTCTGATCATTACCGAAGTCACTTCCATTGATTCCGAGCGGGGTTTAGGCAGCAATCACCAGCTTTGCCTGCATGATGATAAGCTGATTGCTGGTTTCAGACAGCTCGCTGAGACCGTACACCAATACGGCACACGTTTGGCCGTCCAGCTTTACCATCCAGGACGCAGCACATTCCCCTTTTTACTGCAGAATAAACCTCCCGTAGCGCCATCTGAAGTCCCCGACCCCATCATGCGCCAGACTCCACATGCTTTAACCATAGAAGAGATCAGGGACCTGGTGGAGAAATTTGCCCAGGGCGCGCGGCGCGCCAGGGAAGCGGGCTGCGATGCTGTGGAGTTCCATGGCGCCCATGGCTACCTCATCGCCCAATTTATGTCAGCCTATGCCAACAAACGCACGGACGAATACGGCGGGGGGTTCGAAGGTTTCCTGCGTTTCCCCCTGGAGATAATCAAAAGGACCCGTGAGCTGGTCGGGCTGGACTTCCCTTTGCTGTTCCGCATCAGCGCCGATGAAGCCGTGCCGCTGGGCCGTACCGTGCCGGAAAGCGTCGAGATGATGAAAAGGCTGATCGCCGCCGGCATCAACGCTGTCGACATATCGATCGGCGTGCCGGAATCCAGCCATTACACCAGCGCACCACCCGATATGCCGGAGGGTTTCAACTCGGATACTTCCGTTAAATTCAAGGCTCTGGATGTGCCCGTACTGGTCGCCGGGCGCATCAACCACGCTAAAACCGCCGAAGATATCATCAAAGCGGGCAAGGCCGACATCGTGCACATCGGACGGCAATCGCTGGCCGACCCCGAATGGCCGGCCAAGATCAGGGAAGGACGGGAAAACGATATCGTCCAGTGCCTGTCCTGCAACGAGGGCTGCATCGAGGGCCTGGCTATCTGGCGGCGCCCGTCCATCACATGTGTGCAGAACCTCGCCCTGGGCAGGGAAGAAGCGTATGCACAACCCAGAACGGACAAACCGAAGAAAGTATTGATCGCCGGCGGCGGCCCGGCCGGACTGGAAGCGGCACGCACCGCAGCGCTGCGCGGCCATAAAGTGACAATTTTTGAACAGGACAGTTACCTGGGCGGTCAGATCAAGCTGGCCACCATTCCCCCTTCCAAGGCTGTTTACCAGGAAGTGGCGCGGTCAAGGATCGATGCCATCAGGCAATTGGGAGTGGATATCAGAATGGGGCAGCGCCTTACCGCCGATATGGTAAAAGAGATTAAACCTGATGTATTGATCATAGCTACCGGTTCCTCCCCCGCCATCCTTAATATACCAGGCGCCAACTTGCACAAGGTCATGACCGCCCGCAAAGCGCTGACTTCGAACGAAGTTGGTGACAAGGTGCTGGTGATCGGCGGAGGCCTGGTGGGCTGCGAAACGGCGGATTACCTGGCAGGACAGGGTAAAAATGTTACCATTGTGGAGATGCTCAAGAGCACGGCCAAGGATATCGGCCCGGCAGCGCGCTTTTTCCTGATGAGGAGGCTCAAGGATAAACAGGTTAAAATCATGACACTGGCCAAAGTCAAGAGCCTGGCAGATGACAGCGTGACCATTGAAACATCCAGCGGTGAAGAAAAGATCGGCCACTTCGATACAATAGTAATGGCTGCCGGCGCCACCCCGGTCAATGACCTTGAGGAAAAGCTTAAAGGAGCTGTGCCAGAGATCTATGTCATAGGTGACGCTGCTTCCCCGGGCAAGATACTGGCAGCAGTGGAGAAGGGCGCAGAGCTGGCCTTGAAGCTTTAAGATTGAATTTTTCAGCTAAAGTGCTAAAATAATCGTCTATTACTATTAAGGCAAAGCAAAGAAATTAATCAATGGAATACTCGGCCAGTCCTGAAAAAATTCAAAATGCATCCGGCAGGTGGTTCATGGTAGTCAGCCAGATCGACGGTGGTTATCTTGTGCGTGATGAGGTTACCAGCGACCTGGTATATATGAAACACTGCGATATAGCCGGCAATAAACAAGAAGAAACCAGCCCGTAAAGGGGCTGACCTGCTTTCTTCCTGTCCCGTCATCACAGGCAGCCGACTGGTTGCAGGTGTACTTTAGCTGTCAGGAGATTTGACACGAGATCAAACTGCTGATATATTTATACGGTTATTGCTTCTCACGGGAAAGGAAAATGAACAACTCTTACGCTATAATATCAACCGGCGGTAAACAGTACAGGGTCAGGAGCGGCCAGGTCATCAACACCGAGCTAATGCACATCGAAAAAGGCAAGGACGTTGAGCTTGGCGATGTCCTGCTTATTTCAGACGGGGAAGAGATGATAATCGGAAACCCCCGGGTCGACGGCGCCAAGGTCGTCGCCACTTGCCTGGAAGAAGGCAAGGCTCGCAAAATCATCGTATTCCGTTATAAGAATAAGGTCCGCTCCCGCAGGAAGACGGGCCACAGGCAACCCTATACCAGGCTGCTGATCAAAGAGATTGTAAAACCGGGCGGCGAAGTTAGCACAAGGCCACCAAATCCAGGGCCGCTACCGGAGGTGATAACTAATGGCTCATAAAAAGGGCGGCGGCAGCACACGTTGCGGTCGCGACAGCAAATCCAAAAGATTAGGAGTTAAACGCTTCGGCGGTCAGGCAGTCAGGGCCGGGACGATCATTGTCAGACAACGCGGCACCAGGATTCACCCCGGCCTCAACGTTGGGGTCGGCCGAGATTATACCCTTTATGCCATCATTGACGGCACAGTGAAATTTGAACCTGCCGCCAAAGATAAGAAAAAAGTCAGCGTTTACCCAGGACAGGAATAATGAAAGAGAAGATTCATCCAAAATATTATCCCGATGCCAAGGTCATTTGCTCCTGCGGCAACACCTTTATCACCGGTTCCACCAGGCAGACTCTGAAGGTTGAGCTTTGCAACAAGTGTCATCCCTTCTTCACTGGTGAGCAGAAAATAATCGACACCGCAGGGCGTGTTGAACGCTTCAATAAGAAATACAGGAGAGACAAGAAAGTCAGCCCACCGGTTCCCCGCTAAACCGCAGGGGGCGGCCGCAAGCGCCGCCCCTTTTTATTAACACGATGAAAAAGGAAACCCCTTTCAGCTACGGCGGCCAGGCGGTGATGAGCGGGGTAATGATCAGGGGCCGCAACAGCATGGCTTTAGCCGTGCGCAGAACGGACGGCGGTATTGAAGTAAGCAGCCAGCCGCTGGCAAGCCTCTACACAGGACGCTGGAGACAAATACCTTTTATCAGGGGAGTAATCGCCCTGATAGAATCGGCTGTGCTCGGCACGAGGGCGCTGATGCATTCCGCCCAAATCATTGCCGAAAACGAAGATGAAAAGATAACACCTGCCATGATGTGGCTTAGTATGGCGCTGGGAGTCGTGCTGGCTGTAGCGCTGTTTTTCATACTGCCTTTACTAATCATCCGCTTTTTCGATCCCTTTATCACGTCCTCATTCCTGAGTAACCTGCTGGAAGGCGTCATACGCATCATATTATTCATCATTTACCTCGTGCTGATCGGATTCATGCAGGATATCCGCGAGGTCTTTGCCTACCACGGTGCCGAACACATGTCGGTCAATGCCTATGAAGTCGGCGCACCGTTGGAGGTTGTCTCAGTCAAGCATTACTCGACAGCGCATACGCGCTGCGGCACCAGTTTTCTATTAGTGGTGCTGGTCCTATCCGTCCTGGTCTTTGCCCTGCTGGGGCGGCCCGACATCTGGCTCAGCATTCTTTCGCGTATCCTGCTGATTCCCGTCATAGCCGGCCTCAGTTACGAATTAATCAAGTTCGAGGCAAGGTACAGCGGCAATATCCTTGTGCACTGGCTGCTCCTGCCGGGTCTGTGGCTGCAGGCTCTTACCACCAGAGAACCATCCGACAGCCAGCTTGAAGTTGCCATCGAAGCCATGAAAAAGGCGCTGGCCATCGATGGAGTCGCTGTCGCAGTACAGTCGGTCCCCATAACTCCCGCCGCCCCCTGACTGCGCCGTCCTTGACATTACAAGTGCCTACAACCTATTATCAGGGTACATTTGCATCTGTAAATAATTCTTGCAAGGGAGGTTTGTCATGTTCCTCAAGATACTCGTACCGCTGGATGGCTCCGACACCGCTGAATGCGTCCTGCCGCACGTCAAGCTGCTGGCCTCAGCCGATAAGAATGTCACCATTGATTTTATTTATGTCGTCGCTCCGCTGGACGCACCCATGATCGATGCCAAATACAGAAAAAAGATCGAGACAGAATCGAGGCAAGCTGCGGCAGATTACCTGAAAAGACTGATCACCAAGTCGGGTTTGAAAGAAATAGCCAGGCCCATAGTAGCGCCCGGTAAAGTTGCGGATACGATCTCGGACTACGCTGCCAGGAACAAGCAAGACTTGATCATCATGGCCACACATGGCCGCTCCGGGGTGAGCCGCTGGTTCTATGGCAGTGTAGCCGACAAGGTAGTACACGAATCCCACACGCCTGTCTGGCTGGTCAAGGCCGACAGCAGTTGTAAATCATCTTATTCTGCTAACCGCAGGCTGCGCATACTGGTCCCGTTGGACGGATCTACTGTCGCGGAGTCGGTGCTCAAGCAACTCAAGGAAATCAACAGGCAGCTTCCTGCCAGCAAACTGGATATCATTCTGGCGCGGGTCTGCGAGATATTCTCAACCCCGGTCGGCTACCCTCCTCCACTTTCCATGAACTGGGAAGAGTACCTGGCCTACGAGAAGAAGCGCTGCCGTTCCATTTGCCTTGATTATCTTTCCGGCATACAGGTCAAGCTGGCTAAAGCAGGCATCAAAGCCCGCATCGAAATACTCGAAGGCAATCCTGCAGAAGTGCTGATTGATTACATTGATAAAAATGCCATTGACCTGGTCATTATTTCTACACACGGGCGCACCGGTTTCAGCCGTTGGGCCTTCGGCAGTATCGCGGAAAAGGTGCTCAAGGGTTCAAACAGTCCCGTACTGCTGATACGCGCCAAATAGCATAGCTTCTGCAGGTGGCATATACGCCGGTTAGAAGATATAATTATCTCCAAAATCGGTTGAGCAGGAGGTAATCTGGATATGGAAGTTTCATTAAGAGGCAAGGTAGCCCTGGTTACAGGCGCGAGCAGGGGTATCGGAAGGGCCATTGCGCTGGAGATGGCCCACTCCGGAGCGGACCTGGTTATAGCCAGCCGCAAGCTGCCGGACTTGGAAAAGGTGGCAGCGGAGATTAAAGCCGCAGGCGGGAAGGCCCTGCCTGTTGCAGCCCATATCGGCCGCATGGAGGATATTCAGGCGCTCGTCAGCCAGGCAGTCAAGGAATTCGGCAGGATAGATATCCTGGTTAATGACGCTGCCACCAATCCCACCATGGACCCTGCCATCAACGTCTCTGAACGGGCCTGGGATTCCATAATGAACCTGAACCTGAAAGGGCTGTTTTTCCTGAGCCAGGCCGTTGCGCGCATTATGAAAGAACAGGGCGGCGGCGCAATAATCAATATCGCCTCCATCGCAGGCGTACAACCTGATATACTTCCCGTTTACTCTATCAGCAAGGCCGCCGTCATCATGGCCACCAAGGTCATGGCCAAAGAATGGGCGCCTTTCGGCATCCGGGTCAATACGCTTTCTCCGGGTCAAACCAAAACGCAGTTCAGCGAAGCGCTGTGGGGAAACCCTGAGATACTCAAATATATCCTTGAGCGGACGCCCATGAAACGGATTGCGGAGCCGGAGGAAATGGCCTGCACTGCCGTCTTTCTCGCATCGGATCAGGCCGGCTACATTACGGGGCAAAACGTGATGGTGGACGGCGGCATGACCATCTGATCAACATAATAGTATGCACTTGTCAGCAATGCAAGTTAAAGGCCGGGAGCGTTGCCCGGCCGTTAACCCGCCGGCATAACTAATTGACATCGTATGTTATAATTAATGCTATCAAGGTAAGGAGGTGTAAATGAGGTCCAAGAGCGCTATCTTATCATTATTCGCAGTTCTCACACTTGTAGTCGTCATTCTTGTTGCAGGTTGCGGGCAGGCGCAACCATCTACTTCAGCCGGCAAGGAGCCGATCGTCATCGGCTATGTCGGCCAGGCGGCCGGTCCCGGCACAAAACCATGTATCGATATCCAGATGATGGCAGTTGAGGAGATCAACGCAGCCGGCGGTATTCTGGGAAGACCGGTCAAATACGTGGTTGAGGACGGCAAGGGCGAGACCTCGCTGTCGGTGGCCGGTGTTACCAGGATGGTGATGGGCAATAAAGCAGTATTCTATTCTGTTGAAGGCCGCACCGAGATATGTATGGCCGCCAAGCAGAAGACCCTCGAGCTTTACAAAGACTTCCCGCATATTATGAGCGCCAACGGCGCCAGCGGAGTGGAAGTCACGGAATCAGTGCTTGCCAACTATGAAAAGGAAAAGATGATCTTCCGCGGTTTCAATCCCGAACCGGGGCACTATGCCTGGGCCACCCTGATCTTCTCTATGTCTGATCCCAACAGCAATATAGCCCCGAAAGGCTTCTCTCCCAAGAAATGGGCGCTTCTGTATGAAAACATGGCCTGGACATTACTATTCCGCAACGGCTATCCCGTGTTGAACCTGCCCACTTGGGACAAAATGGCCACGGACGACTGGGGCATCGATGTAGTTTACAGTAAGCCTGTAGCCGCCAGAACGGGCATGTGGCTGCCTATCCTCGACGCTGTAGCCCAGAGCGGCGCCGAGATGATCTTCTGCGTCTCGAGCTGGTTCACTGATACAGAGGTGCTGACCAAGCAGTGGGCTGATTCCCCCGCCAAAGATATTCAGCTATACCTTTACGGCGGCGTTGGCCAGACACACGACTTCTGGCAGATGACCGGCGGTAAGGCGCTCGGCGTTCTGACCGCTTCCTATGAAACCCCGATTACAGAGAAGACCATGCCATTCGTCGACAAGGCACGTGCGAGGGGCATCCCCACGCAGATGCATGTACACTGTGCGTACGATGATGTCTATCTTTTTAAGAAAGCTGTTGAAGTGGCAGGCGGCACCGATGACATCGATAAACTGATCGCCGCTTACGAAACCAGCGAGATCGAAGGCCCCATCGGCCCGTGCAAGGTTGAGATGACCAAGCTGCCCGGTTTCTTCCATTCCCGTGTAGCTGCCGACCCCAACAATCCCAGGAAATTAGCTGATAATGGGATGCGGATCGCTATGGCTCAGTTCCAGGCCAATGGGGAAATGGTGCCCATGTATCCTGAGAAATATGCCCAGCTGGATAAATACAAGACCCCGGCTGAGCTGCGCGCTGCGGCTGGTAAATAGAGATCTGATAAGGAGGTGTATATTTTGAAAAAAATTTATCCGCCAATAGCTGTTTTGATGATCGCGGTCCTGCTGGGTGCGCTGGCCTGTGCGGCAGCAGCCCCCTCGGAGCTCCAACCCTGCACCGTCGAGCTCGGCTACGTGACAAATGAATGGGCCGGCGAAGAAGTCATTGCGGCCAACGTCTTACTCACCGTCAAAAACCCCAACCCGGTCCCTGTTACTCTCGATGCGGTTGACTATAAGATCACAGTCAACCAGACCGAAGTCGGCATGAAGACGCTGGTACCCAGGCTGATCATCCCCGCCAACGGCTCCGTCGACCTTTCCAACATCAGCATCATCGATTACTCGTCCTCCCTCGCTGTCCAGCGCCTCTATATCGGCCAGGGCAAGGACTATGTCACTGCTCATGTGATGGCCGCCGGCCTCTGGAAGGTGTTGGGCGGCAAGAAGCCACCGTTCTGGTCCTACCCGGCCGTGGGCGTCCTTGCCACCATCAAGAGCGGCCCCACCGTAGCAGATATCCAGGCAGGCAAAGCCGACATGGCCGCCACTATCGGCCTTTATGCCAAGGCCCGGGGCACAGTGGACCTTGTCCAGGGCAACCTGGACAAGGCCTGGGATGCGGCTCCGGCAGGCCCGTGCATTTACAATGTCACAGGCAAGGCTACCATCAGCTACGGCAGCATGTCGAAGGACACTGCTTTCGACCTCAAGTACGAGCGCACATAGTCTTGTCAATCCAAAGTCAAAGGCCCCGGCTGCACAGCCGGGGCCTTTCTTTATGCCTTCAGGTTTCTTGAGCACTAATAATGCTGCATATAAGAGAGGGGGCTATATTCATAGCCCCCTCTCAATTGATTATAAGCTGATTTTTTATTGCAGGTACTTCTTACGGATATAATCATTGTCCTGACCGATAGCGCACCTGACCCATTTTACGCGCGGTGGTGACTCCGACATCTTTATAAAGTTCACCGGCAGCTTGACTTTGCCGATGCCCGACTCATCGAATTCCTTGAAAGAGTTGCGCACTGCCCAGTGCGGGTTCTGCATGGTAGTGCTCGGGTTCTGGACTTTCATGATGATCGGCACGCCGCCGCCGCGCCATTTTGAACGGGCGGACTTGATGCTGTAGTCCAGCGCCATCTTGACAAGCTCATCGGAAGTATACTTCTTCGTCTCATTACCGATCAGGCCATACAGCTCTTCCACTAAGGTTAGCATGTCTGGTATCCGGTCAAACGTGAAACGCCAGTCGTCCTCGTGCTTCCATATCTTGAGTATCTTGAGCAGCGCTCTGAAATCATGGTCCCTTGAGGCTGCAATTGCCACCATGCCGTCCCTGCTTTTCCAGAATCCATAGGGGTACAGGCAGAAATCATGTATACCGATCCTGGGCCTGGCTTTATCCCAGGTAAAAGCAACCATCACCGGATATCCCACCAGCGAGGAATATGCATCGGCAGTGGCTACGTCAACCATCTGCCCCTCGCCTGTTGCGCGGGCGTAATAGCGGGCGATTGCGCCACCCTGCGCCGCAAGTATTCCGCTGGTATGCCAGCCCAGCCAAACTCCGGCTCTCAGAGGCCAGTTGTACGGCTCCTCCGCCGTGGCTACATCTCCGATATTGGCTGCCGCTCCGGATACAGCCTGCGCCGTAATATCCGAATCCGGTACATCGATCATCTCCTGCGCCTTTTTACCATATTGCCCATAGCTGCTGATGGCAATATAGACCAGGCCGGGATTCAGTTCACTCAGTTGCCTGTAGCCGATTCCCCAGGCATCCATCTGCCCCGGTTCGTAAGTATCAATCACTACATGAGCCTTCCTGGCAAGCTTTTTAAAATCCTCGCGGTCGCTTTCCTTGCGAAGATCCAGCGTAATATAGCGTTTATTGCGCGCTTCCATGATAAAAGGAACACCGGTGCCGTTGCGATTTACGCCATAGTGAGTTATCTTTCGTGACGGATCACCTTCCGGAGGCTCTATTTTGATTACTTCTGCGCCGAACTCGGCGTAAATGCTCGAGCAGATATCCCCGCTCATATTGGCATAGCTGGCATCGAGTATAACGTCGTCATCAAGAACCTCAGGTTTACCATCAGGGCTCATCATGGATTTAAGAAATATCTCGCGTTCTTTGCGGCTTCCGCCGTATCTGACCAGAATCTGTTCTTTTTCGCTCATATATTTACCCTAATTCATTCTCCCCTGTAATTAAACATGGGATCACTTTTAATATCGTAATATACCGGTGGTTTGATGCCGGGTTTGTCGTCCCAGTAACCCACAACTCTTTCTTTTTCAAGTTGCCTGATTTCCTCGTCCGAGTAACCCAGCAACTTTTTCAGGATATAACGGTTGTGGTATCCCAGCGGCCTGGCCAGCCATTTTATCCTCCCGGGGGTCTTGCTAAGCATGTCATGCGGCCCGGGCATCAGCAGGCGCTGATAGATATCGTCCGTAACCATTACCACGCTGCCCCTTTCCCTACGCCACTCATCATTGGCGATATCATAGTCATCTTCGACCTGGGCAATGGCAAAATGGTGCTTTTTGGCCAGCTCAACCAGGTTATCCACGGTACTCTCCGCAACCCATTTTTTGGCCGTCTCATAAAGCTCTTTAGCATTCTCAGGTTTAAGCCTTTCGAATGTATCAGTATACTTATTCGCCAGATCGGGATGCCCCATGGCTTGGCAGACGCCTTTATACTGCTCATCTGTAGCGGCGGCAACAGCCACAAATTTCCCTTCGCTGGATTTAAAGATGCCGGAGGGCGCCATGGTTGGATCGGTGTTGCCTGCACGCCCCAGCTCCTCACCCGTAATGCTTTCATAGGTAAAGTTGGGCATAATCCTCATCAGGGCTTCGGTCTGGGCCAGATCGATATACTGCCCCTTGCCTGTCTTCTTGCGGTAGTTAAGCGCCATGATAACCGCCAGGGCGCCGATATTGCCGGGCAGGAAATCGCCTACATAGTCAGGCAGCTTGTAGTATTTATCGGTGCCGGGATAGCCTGTCAGGGAGATCGCTCCCGAAGCCGCCTGCGCCAGCAAGTCCCAGCCTGGGAAAAAGCGCATAGGGCCATACTGGCCATAGGTTGCGCAGCTCAGGTAAATGATGCCGGGATTGATCTTGCTCAACTGGCTGTAGCCGATGCCCCATGTTTCAGCCGTGCCGGAGGCGAAGTTCTCCATCACTACGTCGGCATTCTGGGCCAGCTTGTAAATGATCTCTTTGGCCTTGGGCAGTTTCAGGTTGAGGGAGAAGAAATACTTGCCGTACTGCACAAAGTGAAAACAGATGCTGGAATGTCTCCAAAAACTGCCCCACAGAACGCCGAAGCGCCAGAGGTCGCCCGTCCAGGGCAATTCAAACTTGATAACTTCGGCGCCGTACGATCCAAGCACTTTGGCCGCAGTCGGCCCATAAATCACGTGGGTAAAATCAAGCACACGAAGGCCTTTAAAAACTTCCGGTTTTTCCTTGACCTGTGAAGGATCGAACAGTTTTTTCGTATAGTCAAAATAATTTTCCATATTCTAAATCCCCAGGTATGCTTTCTTTACTGCATCGCTGTTGAGCAACACATCGCTTCTATCCGACAGCACGATCTTGCCGTTTTCCATGATGTAGCCGCGATTGGCTATCATCAGCGCCTGCCGCGCATTTTGCTCAGACAGTATGATAGTGATTTTCTCATCCTTCAGTTTGGCCAGCGTTTCATAGACAATTTCCAATACCTTGGGCGCAAGACCAAGAGAAGGCTCATCGACCATCAATAATTTAGGATTGGACATCAGGCCGCGGCCGATCACCAGCATCTGCTGTTCGCCGCCGCTTAATGTGCCGGCCGACTGGGTTTTCCTTTCCAGCAAGATGGGGAACATGTTGTAAACACGCACCAGCGTCTTCTTTCTGAATTTCCAGGCGGATGTATTATATGAACCCACCAGCAGGTTGTCCTCTACACTCATATAGGGGAAAATCCTGCGCGCTTCAGGCACCTGGGCAATGCCGCGTTTCACGATCTCGTGAGGCGGCAGCTTTTCGATCTTCTTACCCTCGAACAGTATCTCGCCCCTGGTGGGTTTGATCATGCCCAGGATTGTATTGATCAGGGTCGATTTGCCCGCTCCGTTGGAACCGAGCAGGGCTACCGTCTCGCGGTTATCTACCTTAAGGCTAACACCATAGAGTACCGGGGTAATACCATAAGCTACATATAAATCTTTTACTTCAAACATGGCACGATCCTAAGTAGCATTCGATCACGAGCGGGTCATTGGCAATTTCCTGCGGCAGACCCTCGGCAATCTTTTTGCCGTAATGCAGCACTACGACCCTGTTGGCTGCTTTCATCAGCGCCGCCATCACGTGCTCGATCCAGAGTATGGTGACGCCAAACTCTTCCTTGGCACGCTCCAGCAGCCTGACTGCTTTCGTTGCTTCAGCCGGGTTCAATCCGGCCATGACCTCATCGACAAAGATCAGTTTAGGGGTTGTCGCCAGCGCCCTGGCCAGCTCCAGACCGCGCAGTTCATACAATGTCAGATCCTTGCACAACACGTTGCGCTTGCTGAACAGGCCGCAGAACTCCAGGTAATGGGTGGCTTCATAGCCCGCATCATCAAGGCTCTGGTTACTGCGGTCTTTGCCATAAAGAGCGCTGACAATGACGCTCGAAAGGGCCGTTAGTTCGGGGAAAGGACGCGGTATCTGGTAAGTACGGCTGATGCCCAGTTTGCACCTCTTGTAAGGCGCCATCCTGGTGATATCCTTGCCCATGAACTGTATACTGCCGGTATCTGTAAAATATTTACCTGTGATCAGGTTGACTAACGTAGTCTTGCCGGCGCCGTTGGGCCCCATCAGACCCAGCGTCTCGCCTTCGTAGATGGAGAAGCTGACATCATCAATGGCCATCAGGCCGCCGAAATGCTTGGAAAGATTACTTGCTTTCAATATCTCGTTCACTTAACTATCTCCTCACATGCAGGGTCGGAAGGTATTCCCGGTAGTGGCGCTTCCTGTAAAGGCCGAACAGGCCTTCCGGCAGTGTGAGCAACAGTATCAGCAGGATGATGGGGAACAAAACCGGCGAGTAATCGCCTATCACCTGGATGAGCAGAAGTTCCAGGAAGGCGATAAAGTAACCGCCGACCACGTTACCGTATATCTGCACGCGGCCGCCGATCATGTTTACCATTAGCACTTTCAACATGAAGGTCAGCGGCAGATAAGTGACACCGGCAAAAGTGCCGTAGTAATGCGCATAGAACCATCCGACAACTGCGATCATTACCGCCGGGATGGTGAAACTGATGATTTTCATCTTATTGACATTCACACCCATCGCTGCCGCGACCTCCTCATCGTCATTGATCGCAGCCAGCGAAGTGGAGAACCTGGAGCGCATGACCTTGTCCACGATAAACATGTACAGCAGCATCATTAGCAGGGCGCCAAGGCCGATAATCAGCTGGTTGAGCGTGAATGATCCCACGTTGATCAGAGGCGCAATGCCGGACAGGCCGACCTCACCCCTGAATATATCCGTGTAGATAAATGTGATCTCCAGGAAGACCAGCGGGAAAAGCAGTGTCAGCAATGTGTAATAAAGACCGCCGGAGAGGATGGCCAGCGGGCTCATTAACAACCCGAAGAACAGCCCGACAATCAGCGCCGCAAGTAGCGTTACCTGGGGCGGCCAGTGTAGATGAATGCTGCAAAGTGCAGCAGCGTAGCCGCCGGCGCCGATATAAAACTGCGGCCCGAAATTCATGCGGCCCGTGCCCAGTGTCATCCAACTCAACGGTATGGCTATGGCTGCCAGCAGGTTGGCATCAATCAATGTCGGCAGCAGTGTAGGGTAAAAGAAATATGCCAGTATCGGCAACACAATCAATAGCCCGACATAAATTAACGGGTTGCGCCAGTAGCGGGGTTCGATATTCCATTCAAATTTTTGTGCGCCAAACCTGAACACCAGTTTTTCGCGTTTTACTTCTAATTCCATCGTTTCACCACAAGCTTTCCGTCTTGGCGATACCCTGCGGCCTGACCATTAACATGACTACGACCACGGCCAGACCAGCAAGGTTCATCAGACGAGGTTCATTCAGCGTGAAGGAGGCTACGGCGTGCGTAAAACCTATTATATAACTGGCAATAATCGTGCCCCGGATATTGCCCAGACCTCCCATCACCGAGATCAGGATAGCCGTTATCATGTAACCCCACCCCATACTTGGGTCCACCGCCCAGACTGGCGCGATCAACAACATGGCGATAATCACAGGAATCACGACGAGGATCATAATGAACATGTAGATGCTCTCGACTTCAATGCCCATGATCTTGGCGGCGTCGGTATCAAACGAAATGGCCCTCACCGCCAGCCCTGTCTTCGTTTTAAGGAAGAACAGGATAAACAGAACCGTCACTACGATACCGACCGCTGCGGCAATAATCATCTGAATCGGGATAGTGGTTGCCCCGATCTCGACATTGCCGGGGATGATCGTGGTGGGAAGGAAGACCGCGGTCTGGATCGGATACCATTCGAGGGCTGCCTGCTCTGCGATCATAGCGATCAGCAACAGGCCCGTGATGATCTTCTCTTCCATTTCCAGATATCTGGCTACTATCCCTTTATATATCAGGATTGAGATCACCGCCTGCACAATCACCATCAGCGTGATAGATAACCAGAGCGGCAACCCCAGGGTATGGAAAAACAACCAGGTCAAGTAGATGGTGGCTACGAATATGTATGCGTAGCCAAGATGGAAAATGCGCAGGACGCCACAGATGAGAGAAAAGCCAAGTGAAACGAGCAGGTACAGGGAACCGAGCAACACAGTGTAGATAAGCGTAGTCTCAATAGTTGTCAGCACGTTCTACCTTTCTCTATTTTATTTTTTCCTCCCGTCAAACACCGAAGCAAATAGTAACAGGAAATTATCAGGCTGTCAATACATCGTATGCAAATAAACGAATATGTTACTTAGTAGTGTCTATATTGACTTTTCACCCTGCAACGCATTACTATCAGGTAAAAATTTTCTTGTTCGCAACATGAGTATGATAAACAAACGGTTGTTTGGCACCAGCGGCATACGTGGGGTAGTAAACCGTGACCTGACCCCTTCGTTATGCAGTGACATAGGCAGGGCATTGGGCACTATGCTGCCGGCTGGATCATCTGTATGTATGGGGACTGATTCACGGTTGAGCCGCGAAATGGTCAAGCAGGCGGTATCGGACGGATTGATTGACGCGGGCATCAATGTGGCACATCTCGGTATTGTCCCCACACCGGCCCTGGCCCTGCTGACCAGGGAAATCGGTTTCGATGCCGGGGTGATGATCACGGCCTCGCATAACCCGCCTGAATACAACGGGATCAAACTGTTTAACAGGGACGGCATCGGGTACAGCAGGGACCAGGAAGAGGTCCTGGAAAACATCTATTACGAGGGAAAATTCAGAATCAGCAAAACAGGCGCCGCTGAAACGCTCATGCGCGCCCGGCTGAGATATATGGAAGCCATCAAGCCGCTGATCAAGGATTTCAAATTTAACACCGATCTGAAGCTCCTCGTAGACCCCGGCGGCGGGGCGGCTGCCGGCTTCGCCAGCTATATTTTGGAGAGCCTCGGTTTCAAGGTTATATCGTTTAACGATGTGCCTGACGGGCGTTTCCCCGGGCGCAATCCGGAACCCCGTGAAGACACTCTCCTGGAAACAATGCGCTTCCTGCGGCAGAAGAATGCGGACCTGGCTGTCTGTTTCGACGGCGATGCCGACCGCGTCGTTTTCTGTGACCAGACTGGATTTCTCGGCTTTAATGAAATGCTGGCCTACATTTCGCGCCTGGTCGTTAAAATGACCGGCCGTAAAACGGTCGCCGCCACTGTTGAAACCGGTATCCTGCTCGATTGCGCCATAGAAGACCTCGGAGCCAGTGTGATTCGCGGTAAGGTCGGTGATGTTTATACCGCCTATCTGGCACGCGATAACAACTCCGCGCTCGGGGTTGAGCCGGCCGGAGTATACATCATACCGGAAGCAGGCTACTATCCCGACAGCATCTACGCAACTTTATTACTCCTTTCCTCTCTCAGCAATGTTGCTGAGATCAGGCAGTTTTTCAGGACATTGCCTCCGCTTTTTTTCAGCAAGGACAGGGTGGATTGCCCTGATGACCGTAAACAAGCGGTGATGGAAAAAATAAGGCAAAAGGCAGCCTTTCTCAAACCGGTTGCCATTAATGACCTGGACGGCCTCAGGCTGGAGTTCGGGGGATCCTGGATGTTAATCAGGGCATCCGGCACAGAGCCCGTCATAAGAATAATGGCAGAATCGAAATCACAGGTTTATACGCATGACCTGCTGACTGGCGGTGTCGCGATTGTGCGTGATTCGATCAAAGAGGTAGGCGCTTGAAGGTAGTATTCCTGTGCGGCGGTGTCGGCAAGAGGATGTTCCCCATCACCGAAGACAAGTTCCTCATCAATTTCATGGGGTGTACGCTGCTCGAACGCCAGATTATCCTGGCGCGCGATGCGGGACTGACTGATTTTGTCATTATCAGCAATCCGGCCAATATCGACCGCATTAAACGGGCCGTTTCTGCTATCAGCGGCGCCAATTTCGCCTTTACCATACAGCAGCAGCCCCTGGGAATAGCCGACGCTTTGAAAAGCGCAGCCTCATTACTTGACGAAGCAATACTGGTCGTCAACCCCAACGATGCTTTTGAGCAGTCCGCTTACAAAGCATTACTGGCTGCCTCAACCAGGGAGAAAGCAGTTTCATACATGCTGGGCTATGAGGTCAATCAGTATTTCCCCGGTGGTTACCTGGCTGTTGACAGCCACAATCTCCTTACCCGAATAGTGGAGAAGCCTGCGCCCGGAACAGAACCGGGCAACCTGGTCAACATCCTGCTTCACCTGCATACCGACACGGATAGGCTGTTCAAATATATGGCAGCCGCCAAAACGAACCGTGATGACGTCTACGAATGCGCCATGGACAGAATGGTCAAAGACGGTTACAGCATTGAGGTAGTACCCTACAGCGGAGCCTGGGCGCCGATCAAATACCCCTGGCACATACTGGATGCTGTTAAACTATTGCTGGACTTAAGCGAACGGAGTATAGCTCCATCAGTCAGCATCTCTGAACGCGCCACTGTAGCCGGCAAAGTAATTATCGGTGAAAATGTGCGGATACTGGAAAACGCTGTAATACGCGGCCCGGCTTACATCGGCCCGAACACGATCGTAGGCAACAATGCCTTGATCAGGGAATACAGTCACATAGGCGCCGGCTGCGTGGTCGGTTTTTCTACGGAGATCAAAGGATCTTACATAGGCAACAATTGCTGGTTCCACTCCAACTATATCGGCGATTCTATCATTGGCAACAATTGCTCGTTTGGATCCGGCATGGTCACAGCAAATTTCCGCTTAGATGAAAAAGAGGTTAAAGTTAAAGTAGGCGGCGATGTGCTTTCCACAGGCAGGGACCATTTCGGCGTCATTATCGGTGATAATTGCAAAATGGGCATCAATTCTGGAATACTGCCGGGCCGGCGCGTGGGGCCTAACTCGATCGTGGGTCCGCATGTATGCCTGGATAATGACCTGGGCCCAGGCCAGATGGCGCTCGGTCGGCAGGAGTATAAGCTTGTCAAACACGGCATCGAGTTGGCTGCAGCAAAAAAAACAGGGACAGAAAAAACACCCCCGGTAAATAATGCCTTCAATAGACAGAGATAGATTACCCCGTCATGTTGCCATCGTTATGGATGGCAATGGCAGATGGGCTAAAAAGAGACGAAAACCGCGTCTGTATGGACATCATCAGGGAGCGCTGCATGTCCGCGATTTCATCGAGATGTTCTCTGTTTACGGAATCCCTTATCTGACGCTATATGCCTTTTCCACCGAAAACTGGAACCGCCCCGAAGCTGAGGTACAGGGTATCATGTCGCTCATTTCTGAAAATTTTGATGAGACCATTGAGTTCGCCCGTAACGGCAACATCAGGTTTAACCATCTGGGCACGCTCGACCGCCTGCCTCCCGCCATCCAGCAAAAGGCTGCCCAGGCTGTCGAAATGACGCGCAATAACACCGGTTTGACGGTCAATGTCGCCTTTAATTACGGCGGCAGGAGCGAGATCATACGCGCGGTGCAGAACATCATCAAAGCAGGCATTGCCGCAGGTGACGTCACTGAAGAGTTGTTCTCGCAGCACCTCTATACCGCAGGCATGCCTGACCCCGACCTGTTTATCCGCACCGGCAATGAATTACGCATCAGCAATCTGCTGATCTGGCAAACGGCCTATAGCGAGCTCTATTTTACGCCTGTACTCTGGCCTGATTTTGGGAAAAAAGATTTCGAAAAAGCTCTGCAGAACTACAGTAAACGGCAAAGGAGGTTTGGCGGACTCTGAAGTTTCGGGCTTACCTTCTTGAAAGGCGCCTGTGCATTACCCTGCCGACTGTTGCATGTTTGACATCGTTGTTATAGGCGCAGGCATTACCGGTAGCTTCACTGCCAGCCTCCTGGCCAAACTGGGCTACCGTGTTTGCGTGCTGGATAAACAGGTTGCCGGGCACAAGACCAGTTGTACGGGCATCGTGAGCAAAGAGTGCCTTGAATTGCTGCAGGCAAATCCGGCGGTAATCCAGCAGGAAGCGCACTCAGCCCGCATATTTTCCCCGTCAGGATCTTTCATCCGCGTGGATCGCGAAAGCCCGCAGGCTTATGTGCTCGATAGACCCGGCCTTGATAGTTTCATGGCCGCTAGGGCGCAATCCTGCGGCGCCGAATACAGGCCGCACACTCTGGTTAAATCGATCGACCTGCATGACAACTACATCACAGCGGTCTGTCGCCATGCTCGGCAGGATTACGAAATGCAGGCAGGCGCAGTGGTTATTGCGACAGGTTTCGGCAGCAACCTGACAGAACAGCTCGGATTGGGCCGCATCAACCATTATGCGCATGGAGCACAGGCCGAGGTTACCTGCAGAGGTATCGATGAGACAGAGGTCTATTGCGGGTCTGCTGTTGCGCCCGGTTTTTTCGCCTGGCTGGTGCCTGTCGGCAAATCACAGGCCAAAGCAGGATTGCTCTGCCGCAACAACCCGCGTGAATACATGTCCTCGCTGCTGAAAAAACTGGCCGATGAAGGTAAAATAGTCCGGGATGACTATCCTGTCAACTACGGCAACATCCCGCTCAAAACCCTTGGGAAAACGTACGGCAAACGCTTTGTGGTGATAGGGGACGCAGCCGGCCAGGCCAAACCGACCACAGGCGGCGGCATCTACTTCGGCTTGCTTTCAGCCAGTGAGGCAGTGGATGTGCTGGATGCGTCTTTCAAAGCCGGCGACCTGTCCGCCAGGCGGCTTTTCCGCTACCAGCAACGCTGGCAAAAGATACTGCGTGAGGAACTTACCATCGGCTACTGGGCGCACCGCTTCTACCAGAAACTGGATGACCGCCAGATCTGTCATATTTTCGACGTTATTGAACGTCACGGCATACATGAGTCCTTCCTTACCTCCCCCGATATCACTTTCGACTGGCACGGTAAAATCATTATCGAAGCCATCAAACACCGTTCTCTGCAAAGGTCCCTTGCGGGATTTAATCGCGGCATGCTGGCCCGCATCAGGCAGGGGGGACGGCCGAAATAAAGCTGTCCAGCCGTATGCGTCAATTTGCATTTTCAATAAACCTGTGATAATATTTCCTTGAATTCAATACTAGACTGAAAGTGGGTCCGTGCACCCACTTTTTTATTGAAGAAAAATGCATGGTGAGGGAGACTGATTTCGATGGCGAAGACTGAGTTCATGAATGCCCTCATGCAACTTGCGGCTGAAAAGAACCTGCCCAAGGAAATAGTCCTTACGGCGCTGGAATCTGCTATGGTTTCGGCTTATCGCAAGGAATCCTACACGCATGGAGAGGACATTTCGGTTAAAATTCACCCTATATCCGGCGAGGTCAAGCTCACTCTCAGGAAAACCGTAGTTGAAACACCCGAGGATGAGTACCGCGAGATTTCACTAAAAGACGCCAATAAAATAGATAAAACGCTTAAAACCGGAGATACGGTAACGTTCGAGCTGGCTCCTCCCAATGCGGGACGCATCCCGGCCCAAATAGCCAAGCAGGTCATCCTGCAGAAATTGCACGACGCCGAACGTGGCGCCATCTATGAGGAGTTCGTCGGCAAAGAAGGTGAGATCGTCACCGGGACGGTACAGCGGATAACGCCTGAGCATGTGGTAGTTGATATCGGCAAGACCGAAGCCGTCATCCCGCAGAACGAAAAGGTACCCACTGAACGCTACCGTCAGGGGCAGCGCCTGAAGCTGTACATCGTTGAGGTAGCCCGTACTACCAAGGGGCCGCAGATCATAGCTTCGCGGGCACACCGTAATCTGCTCAGGGATATGCTGATACTGGAAATTCCCGAGATCGCCAGCGGCGTAGTTGAAATCAAGGCCATTGCCAGGGAAGCCGGTTATCGCAGCAAGGTCGCTGTTAATACGCGCCAAACTGGAATCGATCCGGTCGGCTGCTGTGTCGGCCTGCGTGGAATCAGGATACAGAATGTAGTCAATGAGCTGAGCGGTGAGAAGATCGATGTGGTGCAATGGTCAGATGACCCCCGTATCTTCATCGCAAATGCGCTCAGTCCCGCACAGGTATTAAGCGTTACACTTAACGAGCCTGAGACCACGGCCCTGGTCAAGGTACCGGATAAGCATCTTTCGCTGGCCATCGGCAAGGAAGGACAGAATGTGCGTCTGGCTGCCAAGCTTACAGGTTGGCGCATTGACATCAAGAGCGCTTCCGAGCTCGAGGCGGAAAAAGCCACTGCCAAAGCAGCCGAGGAAGCCGTTGAAGAAAAAGCAGCTATTGAGACCCCGGTTGAAGCGGGAGCAGAAATTGAGGCGCATGTCGCAGAGGGAATGCCCGAACTCGTTGCTGCTGAGGCAGCAGAAGAAAAGGCTACTCCCGCCGGCATCGAAATCCTTCTGCCGGTAGAGATGTCATCGCCTTCGAAGCCTTCCAAGATACGGTTCGCCGAGGAGATCCTGGCAGGGCGAGAAGGCAAATCCAGGAAGAAAGACGCATCGAAAAAAGATTCAGACGGCAAGGATGCTGGCACTAAAGCCAACAAATTCAAAGCCAAAAAGAAACCGGCCTATTATGAAGATGAAGATTTCGAAGAATAATAATATTTCACAACCTTTGAAACTGAAACATGTGCCGCTGCGTACCTGCATCGCTTGCAGGCAGACAGCCGGTAAAAGAGAGCTTATCAGGCTTGTTTGCAGCGACGCCGGTGTAGAAGTCGACATCAAGGGCAGGAAGCCCGGCAGGGGCGTTTATCTTTGCGCCAAACGGAAATGCTGGGAAAACGGATTGAAAGGTAACAGGATCGAGTTCGGCCTGCGGACCAAACTATCCGCAGATAACAGGCAGTCATTGCTCGAATACGGCAAGGCTCTGCCAGAAAAGGAAGAGCAGTAATGAATAATAAGGAACAGGCTGGCGTTGGGGAAACCGGAGCAAAACAGGGTCCCCCTTCCCTGGGATTGCCCCCTGTCATCACGGTCAAACAGCTTGCCGACCAGATCGGCGTAAGCGGCATTGAAATCATCAAGCAGCTTATGCGCAACGGGGTTATGGCCAACATCAACCAGGCCCTCGAATATGACGTTGCTGCCAAAATCGTTGCTGACTTCGGTTATACTGCCAGGAAACTGCCTGTTGTGACACAAACCAAACAGGCTGTCAGCGCCAAGGGCGCCAGGCTGCGCCCGAGGCCGCCTGTAATCACCATTATGGGACATGTCGACCACGGCAAGACCAGCCTCCTTGATGCAATCAGACAGACCAATGTGGCAGCCGGAGAAGCAGGGGCCATCACACAGCATATAGGCGCCTATCAAATCGAGATGGGCGGACGTAAGATTACCTTCCTTGATACACCCGGTCACGAGGCATTTACGGCCATGAGGGCGCGCGGCGCCCGCGCTACCGACATTGCGGTACTGGTAGTCGCAGCGGATGACGGTGTCATGCCCCAGACTATCGAAGCCCTTGACCATGCCAGGGCAGCCGGCGTGAGCATCGTTATCGCCCTGAATAAGATAGACAAGGCCAACGCTGCTCCCGATAAGGTTAAGCAGCAGCTTGCCGATCTGGGCGTGCTGATTGAGGAATGGGGCGGCGACACAATCTGTGTCCCCGTATCGGCCAAGAAGAAACAGGGTATCGATGATCTGCTGGAAAACGTGCTGCTGGTAGCCGATATGCTGGAGCTAAAAGCCGAATGGGACTGCCCTGCCGAAGGCATCGTAATTGAAGCTAAGCTCGATAAAAATCGCGGTCCGGTGGCCACGTTGCTGGTCCAGAAAGGCGTCCTAAAGCCAGGAGACAACCTTGTCATCGGCGCCATTTCAGGCAAAGTCAAGGCCATGTTTAACGATTCCGGCAAGAATATCCGCAAGGCAGAACCTGCCACTCCGGTTGAGATACTCGGCATGAATTCCGTGCCTGTCGCCGGTGAGGTTTTCCAGGTGGTAGCCGACGAAAAAGAAGCACGTGCCCTTGTTGAAAAGAATCGAGCCGCGGCCGGTGCAGCAGCCAACACATCCCGCAGCCTCAGCCTGTCATCCGTGGCAGCCCAGGCCGGAAGCGGGGCAATAAAAGAACTTAATATTATCCTCAAGACCGATGTCCACGGCAGCATCGAACCGATCAAGGACTCGCTGGAACGCCTCAGCGACGACAAAACCCGCGTCAAGGTGATACATACCGGCACCGGCAGTATTACAGAAGGCGATATCCTGCTGGCAATGGCCTCCAAGGCCGTTATAATAGGTTTCAACAGCAGGCCGGAAGCCGGCGCCGGCAGGCTGGCTGAACAGGAGAAAATCAGCATCCGGCAGTATAACGTCATTTACAAATTAATCGAGGACGTTGAAAAAGCTCTCAAAGGTATGCTCGAACCGGAATATGCCGAGGTGGTCGCCGGCCAGGCAGAGATCAAGGCTATTTTCGAAGCCGGCAAGAAGGGGAAGATCGCAGGCGCATGGATGAAAGAAGGAAAAGCAACCAGAGATTCTCAGGTGAGGGTCTTCCGCGACGGTAAGGTAATCGCTGAATCACGTTTAACAGGATTGCGCCGGTTTAAGGATGATGTGAAGGAGGTGACTACAGGTATGGAGTTCGGCGTTAAACTTGAGAACTTCGTCGATTTCCAGGTAGGTGATATTTTGCAGTTCATAAAGCAGGAACGCATAGACTGATAGCTCCTTGCGAATCGGACCGCTGCAATTGAATACCTCATCTTTCTTTAGGGAGAATGCTATGACCCGACGCACAGAACGTTTAAATCATCTTATCCAGATCGAGCTCAGCGATTTGCTGCGCAAGCATATCAACGATCCAAGACTCACCAGCCTGATCAGCATAACGGGTGTCTCCATTTCCAATGACCTGAAAAATGCCACGGTCCTGATCAGCGCTCTCGGCGATCATCATGACAGGGATGAGATACTAAATGGGTTTCATTCGGCCTCAGGTTTTTTGCGCCGAGAGCTTGCGCACCGGCTTGATATAAGGGTTACTCCTGAACTGAAATTTGAATTTGATGATTCCATCGAAAAGGGCGTCAGTCTCGTCAGCCTGATCGACAGAGTCGTAGCAGAAGACAAGCAGGCGGGAACGGATGGGCGTAAACGGAATCCTAAACATAAATAAACCCTGCGGCCCCACTTCCTTCAGCATGGTTGCAACTGTCCGCCGTCTGAGCGGGGAAAAGCGCGTCGGACATGCCGGCACCCTGGACCCCGGCGCTTCGGGTGTGCTGCCAATCTGCCTGGGGCAGGCCGTCCGGCTGATCGAGTATATGCATAACTTTCCCAAGGAATACGTTGCCGGCATTATGCTCGGCGCCACCACAGATACGCTGGATGCCCAGGGCAGTCTCATTTCCCGCGGTGATGCGACAGCTATCAGCGAAAAACAGGTTCGGCAAGAGCTTCAGCGCTTCATCGGCGATATCAGTCAAGCTCCCCCTGCTTACAGCGCAAAGAAAATTGGAGGCAAGAAATCATACAGGTTGGCCAGAAAAGGCGCCAGCATTCCACTTGAACCGCATAGTGTGACAATCGATGCTATTAATATGCTTTCTTTTGAAAACCCCTATCTCAAGGTAAGGGTACGCTGCTCTACCGGCACTTATATACGCGCCCTTGCCCGCGATCTTGGCGAGGCCCTGGGCTGCGGCGCTTACCTGCAGGATCTCCTTCGCACAGCTTACGGCCCCTACAATCTCGATAATGCGCTGGCCCCGGATGAGCTTGCCCGCCAGGCCCAAGCAGCAGGCTTGCCCGGCCTTCTTTTCCCGGTCGATCACCCCCTGCAATCCTGGCAGAAACACGTGCTCGATGTCAGGGTTGCCGCCCTGGTTCTCAGCGGCACAGCTATACACCTCAATGATGACACGTTCGATACCGGACAGCTTCTTTGCAGTTACGATAGTAGCGGTAAATTTCTGGGCATCCTTAAATATTCTGCTGCAAACGGATTATGGTGGCCAGAAAAGATTTTCAACCTTTAAAATCGAGGGAGCTTTTCATCTTCATCGAAAAAACGCTTGACAGAGATATTCGTATTGGCTATATTAGCCTTAAGAGCTTTAAACAGCTTCAGGAGGTGCCCAATGACAGAGGCTTACTGCTTCAAAGACAGGAAGATGGTGGAAATCAAGAACGCACAGAAGGTTACCCTGAAGAATGGCAGGCCGGCGATCAAGGGGGTGTGCCCCCTCTGCGGGACCAAGGTTTACAGGATCGGTAAGAGCTAAACAACAACCAATCTGCGCAAATCTCACGAGATTTTCTTGATTCTCTGAAGCAATTTCAGGGGATTATCTTCTAGTATAGCTTTAAATTGGAGGGGGGGAATACCGGCCTCTGCGAGTGTGGACCTGGCCAATTCTTCGCTGAGCAGATCATCTTCACAGTGAGAATCGGTATTCAGCAGCAGCAACGCTCCTGCTTCAGTGGCTGTTTTAGCAACATGCGGGTTGGTTACGCAGTGGCTTCTCCGGGTGGTAATCTCAATAAAAACCCCGTTTTCAGCTGCTATCCTGGCTGTTTCCAGCGTAATATTTCCGGGATGCGCCAGGATATCCACATAGTGCGATTTCACGGCGGCCAGATTGGTTCCCTCCTCCACCGGCTCGGCAGTTGTTTCACCATGAACAACCACCAGCCAGGCGCCCAACTCCTTGGCCTTGCGTGCCGCACCATCGATTGCAGCGGGCGGCAGGTGGGTAAGCTCCACTCCCGGCATAGCCAGGATATTCCAGTATGACCTTGCCAGCCTGCAATCGTCACTGACTTCCTCGATCAGCCTCTTCAACGAACCTACACCGACATGGTCGGTAATACCCAGTGTGCAGTAGCCTTTCACCGCGGCACGCCTGATCAATTCGATCGGGGAAAGTACTCCATCACTGTGAAATGTATGCGAATGGAAATCATATAGCACGTAATAAATTTATATAAAAATCCTGAATAATACAAGGGCGCTGTAATAATCTGGTATAATAGAGCGGATTTAAATCTGAAATGTTTAAAAAGATACTCGTTCCGCTTGATGGTTCGGTTGAGGCGGAGACCGTTTTACCTTTCGTCCGGGACATCGCAGTCAGGTTCAACTCGGAAGTGGATATCCTGAGTGTGGGGCTCGGCAGTAAAACGCGTCGCGTTAATCAATTGCTGGAAGACTACGTGCATCATGCTATTGAACATCTGCAGGAAAATGCGATAACCTGCCGTGCCGTTTTGCTCTACAGCGACGCGCAGAAGGAAACACTGGATTTCGCCGAAGTCGTCACCCGGCAGCGCAAACTCAAGGCCAAAGGCAAAGTGACCTACGGAGGACCAGCCGAGAATATCCTGCTGTACGCGCAGCAGAACCACGTCAACCTCATTATCATGGCTACTCACGGACACAGCGGACTGCGCCGTTGGTGGCTGGGCAGTGTATTTGAGAAGGTTGTCTCCAAATGTGCAGTACCCGTGCTGGTCATCCACAGCAAACACGTCAAGGAGATCGATCGCGACCGCCGCTCTACTTTTAAATGCATACTTACGCCGCTTGACGGTTCGGAAACGGGGGAGTCCGCCTTGCGCGATGCCGAAGCTCTGGCGCTCAAAACCGGCGCATCCATGGTCCTGTTGCATGTGATACCAACGCCACATGCGGTGGAAGCCCGGCTGCTCGGGCCCGAGTTTGCCAATTTCGTTAAAGCCACGCATGATGCAGGTGAAAAATATTTAAACCGGGTTAGCAACAGGCTGAGCGAAAAAGGGATAGCCGCCACAACCAGGATAGTATCGGGCGACCCGGCACAGCAAATCATCAACGCGGCTGCACATGAGAAAGCCGACCTGATCGCCATGTCGACCCACGGCAGGAGCGGCATTGCCCGTTTCGTCATGGGCAGCGTAGCTGACAAGATCCTGCATGCCTCCAACCTGCCGATGTGGTTGGTCAGACCGCGTCGGATAATACAGCAGATGGATCAGGCTGAAGAGCGCAAAGACAATTGAGCCTATCACATAATCGCTATCAGTAAAGGAGTATGTCAAAATGGGAAAAATTAACGTAGCCATAATAGGAGTTGGGAACTGCGCTTCTTCCTTCGTACAGGGAGTGCATTATTACAAGAAAGCTAAAGAGGATGAGTTCGTGCCCGGCCTGATGCACGTCAACCTGGGCGGTTATCACATCAAAGATATTAACTTTGTGGCCGCTATCGATATCGACAAGAACAAGGTCGGCAAAGACCTGGCAGAGGCCATTTTTACACCCCCCAACAACACCTACAAATTTTGCGATGTTCCGACAACCGGCGTCAAAGTCGTACGAGGCATGACGCATGACGGATTGGGTAAATACCTGGGCAAGATCATTGAAAAGGCCCCCGGCCCCACGGCCAACATCGTTAACATCCTCAAAGAGGCCAAGGCCGATGTGGCCATTAACTACCTGCCCGTGGGCAGCGAGGAAGCGACCAAATGGTATGTTGAGCAGCTATTGCACGCAAACATTGGCCTGGTGAACTGCATCCCCGTGTTTATAGGCAGAGAACCCTACTGGCACAACCGCTTCCTGGAAGCCGGCCTTCCTGTAATTGGGGACGATATAAAATCACAGGTCGGCGCCACCATCGTACACCGCGTGCTGACCAGGCTTTTCCGCGATCGCGGCGTCAAGCTTGAGCGCACCTACCAGTTGAACTTCGGCGGCAATACCGATTTCTACAATATGCTTGAGCGCGAGCGTCTCGAATCGAAAAAAATTTCCAAGACTAACGCTGTTACCTCCCAGCTTGATTTTGAAATGAATCCCGACAATATCCATGTAGGCCCCAGTGATTATGTGCCCTGGCTGCTCGACCGCAAATTTTGCCATATCAGGATGGAAGGCCGCACTTTCGGCGACGTACCGCTCAACCTGGAATGCAAACTCGAAGTCTGGGATAGCCCCAACTCGGCCGGCGTGGTTATTGATGCTGTACGCTGCCTCAAAATAGCCAGAGACCGCGGGCTGGCCGGGGCCATTGTCGCTCCCAGTTCCTATTTCATGAAATCGCCCCCCATCCAGTATTCAGACGACGAAGCCCGCAGGCGCGTTGAGCAGTTTATCAGCGGCAAGGATCAGCAACACCCGATCAGCTTGCCGGAATCGGCATAGCTGCAGGGAAGTTATCATAGATACGAGTTTCACATCTGAATAATGAAGATCGGGATTGTCTCCGCTTATGACTATTCTCACCCGGGCGGTGTTATCAACCACGTGTCCTATCTCGGCTATTATCTGCAGGCCAGAGGACATGAGGTAAAAATCATCGCCCCCATGCACCGTAAGAACGCACGTTATTTCGGTGAGGATGTCTTGCCGGTCGGGAGACCCATACCCATCCCTTATGGTGGCACTACTGCGCGCATACCGCTCTCGCCCTGGCTGCCTTATCAGGTCAACCACGTGCTGGAACGTGAGAAGTTCGACATCATCCATCTGCACGAACCTTTCATCCCCATGCTTTGTCTGAGCATCCTGACGAAGTCCCAAACCGTCAACATCGGCACTTTTCATGCCTGCCATGACCATTCCGTCATGTACTGGCTGGGACAGCCCATTATGCACAAGCTTGGCAGGAAATTGCATGGCAAGATTGCCGTCTCAAAGCCGGCCCTCGACTATATCTCGAAATATCTGCCTGGTGAATACAACATTATTCCCAATGGCGTAGACACCAGGCACTACCGTCAGGATGGCCCTGTTCGCCAGGAGCTCAAGGATGGAAAGTTGAATATACTTTTCGTCGGCAGGCTGGAAGAGCGCAAGGGCGTCGGCGACCTGATACGCGCCTGCGCCTATGTGAAAAAGGAATACCCCAACTTCCGCCTGATCATAGCCGGCCCCGGTATCAGGCTGCGCACCTACTATGAAATGCTGGCCCGAACATTATTGGGCGACCAGGTGGTTTTCACCAGGTTTGTCCCATTCGATCAATTGCCCCAGTATTACCGTACAGCCGATATCTTCTGCTCGCCTGCTAACAGCGGAGAAAGCTTCGGTATTGTGCTGCTGGAAGCCATGGCCAGCGGCACCCCTGTAGTTGCCACCAATATCCCCGGTTATGCCAGTGTGATCACGCACGGTGAAGATGGGTTGCTGGCCACACCTTCGGATGAGCGTGCCATTGCCGATGCCCTGCTCACCATGATACATGACAGCAAGCTGAGGCAGCGTATCATCGACAGGGGTCTGGTCACCGCGGAGAAATATAGCTGGGAAAACGTCAGCAGGCAGGTTGACGAATATTACAGGACTATCAGCGACGGCTATAAAGAGGGTATTTGATTGTCAACTTTTCAGGATTTCCGTAAGAAACTGCAGCGTGGCATTACCGCTCCCCTGGTGCCTCTGATCAGCAAGCTTAAACTGACCCCCGATGCCATGACGGTCGCAGGCATCTTGCTTAATCTGATAGCTGCCGCTGTCATAGGTTTCGGCCATGTGTTTACAGGTGGTCTAGTGTTCCTGCTGGCCGGGCTGTTCGATATGCTGGATGGCGCGTTGGCGCGTTACATGGACAAAACCAGCAAGTTCGGCGCCCTTTTCGATTCCGTTTCCGACCGCCTGACCGAAGCTGCAATTTTCATCAGCTTCATTTTCATTACCAGTGCCGGTGTTTGGCCCTACAATATCACCTGGGAGCTTGTACTGATCATGCTGGCACTGACAGGATCATTCCTGACCAGCTATATCCGGTCCCGGGCCGAAGGACTGAATATAGAATGCACCGTCGGCATTTTCACCCGTCCTGAGAGAGTGATCGTGCTGACGCTGGGGCTGCTGCTCAACCTGGTCTTCGTTGCTGTGGCCATAGTGGTCGTTTTCTCCTGGATTACCGTTGGCCAACGTTTTTTTCACGTCTGGCAAAACACGCGGAAAGTATAATGAGCAGTAGTCTATTTAAATTCAGCCTTCTTTTCTGATCAGCATGATAGTACTCATACTGGGCGGAGGCGCCCTGACTTACATTTGGAGCAAATGTTACCTGCGGAAGGCATAGTTGACAGTCCGTCAATACTATTTTATCATTAGCGTTTGTTTGCAAAATACAGGTATGCCCATTTCAAGAAAATAAGATGTCAGTTGTAGCAGTTATCGGAGCCCAGTGGGGTGACGAAGGAAAGGGGAAGATCGTAGACCTTCTCGCGGAGAAGGCGGATGCCGTCATACGTTATTCCGGCGGAGATAATGCCGGCCACACTGTCATCAACTCCAACGGCGAGTTTAAACTGCATATTGTCCCTTCCGGCATTTGCTACCCCCACGCCGCCTGCATCATAGGCAACGGTGTGGTTGTCAACCCCAGGGTGCTGCTGGAGGAAATGGACAGCTTGAAAAACAGAGGGGTTGATATCACAAATCTGCATATCAGCGATCGCGCCCACGTCATCATGCCCTGGCACATTCTGCTGGACGGACTGGAAGAAGAAGCCCGCGGGCAGAGCGCCATAGGCACGACCAGGAAAGGCATTGGGCCAGCCTTCGCCGACAAGGCCGCTCGGAAGGGCATACGCATGTGCGATATGCTCGATGCAGACACGCTCAAAAGCCGCATCCAGAACGTACTGGCCGCCAAGAACGATCTGTTGACCAAGATTTATAATAAACCCGCGCTGGACTTGCAGCTTGTTTTTGATGAATACAACGGCTATGCTCAAAGATTGAGAGCCTTTATCAAAGACACGACTTCGATGATCAGCGACCTGGTATCCAGGGGCAGTAATATCGTCCTGGAAGGCGCCCAGGGAACGATGCTGGACCCCGATTTTGGTTCCTATCCGTTTGTTACATCATCATCCCCGCTTGCTGCTGGTGCTTGCCTGGGGTCGGGCATCAATCCCCGCAGAATCGACCGCGTGGTGGGCATTTTTAAGGCCTACACCACCAGGGTCGGCGGCGGCCCCATGCCTACCGAGCTAAAAGACAAGGTCGGTGAGTATATACGTGAACGCGCCCACGAATACGGCGCCACAACAGGCAGGGCACGACGCTGTGGCTGGTTCGACGCCGTGGTGGGACGTTACAGCACCGAGCTTAACGGGTTCACCAGCGGAATCCTTACCCGGCTTGACGTGCTGGATGAAATGGAGACCGTCAAGGTGTGTGTTGGTTACCAGATCGGCAGCAGGATAGTCGACCGCTTCCCGGCCGATGTTGAGGCTCTGGAAGGCTGCCAGCCCATCTACGAGGAACTGCCCGGCTGGAAGTCTCCCACCAGCGATATAAGAGATGCTAAAAAACTGCCCGGCAACGCCATGCGCTACGTTAAGAAGCTGGAATCGCTCATCGGCTGCCCGTTCCACATCATCTCCATCGGACCCCGCCGCGAGCAGAGCATCACGGTGAAAAAGATCATCTAAAGATTGATGTCCCTATTGACTCTGCAGATCAATCTTATATTTTTTCAAGGTCGCTTCGATAACCTCACGGGTCTTCTCATCCGGCTCAGTCAACGGCAGACGGGGCTTGCCTACCCTGAATCCAATATAATTTAATGCATATTTGATCGGCATGGGATTGCCCACCATGAACATGGCATTGACCAGCGGTATGAAGCTGCGATGCAGCCCGGCCGCCTCTACGCTCTTTCCCGTCATCATGCAGTCGATCATTCGGTGGTACTGTCTGCCGATCAGATGCGTGATTACGCCGATCACACCATAACCACCCAAGCCCATCACGCCGAGTGTATCGCCATCATTTCCGCTGTAAACGATGAAGTCCGTGTCTACTCCATCAATAATCCTGGCAATCTGCGTGAAATCGCCGCTGGCCTCTTTTACCCCGACGATGTTATCGATCTTACTCAGCTTGATCGTGGTTTCGGCCGACATATTGGTTACCGTGCGGGAAGGCACATTATATAAGATGCATGGCAGCTTGGTTTTGACGGCAATGGCTTTAAAATGCTGGTAAAGGCCGTCCTGCGTGGGTTTACTATAATAAGGCACCGTCAACAGGCAGGCATCAACGCCGGTCTTCTCTGCCTCGCGTGTCAGCTCAATGCTTTCAAGTGTATTGTAGTTGCCGGTTCCGGCTACTATGGTGGCCTTTTTATCCACGGCCGACCTGATCTCGGCAAACAGGCGCAGCTTCTCAGCAGTGGAAAGGGTAGGGCTTTCCCCTGTAGTACCGCTCACCACCAGGCCGTCGCTGCCTGCAGCCAGCAGCGCTTGAGCCAGCTTCCTGGCCTGTGCATAATCCACCTGCCCCTTCGCATCAAAGGGTGTGACCATAGCTGTCAGTAAACGTCCGAACTTCTTCATCGCTATCACCTCTCCTATTTTGCCTGCTTGACCCAGTCGTTTTTTATAGCTTCCTCAGCAATCTGCACAGCATTAAGGGCAGCTCCCTTGCGGATATTATCCGCAACCACCCACATTACCAGGCCGTTGAGATAGGATGCATCTGACCTGATCCTGCCGACATAGACGTCATCCGTTCCGGCAGCCAGCCAGGGCTGCGGGTAAAGGCTCACATTAGGATCATCCAGCACTTTTATGCCCGGTGACTTGCTGAGAATAGCACGAGCATCTTCCGGCGACATATATTCTGTAAATTCGACCTGCACGACTTCGCTGTGGCTGACAAAGACCGGCACTCTGACGCAGGTGGCTGATATGGCGATGCTCTCGGCGTGCATGATCTTGCGGGTCTCTTCGACCATCTTCCATTCTTCCTTGGTATAGCCATTCTCCAGGAAAACGTCGATCTCAGGCAGGAGATTGAAGGCAATCTGGTGGGCATAAACGTGCGGGACCACGTTACCTCCCTCCAGCACTGTCCTGGTCTGCTTGGTCAGCTCCTCCACTGCAGCCAGTCCGGTTCCTGACACGGACTGATACGTAGCAACCACGACGCGTTTGATCTGGTTAATCTTGTGAAGCGGGTTAAGGGCAACCACCATCTGGATAGTAGAGCAGTTGGGATTGGCAATGATACCCCTGTGTTTTTTAATATCTTCCACGTTAATCTCGGGCACTACCAGCGGCACACGCGGATCCATACGCCAGGCTGCGCTGTTGTCGATGACCAGTGCGCCCGCCTTGGCTGCAATAGGTGCGAAGTGCTTGCTGATATCCGCGCCGGCGGAGAACAGGGCAATATCCACGTTATCGAAAGAATCGTTGGCGGTTTCTTTAACCACAATCTCCTGATGGCCCACGAACAGCTTCCTGCCCGCCGACCTGTCAGAGGCGTATAAGAGGATATTTTTTGCCGGGAATTTCCTCTGCAGGAGAACTTTTATGAACTCCTGCCCCACCATGCCGGTGGCGCCAACGATAGCTACATTGTAACCATTGCTCATAATCAGTCTCCCAAATCTAGAAGTGTTTCCAAACCTACAACCAGCCCGCGACGCTTGACAACCTCTTTAATGGCAAGCATTACGCCCGGCATGAAGCTCTCCCTATTGATCGTATCGTGCCGTAGCACCAGCGTCTGCCCCAGGGCGCCGAAAATTACTTCCTGGCTGGCAACCATCCCCGGCACACGCACGCTGTGAATGGATATGCCGTCCTTCTGCCCGCCTCGTGTGCCTTTGAGCGTTTCTTTCTCGGTCGGTGGGATTATAAACGGCCTGCCCCTTGCTTTCAGCATGGCCTCAGCCGTGGCCAGCGCTGTGCCTGAAGGGGCATCGATCTTCTTATCGTGGTGTAGCTCGATAATCTCAGCGTTATCAAAATATTTGGCCGCTATTTTCGCAAGGTGTATCAGTATGACAGCCCCTATAGAGAAGTTGGCTGCAACGATGGCCCCTTTCTGATATCTGATAGCCAGTTGACCGATCTCCTTGATCTCGGCAGCAGTCACGCCCGTGGTGCCGATCACCATATTCGAACCGTTCTTAAGGGCCAGCCTGGCTGAATTTATGGCAGCTCCGGCTACTGTAAAATCAACCACCACGTCGGGATGATACATCTCGATTAGAGCAGTCAGGTTGGAATGCAGGGGTATTTTTTGGGCATGCCCGGGCAAGACTACATATTCCTTGTCCGCCTTTATGTCAGAGGCACAGGTCAAGCTGAAAGAGGGATCAGCAATTACAGCGCTCATCACCTGCTGTCCCATTCTGCCTAGCGCTCCGTTGACTGCTACTGTGATCTGAGACATGCTTATACCTCGATGGGTGATTGGGCAGCTTTAATCATGCTTGCGCGGCGGCCTGCTGCGATGCTCGTCCCGCGGCCCCCTGCTATGCCCGCCGCTGAAACCGCCGGGACGCCTGGGTGGACTGGAAGATCTATCATCTCCAATTCTGGCTGGCGTTGAGCCGCCAGAGTCTCCTGTGAAAACGACCTTACGCGATAGATTGATGCGTCCGAGCCGATCGATTTCAGTCACCTTGACCATGATCTCATCACCTACCTTGACCACATCTTCCACCTTGGCCACATGGTGCTCTGCCAGCTCGCTGATATGTACGAGCCCTTCCTTGCCGGGAAGGACTTCCACAAACGCTCCGAAATTCTGCAGGCGGGTCACCTTACCGGTATAGATCGCGCCAACTTCCACGTCCTGCGTCAAGCCTTCCACTTTGTGTATAGCTGCTTGCGCCTGTTCCTCATTAGCCGAACCTATCACGACAGTGCCGTCGTTGGAGACCTCGATGGTCGTTTTGGTCTCTTCAATAATGGCTTTGATGTTCTTGCCGCCGGGGCCGATCAATGCGCCTATCTTACCTGGGTCGATGGTAATGCGATACATCCTGGGCGCATACTTGCTCAGGTTGGGCCTTACTTCAGCGATAGTCCCCTTGATCACTTCCATAATTATTTTATGGGCTTCCAGCGCCTGCATGGTCGCTTTGGCCAGTATTTCCTGCCGGATACCCTTCAACTTGATATCAAGCTGTATGGCCGTGATGCCGTCCAGAGTACCGGCAACCTTGTAATCCATATCGCCGTAAAAATCTTCCATGCCCTCGATGTCAGTGAGCACGATATAGTTATCGGGGTTATTATTGTCGGTGACCAGGCCCATGGCGATGCCCACCACCGGCGCCTTAATCGGCACGCCGGCATCCATCAACGATAGCGTAGAAGCGCAGACACTGGCCATAGAAGTACTGCCGTTGGAGCCGATCACCTCAGAAACCAGCCTGATAGCATAGGAAAAAACAGCTTCATCCGGAATAACCGGAGTCAATGCCTTGTGCACCAGTGCCCCATGACCGATCTCCCTGCGCCCGACGGATCCCAGCCTCTTGACCTCGCCGGTCGAATAGGGAGGGAAGTTGTAGTGGTGCATGAAGCGGCGTGTTTCCTCCAGTCCCAGGTCGTCTACAGTTTGACCCTGGCCTATTGAGCCAAGGGTGGTAATGGTCAGCACCTGCGTCTGGCCGCGCTGGAAAAGCCCTGAGCCGTGTGTACGGGGTAGCAGCCCTACCTCGGCGCTCAGGGGACGTATCTGCGTTATCTCACGCCCGTCCAGGTGTTTGCGGGTGGCCAGTATCTTTTTACGGGCAACTTTTTTCTGCACTTCGTCCAACGCAGCATGAATATCCGCCTCGGCATAAGTTTCCTTGAACTTCGCTTTGGCCTCAGCTTCTATCGCAGCCAGATCAGCCTGGCGTTTGCTTCTATCGGAAGTATCCATGGCCGCGTAAATTTTTTCGTTGAAATCGTTATACAGGGCAACTAACAGGTCCTGATTGAAGCCTGCGCCGGCATTCTCGCGCTTGGGCTTGCCGATGGCGGCCTTCATATCATCCTGCAGCTTGATGATCTTCTGGTTTTCCTCATGAGCCAGCTTAACAGCTTCGAGATAAATCTCCGGAGCGATTTCTTTGCATCCTGCCTCGACCATCACGATGTTATCTCGGCTGCTGGCGACCACCAGATCGAGCTGGCTGTCGTTCATCTGCGGCAGTAGAGGGTTGAGCACGTACTTACCGTCGAGGTAGCCGACCCTGGTGGCGCCGATAGGTCCGTCGAAAGGAATGGAGGACACAGTCAGGGCTGCTGACGCGCCGATCACAGCCACAACATCCGGATCGTTTTCCTGGTCGGTGGATAGGATGGTAACGACGATCTGAATATCGTTGGGCAGGCTCTTTGAAAAGAGCGGCCTGATCGAGCGGTCGCACAGGCGGGCGGCCAGAATGGCCTGTTCGCCGGGACGGCCCTCGCGCCTCATGAAACTTCCGGGGATTTTACCTACAGCATAGTGCCGTTCTTCGTAATCAACGGTAAGGCGGACAAAATCGCTGCCCTCCTTGATTTCCTCGCTAATGCATGCGGTGACCAGTACAACAGTATCACCGTACCGTACAACAACAGAGCTATCTGCCTGTTGGGCGAGCTTGCCGGTCTCGATGATAAGGTCTCTGTCCCCGATATTTGCCTTAAAAACTTGGGGCATATTAAAACCTTCTATATTTATTTCTTATTTGCGCAAACCGAGCTTGCTGATAAGATCCCTGTAACGGTTGATGTCTTCTCTGCTCAGATAGGCCAGTAAACGCCTGCGCCTGCCGATAATCTTGAGAAGAGAACGACGGGTGTTCTGGTCATGTGAATGGGCTTTCAGATGGCTGGATAACTGGTTTATCCTTTCGGTCAGCACGGCTATCTGCACATCAGAGGAACCGGTGTCTTTCTCATGCAGCGCATATGTTTTCATTATTGTGGCTTTTTTCTCAGTGTCCAACGCCTTACTCCTGTTGTGTATAAAACTCTCTCAATTATAACGCATGATTATATCACAGCACGGTAATCTTGTGTAATACAAAGGGTAAAGCTTCCGGCCACGTACCCTTTTACTACCCCCTGCGGTGTTGGGGTATAATTAGTGCGCTATGACTTCACAGGTCTTCTACCGCAAATGGCGGCCTCAGACATTCTCAGAAGTAGCCGGCCAGGAACATGTTGTGCAGACCCTGCGCAATGCCGTTAAGAGCAACCGCATTGCTCATGCCTACCTGTTCTGCGGCCCGCGCGGCTCAGGCAAAACATCCACTGCACGCATCCTCGCCAAGGCAGTCAACTGCCAGTCTCCCATCGAGGGTGAGCCCTGCAATAATTGCGATTCCTGCCTGGCCATCAACAGGGGCAACGCCATTGATATCATTGAGATCGACGAGGCCAGCAACCGCGGCATCGATGATATGAACGACCTTAAGGAGCGTGTCAACTACGCCCCCAACATCCTGCGTTACAAGGTCTACATCATCGACGAGGTACATATGATTACCAGGGAGGGCGCCAACGCCTTCCTGAAGACCCTGGAAGAACCCCCTCCGCATGTTATTTTCATACTGGCTACCACTGACCCGCACAAGATCATTTCGACCATCACTTCGCGCTGCCAGCGTTTCGATTTCCACCGCCTTTCCTCGGCTGCCGTCATCTCCCGCCTGTCGCACATCTGCAGCCAGGAAGGAGTGAAGGTCGATCCCGAAGCCCTTAAACTGATCGCCAAGGTGACCACCGGCAGCCTGCGTGACGCCACCAACCTGCTTGAGCAGCTCATTACATATTACGGCGCAGATATCCAGATGGCACAGGCGCAGGCTATGCTGGGCATCAGCGGGGACCTGCGCATCCGCGAGCTGGCCGGCCATATCATCAACAGGGATGTTTCCTCCGGACTCAAGGTGATCAATGCCGTGGCATCCGAGGGACTCGACCTGCGGCAGTTCAACAGGGAACTGGTGGACTACCTGCGCCAGTTGCTCCTGGCCAGGTCCGGCTCAGCCGATATGATCGATGCCACGGCCGACGACCTCGCTGAGATGCAAAGGGCAGCGGGCGGCGCCACGCTTGATTACCTGCTTAACACGGTCAAGCTTTTCAGCGCTGTGGACATGCGCATGGATACCTACTCGTCACTGCCGCTGGAGCTCGCCCTGGTCGAGAGCGTCATCTCCGCCAATGGCAAAGAAAAGGCGACCGAACCGGCGCCGCGCAGCGACTGGGGCACACGCAGCGCTTCCACCCCCTATAAGGCCACCAGGCCGGCAGAAGCAGCACGCCCGGCCAGCCTGGTAAGCAAACCTGCCGTAAATCAGTCCAGTTTAGCGCCTGCACAGCAAGCCGAACTGGCAGAACCTGCTGAAGAAGGTGAGACCACTCTTGGCGCTCCGCTCAAGATGGAAAACCCCGCCGACCTGGATTATATCAAGCAGCACTGGAAGTTCTTTATTAACTCTATGCGCGGCGAGGGTTCGGGCGGTAACCTGGATGCCCGCCTGCGCCATGCCTGCGAACCGGTTGAGATCAAAGAAGGCGTTCTGGTGCTGGGCTTTTTTCACGAGTTCCACAAGAACTATATAGATAACCGCAAATACCTTCATCTGATTGAAAAAAAGCTTAAGGAAGTCTTCGGGCATTCCTATACAGTCAACTGCGTATTGATTCCGCAGGGGCAGAAAACGGAGCTTAAACCGACCAGCAGCAACCATCTGGTCGAAGCTGCCCTGAGCATGGGCGCGCGGATTGTCGAAGAAAACGCTGATACGGAGGAAAAATGAGCCAGTTTAACATGCGTCAGATACAGGAACTGCAGGCAAAGATGATGAAAGCCCAAGAGGAGTTGGGCAAAGCTACTGTAGAAGTAACCGCCGGGGGCGGCGTCATTAAGATCGTGATCAACGGCCACCAGCAATTCCAGTCCGTCCAGATCTCTCCCGAGGTGGTCAATCCCGAAGAAGTTGAGTTCCTGCAGGACCTGGTGCTGGCTGCCTGCAATGAAGCTGTACAGAAATCGCAGGAGATGACCGCCCAGAGCATGAGCAAGCTGACCGGTGGATTGAAAATACCCGGACTTATGTAGGAGGCCCGTTTGAACCCCGATTTCCTGCCCGCCGCCAAGCCGATCTCACGCCTGATCCAGGAATTTAACAAGCTGCCAGGCATTGGGCCCAAGAGCGCACAGCGCCTGGCCTATCACCTTTTACAATCGCCGCCCGAAAAAGCGCGCGACCTGGCCGAAGCTATCATCGGCATCAAGGAAAACCTCAAGCTCTGCTCGACCTGCCTGAATATCACCGACACCGACCCCTGCTTCATCTGCGCTGATGATTCGCGCGACACCACGCGCATCTGCGTGGTGGAAGAGCCCATCGATATCATGCCCCTCGAACGCACCAGGAAATACCGCGGCCTTTACCACGTGCTGCATGGAGTCATCTCCCCCGGCGACGGCATTAAGCCGGAGGATCTGCATATCCGCGAACTGCTGGACCGCCTCAGCAGCGGCAACGTGGTCGAGGTAATCATGGCTACCAACCCCAACGCCGAGGGAGAAGCCACCTCGCTTTACATCCAGCGCCTGCTGGCGCCCCTGGGCGTCAAGGTCACGCGCCTGGCCAGAGGCCTGCCCTTTGGCGGCGACCTTGAATACGCTGACGACGTTACTCTCAGCCGTGCTCTTGATGGCCGGCAGGAGATGTAATAAGCTTATCTTATGGCTTCGCGTGTCTATCAGACAGACGCCATCATTATCAAAAAGCACAAGTTTGCGGAAGCTGATCGGCTGCTCACGCTTTTCACCGCGGACCACGGCAAGGTGAGGGCTATAGCCAAGGGCGCCATGCGGCCCGGCAGCAAGCTGGGAGGCAATGTCGAATTGCTCACCCACAGCCGCCTCATGCTGGCGCGCGGCCGCAACCTGGATATCATTACCCAGGCACAGGCCATAGAAACCTTCCTGACCCTGCGCGATAACCTGGAGCTGATGTCCTGCGGTTTCTATCTGTCCGAGCTGGTCGACACCTTTACCGAAGACGGAGTCGAGGACAACGAGCTTTTCAACCTCTTTCTCAGCATGTTGCGGGAGCTGGCAGCCGCTGAGGATGGGGAGCGTATCGCGCGTTACTTCGAGTTGCGTCTGCTGGACAGGGAGGGCTACCGCCCCCAGCTGCAGAGATGCGCCAACTGTAACTGTGAACTGCCAGCTGAGGTTAACTACTACAGCCCGGCGCAGGGTGGGGTGCTGTGCCGTTCCTGCGGCTATCCGGACATGGCTGCCCGCACCATCTCGGTCAATGCCCTCAAGGTGCTGCGCTTCTGGCTCAATAGCGATTTCGCCAATGCCAGCCGTGTCAAAATCAACAGTGAGCTTTCACGTGAGCTTAAGGCTCTCCTGCGCGACAACGTGAAATACATACTGGAAAAGCAGCTTAAATCAATTGAATGGATGGACAGACTGGGCAACGGGGATTTGGTACCGTAAGCTATTTTCATGACATAACGTATCAAAACTGCTACAATATCGCATCATGTCTTCAACTTTACCTCCCTACGTGCAGGCAATGCTCAGTCCGGAAATTTATCCACAAAAGCCTGCTTCGGTAGAGCTCCTGCAAACCCAGATGTCATTCATCTTTATCGCTGGCGATTATACTTACAAAACCAAGAAACCTGTCAATCTGGGCTACCTGGATTACACCACTCTGGAGCAAAGGGAGAGACTTTGCCGGCAGGAACTTGAGCTTAACCGCCGCCTCAGCCCGGCAGCTTACCTGGACGTGGTGCCAATCAGCCAGACCGGCCAGGGTTTCCATCTGGGAGGAAAAGACAACATCATCGAGTATGCAGTCAAGATGAAAACCCTGCCCCGCGACCGTATGATGGACGTGTTGCTGCCTGCGGACAGGGTGACGCCGGACATGCTCAAACAGGTGGCGCTTAAGATGGCCGACTTCCACAGCCATGCCGCTACGGACGATAACATCAGTCGCTTCGGCAGCCTGGATGCCATCAAGATCAATGCCAAAGAGAACTTCGACCAGACCGAAAAATATATCGGCAAGATTATTCCTCAGCGCGTTTACAGTTTCATCAAAGAGAATAGCTGGAAGTTCATCGAGGACAACCAGGCGCTCTTCCAGCAGCGCGTTGCCTCGGGCAAAATAAGAGATTGCCACGGCGACCTGCATGCCCAGCATGTCTGCTTTGCGCAGGACGATATTTATATCTACGATTGTATCGAATTCAATGACCGCTTCCGTTATTGCGATGTAGCCTCCGAAATATCCTTCCTGTCCATGGACATCGACCGCTACGGCAGGGCCGACCTTTCGCGTATCTTTACCGATGCTTACATCACGGCCAGCCGTGATTCCGGCATCGCAGAGTTGATGCGCTATTATAAATGCTACATGGCCTATGTAAGGGGCAAGGTTGCCTGTTTCAAATACGACGATCCCTATCTGAAGGACAAGGAGGCCCTGCGCAACGAGGCCCGTCTCTACTTCAACCTTGCCTTTCGATATTGCAATACGAAGCCCTGCATGGTCATCGTCACCGGGCTGATCGGCGCCGGCAAGACCACGGCAGCCAACAGGATCGGCCGGGCTTTGGGCTGTGACGTATTATCTTCCGACGTCATCCGGAAGCAGTTGGCAGGCCAACCGCTGACCGAGCAGCGCTACGATAAATTCGACACCGGGCTTTATAGCCCTGAATTCACGCAGAAAACATACGATGAGCTTTTCAAGCAGGGCAGGGAGAGGATAACTGAGGGACAATCTGTTATACTGGACGCCTCTTTCAAGAAAAAAACCGACCGCCTGGCGGCGCAGAAACTGGCGGAAGAGAATGAAGCTTGCTTCCTGGCTGTGGAATGCACGGCTGACGAGCATACTATTAAAAAAAGACTGGATGAGAGGCAAAAAAGGGGATCGGTCTCGGATGGGAGATGGGAGATATTTGCCGACATCAAAAGGGGATTTGAACCTGTTACTGAATTCAAAGATATTAACCATCTGATACTTGACACGGCTCATTCATCAGGTAATATTAATGCGTTGATTTTAGAGAGGTTAACCAAGATATGAATTACGATATCAAGGATATCAAGCTTGCGGCTGAAGGCAAGCTGCGCATAGAATGGGCCAGCTACCAGATGCCTGTGCTCAAGCTGATACAGACCCGTTTCGCCGAGGAAAAGCCCTTCAAGGGCGTGAGGATCTCAGGTTGCCTGCATATCACGACCGAAACTGCCAATCTAGCCCTCGCTCTGCAGGCAGGTGGCGCCGACCTGGTGCTGTGCGCCTCCAACCCGCT
>DKFA01000051.1 GCA_002452695.1 Dehalococcoidia bacterium UBA6808
AATAACAAGAGCCGGTTTACCCTGGATATGACTCCTGAGTTGCGCACGTGTCTCAAGATCGCTGCCGCTCGCAAGGGCGTCACTATGCGTCAGTACTCCCTCTCCGCTCTTGAGCAACAACTTGACAGAGAAGAGGTTGGAGTGCTCGCTTCCGGCGCCTTTAACCGGGAGACGGTAGAGAAGGCAAAGGCGCTTCAAAAGTCAGTTTTTGGAAAGCGCAAGCTTGCCGACGAGTCGACAGAGTTGATTCGTCAAGATAGAGAAGAAAGGGTAAGCCAGTAGTGAACAGCTATGTAGTAGTAGATGCCAGCCTAGCAATAAAGTGGGTACTGAGGGAGCCCTATGCCGAGGAAGCCCTGGCATTAGCAAGTGAGTGGGCTGCTGGGGAGACCAGGCCAATAGCACCATATCTCTTGCTCGTCGAAGCAACCAATGTCTTGCACCGCCGGGCAGCGCTAGGGCACATTTCCCCGTCTCAAGCAAAGCAGTTGCTGACTGGGTTCCTCAACATGGGCATTGGGGTCAGGGAAAGCCCGCAGATTCATCTTCGGGCCATAGAGCTAGCTCAGGAGCTGCAAATGCCGGCTATCTACGGTACTCACTATCTAGCTCTGGCTGACATTATGGAATGCGATTTGTGGACCGCTGATAAGCGGTTTTTTAATTCGGTCAAGGAGCGACAGCCACGAGTCAAGTGGCTGGGAGAGTTTGAAGCAGGGAGATAGCAATGCCAGACGTTGTAATAGAGAATCCCATACTTAATTCTGCTTTTGAAGAGCCTACACGGCACTTCAATTTTCTGACGAAGGCATCACCAACGAAATAGTTGAAGCCCGTTATGACTCTCTGGAGCGCCCGCAGGCTGGCAAGGCAGATAGGGGGTAGGAAAATCTACAGTTCACCACGTATGGCAAGTCTATGACCTGAAGCCCCATCGTGTAGAGACATTCAAATTCAGCCAGGATCCCCAGTCGAAGGAAAGGGTGATCGATGTTGTGGGGCTTTATCTCAATCCACCGGAGCAAGCATTGGTATTAGGTGTAGATGAGAAGAGTCAGATAAGCAGTTGCATCTGATGCTGGATAACTACGGCACCCATAAACACGAGAAGGTGCAGAAATGGCTCAGGCAACATAAGCGGTTTCACCTTCATTTTACTCCTGCTGGAGCATCCTGGATGAATATGGTGGAAATCTGGTTTGGCATACTGACCAACCAGGCGATTCGCAGGGGCAGCTTTGATAGTGTTGGCCACCTCATTGAGGCAATAAAGGCCTTCGTTAGCCGATGGAATGAAGGGGCAAAACCCTTTGTATGGACAAAAACAGCTGAACAAATCCTGGCAAAGGCGGTAAGATAATGAAAGCTATTTCACGGACTAGATATTAGAGTGGTGGGCATACCAAGTGGGACTGAACTGCCGGCCACAAGAAAGAACACGATAGGCTGTGCGACTATGTGCCTATTAACCCGCATCTTAGGTTTAGTTTAAGCTAACGTCCTAACGAAATCAACAGGTAAGACTGCCGACTGTTGATGTTATATGATTTTGTCACCATTTAAGTGTTTTGAGAAAATGTCACCATATGGTGATATTGAACGTGAAAGAGGGGAGTGGAGCTTAAGCGGGTTTGCGGCAGTAGATGGCTGTGCTCTTGGGGATGAATTTGTTGAGGATGTCGTCCAGCCATTTGGTGTACTTGTGGGCGGTGTAGATGTCCCAGACGAGGAACTTGTAGTACATGGCCGGCACGAGGGCCTTCTCGTTTTTAAGTCCGAAGATGCCCTTCAGCCACCAGTAGATGGAGTGGAAGGAGTGCTTGTAGCGCACCTCGAAGATCTTAAGATTGAAGCCGGTGAGCAGGTCAAGTATCTCCTTATGCCGGAAAATGCGGATGTGGCCTCCGGGGGTATTGTGGTAATCGTCTGAAATCTTCCAGCAGACCGATTCGGCGAAGGTGGAGGGCACGCTGACGGCCATGATGCCGCCGGGCTTAAGCACACGCACCAGTTCAGACATGGCCTTATTGAGGTTGGGGATATGTTCCAGTACCTCAGAGCAGACGACCTTGTCGAAAGTGTGGTCGGGGAAGGGGAGGCTGGTAATGCTGCCGGCCACCATATACCAGGGGCCGGCGCATTCCCTGGCATTCTCCATGTTATTGAGCATGTAACCGGCGCGCTGCAGGCTGGGGATGTCAAGGTCGAAGGCTACGGACATGCCGGGATTGATTTTACACACCTGCCAGATATGCCGTCCGTTGCCGCAGCCCGCATCAAGCACACGCTCACTGCCCTTGATCTCAAGGAGATCAGGTTCGATCGTAATCATTGACCGGCCCGATGTCAATAGTTAACTTAAGCGGGGGTCTTGCCAGGATGGAGTTTCTTCCATTTTTCGAGGAGCTCTTCTTTGCTTTCTTTGTGGGCTGGATCGGGCACGCAACAATCCACCGGGCAGACCTCGACGCACTTGGGTTTGTTGAACCAGCCGATACATTCAGTGCACCTGGCGGCGTCGATGACATAGATGGATTCGCCTTCTTTTATCGCTTCATTTTTACATTCCGCCTCGCAGGCGCCGCAACTGATGCATTCATCGGTAATTTTGTAGGCCATTTGATATATATCCTCCTTAAATTGATACGAAAACTTCTTATTCTTATAAAAAGTATTATAGATTATATACTTTTTGAATCGTTAATGAAGCAGCTTCTTTTTGAGGGCTGCGCAGACATGCGGCGGGACCATATCGTCCAAGTTGCCGCCCAGCGCAATGATCTCCTTAAGCATGCTGGAGCTGAGGAACTGGTATTTGAGGTCGGCCATGAAACAGACCAACTCGACATCGCAGGCCAGCTTCTTGTTCATGAGGGCCATTTCAAACTCGCGTTCAAAGTCGCTGTTGGCGCGTAAGCCGCGCACCATGGCTTTGGCGCCGATCTTGCGGGCGAACTCGACGGTAATACCGGAATAGGCCGTGATCTCGACATTCTTAAGGTTTTTACATGACTCGCGGGCCAGGAAAACCCTTTCATCTACGGTGAAAAGCAGTAATTTTTGAGGTGTGTCGTAGACACCGACGACCACTTTATCGAAAAGCGATGCAGCCCTTTTTACTATATCGAGGTGGCCGTTGGTGACGGGGTCAAAGCTACCGGGATACAAAACGGTAGTCAAGATGCAACCTCCTTGTGGTAAATTGAAATGCAGGTGTCGCCATATCTCTTTTCCTTAATCAAAGACAGGTTATTATACTGCTTTTCCAGCGGGGAGCGTGAAGCGTGCGATGCGAGGATGACTGTTTCATCTGCAACCAGTCTGGAGGTGGATAGTTCACCCAGCAGCATGCCCAGCGAGGTATCGGCGTAGGGAGGATCCATGAAGATGACATCGTAATAACCTTCGAGGAAGCCCAGTGCACGCTGGACCGGGCAGCAGTAGATATGGGCACGTTCGAAAAAGCCTGTTTTTTTGAGATTTTCTTTAATGATGGAGCAGCATTGGCCATTCTGATCAACGAAGTCCATCTGTTCCATATCGCGGCTGAGGGCTTCGATGCCCAGGGCTCCGCTGCCGGCGAAAAGGTCCAGGCCCCGGTCCCATCCGGACAGCATCGACTGCAGCATTGAGAAGACGGCCTCCCTGACCTTATCGGTGACCGGCCTGACGGCCAGCCCCGGCAGGGTTTTAAGCAACCGGCCCCTGGCGGATCCTCCTGTAATACGCATTTTGGCTGATGTCTAACTCATTTAAAGAATGGAATAATAATCTGAGCGATTATTATATTATGGCTGCCGGTTCCTTAGTCAAGCTAAATAAACCTGTTTTGACAAAAATTTATGACTTGTAATATACTAACCAGCGGTTTGTGTGATTCCCCGAGGAGATTTTAAGACGTGCTTGCGCAATATGGTTATGTTGGCATCCTGCTAATTATAGCTATTGGATTCACCATACTTATCCCGGCGCTGCCCATGCTGCTCAAGCTAATGGGCCTGATTCCACACAAGGAGAATCCCAATAAGACTACTACGTATGAGTGCGGAATGCAGCCTATCGGTGACAGCAGGGTAAGATACAATTTCCGCTTTTATTTCTTTGCTGTTTTGTTCGTGCTGCTGGATATGCTGACGATATTCATTTACCCGTGGGCTGTCAATGTCAAGGAACTGGGCGTGGGCGGGCTTGTTGCGGTGGGTATATTCCTGTTCATTCTCCTGATCGGATATATATATGCCTGGCGTAAAGGAGCCCTGCAATGGAAATAATCAGACCTTCGGTATCCACGCCCCAGGAAGAAGATATCGCTGAAGGGCAGGCCATTAATTCGTTAATGGAGCAGTGCAGGAGCCAGATCGCCGATCCTGACAGATGGATAGACGAGGAGATTAAACGCAATATCCTGCTGACCACGGTAGATGCAGCGATTGCGTGGGCCAGGCAAAGGTCGATTTTTCCCATGATATTCGGGACGGCCTGCTGCGCCATGGAGATGATATCGGCCTCCAGTTCGCGCTTCGACCTGCCACGCTTCGGAATGGATATCATCCGCTTTTCACCCCGCCAGGCGGATGTCATGATCATCACAGGGACGATAACCTGGAAGATGGCCGCTGCCGCCAGGTTGATCTATGACCAGATGCCTGAACCGAAGTGGGTGGTGGCCATCGGCGCCTGCGCCATCAGCGGCGGCACTTTCAGGGAATCTTATAGCGTGGTGCCCGGCGTCAACCATATCATGCCGGTGGATGTGTACGTACCGGGATGCCCGCCCAGGCCGGAAGCCATGATTTATGGGATTACCAGGCTACATGCAAAGATAGTCAAAGGCACATTCGATAATCCTTCCCTGTCGTTGCCCAAATAAATATTAAGGATATTCGATAAATTGACGATTGCATTAAACGGCGAAGAAATCGGCAAGAAGTTGAATGAAGCCATCCCTGGAGCCGTAGTATCAGGGACCAAAACGGCGGTACTGGTGGATGCCAAGCAGCTCACCAAAGTTGCCGAGTATATGAAAAGCACGCCCGGGCTGGATTTCGATTACCTAACCGTTGTCACCGCCGTCGATTACCTCGAGTATTTCGAACTGGTTTACAGGCTGGTATCGCTTAAATATAACCACAGCCTCATATTGAAAACCCGCATTTACACCCGTGAAGACCCTGTGGTAGACTCGGTCACCCCTATCTGGAGGGCAGCCTATTACCAGGAGCGCGAGATATTCGATCTTTTCGGGATCAAATTTGAGGGACATCCATATTTGAAACCACTGCTGCTGTGGGAAGGGTTCAAAGGCTATCCTCTGCGGAGGGACTACCTGTAAAATGCCTATTAAAACCGAACCATTTTATCTGAATATTGGTCCTCAGCACCCGTCAACGCATGGAGTGTTCCGCATGCGTTTGACGCTGGACGGCGAGGTCATCACCGATGTTGAGCCTATAGTCGGCTACCTGCACCGCGGCATAGAGAAGCTGGCGGAAACCCGCACTTACACGCAGATCATACCTCTGACGGACAGGCTGGACTATCTGGCCTCGATGACCAACAACGTGGCCTACTGCATGGCCGTGGAAAAGCTGGGCGGCATCAAAGTGCCTGAGCGGGCCGAGTACCTGAGGGTGATCATTTCTGAGATGATACGCATTTCGAGCCATCTGATGGCTATCGGTTCTTTCCTGAATGACTGCGGCGCCTTCTTTACCCCATTGCTCTACATGTGGCGGGAGAGGGAAAAGATCCTCGATATGTGCGATATGATCAGCGGGCAGCGCCTGCTGTACAACTTCATGCGCGTGGGCGGGCTCAGCCAGGATGTGCCGGCCGAGTTTATTACGTCGGTCAAGAAATTTGTGGCAGAGATGCCGCGCTATATCGATGAATACAACCAGCTTGTTAAGGAAAATGAAGTCTTTTTAGCCCGCAGCAAGGGCGTGGGCATACTGCCCAAAGAAACTGCTATTGCTATAGGCGCCAGCGGGCCGGTGCTGAGGGCGAGCGGAATGAAATGGGATGTCCGCAAGATGGACCCCTATTCAGTGTACGACAGGTTTGATTTTGAAGTCCCCACCGGCCAGAACGGCGACTGCTACGATCGCTACTGGGTGCGCATCCTGGAGATGACGCAGAGCCTGCGCATTATGGAGCAGGCCCTGGCCCAGTTGCCCGCCAAAGGTCCTATTTGTGCTGATGTGCCGCAGTTCTTCACGCTGCCTGCCGGTGAGGTTTACGGTTATATAGAAGCCCCCAAAGGTAACCTGGGCTTTTATATTGTCAGCGACGGGTCGATCGCACCTTACAGGCTGCATATTTATCCTCCGACCCTGATCAACATCACTGCTTTTGCAGATATGGTCAAGGGTTGGAAGGTGGCTGACCTTATTCTTACCTTTGGCAGCATGGATGTCGTATTGGGAGAGATTGACCGCTGATGACATTGCTTGATCAATTTCAGTTGTTTCTGAAAGCGCAGGGCTGGCCCGAGTGGGCTTACTACACGGTGCCCGCCCTGGCCGGCATCGTGGTAATTATCGGCGTGGTGTTGGCGGCAGTGATCGTATATATCTGGTGGGAAAGGCGGTTTGTCGCCCGGATCCAGATTCGCCTTGGTCCCAACCGCTGCGGTCCTGAGGGCATCTTCCAGCCGATTGCCACAGCCGTAAAGATACTGTTGAAGGAAGACATTGTGCCGGCTAACGCCGATAAGGTACTCCATTTCATCGCACCGATAGTTGTATTTGTGCCTATCCTCATGATATTTGCCGTAGTGCCGTTCGACCGGGGTGCGATCCTGGTTGACCTCAACGTGGGCATCGTCTATGTGATTGCTATCAGCTCGATTTCCGTGATCGGCATCTTCACGGCAAGCTGGGCATCGGGCAATAAATACTCCTTCATCTCCGGCCTGCGCAGCATTTCTCAAATGGTGAGCTATGAAATCCCGGTTGTGCTTTCCATTGTGGGGGTAGTCCTGATGACAGGGTCTTTTTCGATGATTAAAATTGTCGAAGCACAGACCGTACCTTTTATATTATTACAACCACTGGGCTTCCTGCTCTTTTTCATGGGGGCGCTGGCCGAGATGAACCGATCGCCTTTCGACCTGCTGGAGGCCGACTCTGAAATAGTGGCGGGGTATCATCTGGAATACTCCGGCATGAAATTTGCCATGTTCTACCTGGGTGAATACGGCATGGCGCTGGCATATTCGGCCGTTATCACCACTGTCTTTCTGAGCGGGTGGCAGGGACCATTCCTGCCGGGAGTTATCTGGTTCCTGGTCAAGGTCATGCTGGTCTTCAGCGTGATAGTCTGGATACGTTCAATGATGCCCAGGATGAGGGTGGATCAGTTGATGTCCTTCGCCTGGAAGGCCATGCTGCCGATGGCGTTGATTAACCTGCTCGTGATAGCTGTTGAAGTGCTGGTGATCCCTTCATTGCAGTGGCTTATGCTGATTATCAACTTCGGGCTGGCGGCAGTATTGATCCTGTTATTCTCCAGGATTTTTACATTAGGAGGTGGCAGGGTTGAAGTTTGAACGTTACGGCGTCGGCATTGCCAAAGGTCTGGGGATGACCATGAGACACCTGTTCAGGGCGCCCATTACTGTTCAGTACCCTGAAGAGAAGCTGAAGATCTCGAAACGCACCCGCGGTAACGAGCTGGTGTGGTTCCCCGACAGGTGCACCGGATGCGGTACCTGCACCAAGGCCTGCCCGCAGGGCAACATTGTGCTGGTAACCCATCGCGGCGAACCAAATAAGTTTATCGTTGACAAGTTTGAATGCGACACCGGCCGCTGTATTTTTTGCGGTTTGTGTGTGGAGTCCTGTCCTTACAATGCCCTGGCGATGTCGGTAAAATACGAATGCGCCAAGTACCGCAGGGGCGATCTCGTCCTGGGCAAAGAGAAGATGGCGGTCTCAGCGGAGAACAGACCGAGCGCCTATTGCAGGCCTCAGTTCGAAGAGGGCCTGCCGGCGCAAAGTCTGTTGCTCTATAACAGGGAAGAGGGCGGCCAGAAGCTGAAGTTCATCCCGCTCAGCACACGCAAGAGGGGATCACATGCTTGATTTGACATACAGCCTGACCTTTTACCTGATGGCAATTATTGCCGTGGCATCAGCCCTGGGTGTGATATTTTTGAGGGACGTGTTCCGCTCGGCGTTGTGCCTGATATTGCTGTTCATGACTGTGGCGGGTATTTATGTGATGTTGCATGCCGACTTTCTGGCAGTTGTGCAGATACTGGTTTACGTGGGCGCCATCTCAATTTTGATCATAGTGGCGATCATGCTCACCAGGGATGCCCGGCAGGGGCAGCCGATGGGTAAGATAAAATGGATAGCGGGACCGGTGGCGCTGGCGCTGATCGCGGTCATCGCCTGGGGCGTGCTGAACACGCCGTTCGAGGTCGCTACCGCTGCGCCGCAGGAAGAGACGGTCAAGCCGCTGGGCAACCTGCTCTTCGGTAACCCGGGTTATCTGCTGACGACCGAGATCGCGGCCGTGCTGCTGCTGTCGGCCATACTTGGCGCGATCGCAGTGATCAGGGAGAAATAATGTTTACAGTAGGTTTAATGCATTTCCTCATCCTGTCGGCGGCGCTATTCGCCATCGGGCTGTTCGGCGTGATCACACAGCGCAATGTGATCAAAGTGATCATGTGCCTGGAGATCATGCTCAATGCGGTCAACATTGCCCTGATCGCCTTTTCGCAGGCCGTGGCGCCCACCTCGCTGACAGGGCAGGTGTTCGCCATTTTTGTGATGGTGGTAGCAGCCGCCGAGGTGGCCGTGGGCATTGCGATAGTATTCTCAATCTATCGCAACCGCGAAAGCGTCGACATGGAAAACTTCAACATTTTGAAGTGGTAAAGATATGTGGGTACAGATTAAAAGCGCGCCTAATTTAATGATGGCTGAAATGTGGAAAGAGTTCTTCGAGGGCGAAGGCGTCCCCACACGCATTCTCCCTGCGGGGGACAGACTGGAGATGAGCGAATCATCCTCCTACAAGATCTATGTCTCCCAGGAAAGGGTGCACGTCATTGAGGAGGTCTTGAGGAAACTATAATGCCGACACAGGTACCCTGGCTGATTTTCCTGCTGCCATTCATATCCTTCCTGCTGTGCGGGCTGGTATTGAGGCCGTTCCTGCCGAAATTCCCCAAACTGGCGGGCTACGTAACCATAGCCGCGGTCGGCATCTCATGTGCGCTGTCCTTCTGGGTGTTGGGCGCAGTGATCGCAGCGCCAAACCACATGCTGATGGTGGATGATATAACATGGGCCGTGGTAGGCGACCTTGAAATGCATGTGGGCGTCCTGGTCGACGCCCTCACCGCCGTGATGGTGGTGGTAGTGACCTGCATCAGCCTGGTAGTGCAGATATACTCGCAGGGCTACATGGAAGGCGACACCGGCTACACTCGCTACTATGCCTTTATGTCGCTGTTTACGGCCTGTATGCTGGGGCTGGTGCTGGCCAACAATATTTTATTCATGTTCGTCTTCTGGGAAGGGGTGGGGTTGGGATCTTACCTGCTGATCGGTTTCTGGTTCCACAAGCCTTCGGCGGCCGATGCAGCCAAGAAGGCCTTCATCGTCACCCGCTTTGGTGACCTTGGCTTCCTCGCTGCCATACTCATTTTATTCGCCAATACCGGCACATTCGATACGGAGGCGCTGTACAAGCTGGTGGCAACGGGCGCACTGGCGGGCTCAACTCTGACGTGGGTGGCCATCGGTATTTTCGCGGGCGCCTGCGGCAAATCGGCGCAGTTCCCGCTGCATGTATGGCTGCCGGATGCGATGGAAGGCCCGACCCCGGTCAGCGCACTGATCCATGCTGCTACAATGGTGGCAGCGGGCGTATTTCTGGTGGCCCGCTTCTACCCGATATTCTCGCACTCTCCTGAAGCGTTGCTGGTCGTAGCCGTCATAGGCGCTTTTACAGCCATCTTCGCTGCCAGCATAGGCCTGGTGATGAATGATATAAAGCGTGTGCTGGCTTACTCCACCATCAGCCAGCTTGGCTACATGATGCTTGGCCTGGGCGTGGGCGGCGTGGCGATCGGCATCTTCCACCTGTCCACGCATGCCTTTTTCAAGGCGCTGCTGTTTCTCGGCGCGGGCAGCGTGAACCACAGTACCGGCACATTCGATATGAGATTGATGGGCGGTTTGCGCAAGGCCATGCCCTGGACCTATATCACATTCGTGATCGGCGCTCTCAGCCTGGCGGGCATCTGGCCTCTGGCGGGATTCTGGAGCAAGGACGAGATACTGATAGCCGCATTTGCAAATAACCAGGCGTTATTTACTCTGGCTATCATCACGGTCTTTATGACTGCTTTCTATATGTTCAGGGCTGTCTTTATGACATTCCACGGGGAATACAGGGGGGGCGCGCCTTCCGAGCACGGCGGGCATGACGAGCATTCACACGGCCTGCACGAGTCCCCGGCTGTAATGGTCGTTCCGCTGGTGATACTGGCGCTGGGGGCAATTGGCGGTGGTTGGGTCAACGTGACTGGTTTCTTTGGGAGCTTGTTCGGGCACGGCGAAGCCGTTGCGCGCGAGATCAGCCTGGTGGAAGGATTTTTCGGACCGCTTACCCATCCGCTCCCGCTTATATCGCTGCTGGTGGCGCTGGCCGGCATCTTCCTGGCCTACGCCATGTATATCAAAAAGTGGGTCTCGGCTGAGAGGATTACCCAATCGGTCAAGCCCATTCACACGCTGCTTTACCGCAAGTATTTCATGGACGAGTTTTACGAGGGTTTCATCGTAAAGACGCTGCTGTATAACTGGCTGTTCAAGCTGTTCGCCATGTTCGATGACAGCGTGGTCGACGGCACGGTGAACGGAACCGCGGCAGGCGCAGCGGGCGCAGGCAGCGCACTGAGGAAGCTGCAGAACGGACAGACGCAGCTTTATGCATTCACTATCGCGATCGGCGTGGTCGCCATAGCGGTTGTCGTATTGTTGTTCAGCTGAGGTAAATTGACTTGAATCTGAATTTGTTAAGCTGGATCATCTTTCTGCCGGTCATCGGCCTGGTGGTGATTGCGCTGCTGCCGAAGCCAGGACAGAAAACCGTCAGGTGGATTGCATTGATGGCGGCGCTGGCATCCTTCATCGTCTCGCTGGCCGTTTTCTTCATGTTCGACAAGTCTCTTCCCGGCCAGATGCAGTTCGTGGAGAAGGTGTCATGGATACCGGCGATCAATTCCTTTTACAGCCTCGGGGTAGACGGGCTCAGCCTGCCCCTGGTAATGTTGATGACCTTCCTGGGCGTGGTGTCGGTGTTGATCTCGTGGAAGATCGATCTGAGGCCGAAAGAGTATTTTATCTGGTTGCTTATGCTTGAGAGCAGCATCCTGGGCGTATTCATGTCGCTGGACCTGGTGCTATTCTTCCTGTTCTGGGAAGTCGAGCTGATCCCGATGTTTTTCCTGATCACAATATGGGGCAGCGGACGCAAGGAATACGCCGCCTACAAGTATTTGATCTACACCCTGACCGGAAGCGCCTTTATGCTGGCGGGCATACTCTGTACCTATTTCATTACCAATACGATGGACATCACGGCGCTGGCCGGGATGCAGTTCGGCACGACCTTCATCCCGCTGCAGTTCCTCTTCTTCCTGCTGATGATCGGGTTCTGCATCAAGCTGCCTGTGTTTCCCTTCCATACCTGGCTACCGGACGCTCATACCAATGCGCCGACCGCCGCCAGCGTGATACTGGCTGGCGCTCTGCTCAAGATGGGCGGCTATGGCATGATCAGGGTCTGCGTAAGCATGCTGCCGCAGGTAGCAGTGCAGTATGCTCCCATCATGTGCGTACTGGCCGTGATCGGCATAATCTACGGCGCGGGAGTAACGATGCGTCAGACCGACCTCAAGCGGCTGATCGCCTACAGCTCGGTGAGCCACATGGGTTACGTGCTGCTGGGCATCTTCGCGCTCAACCAGGTGGCGCTCTCCGGAGCGGCCCTGCAGATGTTCAGCCACGGCCTGATCACCGGCCTGCTCTTCGCTATGGTCGGAACGGTCTATGACAGAACACATACACGTGAGATCAATACACTGAGAGGGCTGGCCCGGCAGTTGCCCGTGATCACGGTGGTCTTCAGTGTGGCCGGCCTGGCCTCGCTCGGCCTGCCTGGCACGGTCGGATTCGTGGCCGAGTTCATCGTTTTCAACGGCACATTTACCAGCCTTGTGCCATTTGCCCAGGTCTATGCCCTGATCGGCGTGCTGGGCATAGTGCTCACCTCCGGCTACATACTCTGGATGCTGCAGCGGGTATTTTACGAGTACCCGCTGGAAAGATACGACCATCTCAAGGACGCCGACCTAGTCGAGAAGATCGCCATCTTCTCCTTTGTGGCCGTGATCATGCTGTTCGGCATCTGCCCGGCCATCATAACCGACATCATCAACACTGGCATCATGCCGATAGCGAAACTGATAGGATTATAGAGATTTTAGTATAAGTGATCTGGAAGGTTTAGATACATGAATGTGGCACACCTACAATATTTAGCCCCCGAGATCAGCCTTCTGTGCTTCGCGCTATTGATTGTACTGGTTGACCTTTTCGTCAAGCAGAAAAGGGCGCTGCCTGTGCTGGCGGTGATCGGCGCGATAGTGTCCGCCGCCTTCATCCTGATGATCTGGGCTACACCTCCTGTCGGCCTCTTTGACAGGATGATCGCTGTCGACCCCTTCGGCCTGTTTTTCAAACTTCTGATACTGGCTGCCACCGTGCTGGTAACGCTGGCTTCACACAACTATGTATTAAAGTTCGACAAGTTCCAGGGCGAATACTACGCCCTATTGATGCTCTCAGCGATCGGGTTGATGCTGCTGGTCTGCGCGATCAATTTCATCACCATCTACGTAGCGCTGGAGTTGAGCAGCATCTCGCTGTATGCGCTGGTCAGCTTCCTGAAGGACAAGAAGTCCAGTGAAGCGGGCCTGAAGTACCTTATCCTGGGAGCGGTAGCATCGGCCATTCTGCTCTACGGTATGGCCTTTGTCTTCGGCCTGACGGGCAATACCTGCGTGACTTGTATAACCGACTACATGAAATACATGCCCTACGATAGCCTGCTGGAAGTCCCGGCGCTGCTGCTGGGACTGGTGCTGATCATCAGCGGCTTTGGCTTCAAGATTGCCAGCGTGCCTTTCCAGATGTGGGTGCCTGATGTTTACGAGGGCGCTCCCACCACTATTACCGCCTACCTGTCGGTGGCCAGCAAAGCCGCCGGTTTCGCCGTTATCGCCCGCGTACTGATGGTTGCTTTCGGTATGCCGGTCTGGCTGCATAACGACTGGTCCATGATAATCGCCGTGCTGGCTGCGGTTACGATGACGGTGGGAAACCTGGTCGCTATTGTGCAGACCAATATCAAGAGGCTGTTGGGGTACTCCAGCATTGCCCAGGCCGGCTACCTGATGGTAGGACTGGCCGCCATGGGGCTGACAATGGGAACCAAGGAGAACGTCACGGGCGGGCTGGTCTTCTTCCTGCTCAGCTATATGCTAACCAACCTGGGCGCCTTCATCGCCATCATCGCCATAAGCAACAAGATCAACAGCGACGAGATCGAGGACTACAACGGTATGATCAAGCGCTCGCCTGTGCTGGCGCTGGCGCTGACGATCTGCCTGGTCTCGCTAGCGGGTCTGCCACCCACGGCAGGCCTGATTGCCAAGATCTACATTTTCAGCGGCGCGGTGGATATGGGTCTGGTCTGGCTGGTCGTGATCGCAGTGATCAACAGCGTAATCTCCGCCTTCTACTACTTCAAAGTGGTTAAGGCCATGTGGCTGGTTTCGCCGGCCACAGAGGAGAAGGTGGGAGCATCGTGGCCCGAGTGGCTGGCGCTGACTGCCTGCGTGGTGTTCGTTGTGGTCATGGGTGTGGTGCCGGGCCTTTTTATGAACCTCACGACGGCAGCGGTCAGGATTTTTGGAATATAGACCATTGCACGCCGGGCGTGCAATGGAAGTACTAAATCCGAAGCGCGAAATCCTAAACAAATTCCAAGCTTCAAACTGCAAAATCCAAACAAATTTGAAATTAGAGATAAGAAACATCTATCTGTTTCGATCATTGTAAGTTTGAATTCCGATATTGTTTAGATTTAGAAATTCGGATTCAGTATTTCTCAGTTGTTTGGAGTTTGGATTATAGAATATGGATTTTTTATTTGACACTCCAATCTGAGTTTGCTATTGTTCTTATCCGTGAAAAAAATCGGCATATTGTTTCATCCCAAGGTGGATAAATCCGAGGACTTTGCCCATAAAATCGAGGAATTTCTGAGGGGTAAAGGCGTGGCGTGCTGGCTGCATTCATCCTGGGATGAGTCGGGCGCGCAGCGCCAGCTCGACCAGACTGACCTGATGGTCAGCGTGGGCGGAGACGGCACCATACTGCGCGTCAGCAGGATCGTCTATCCCCGCCAGATACCCATTGTGGGAGTGAACTTCGGCAACCTGGGCTTCATGGCCGAGCTGGAGGCCGGGGACGCTCTGGAGCAGCTAATGCAGATCATCGAGGGCAAGGGCTGGATGGACGAGCGCAGTATGCTCGATGTGACCTTGAGCTCCAGCAAGCGTTTCCATGCGCTCAACGACGTGGTCGTGGGCCGCGGGCGCAACCTGCGCCTGATCAACGTTGAGGTCAGCATCGACGGCGACGCCTTCACCACCTATCGGGCCGATGCGGTTATAGTCTCCACGCCGACGGGCAGCACGGGTTACCTGCTGGCGGCCAACGGGCCGATTATTTATCCTGAATCGAAGGACATGGTCATCAAGGCAGTCTGCCCGCACATGAACATGGATAAGGCGCTGGTGGTGGCTGCAGAGTCCAGGATCAGGCTGGCAGTCATGACCAAGCACGAGGCGATCGTCAGCATGGACGGCCAGGTGGAGGAAGTCTTGAGGGACGGCGACGAGGTCACGGTGTCGCTCAGTCCCTACGTTACCAGGTTCGTGCGGCTGAGGCCGCGCAGCATGTTCTACTCAACGCTGGTAACGAAATTAAACTTGATATAATAAGTAACCTGGTCGTCCTCGGGGTGATCAAGGAGAATGAGATTGAAAGTAGAAAAAGCTAAAATAGACGACGTCAAATCCATGCACAAACTGGTCAACCAATTCGCGCAGAAGGGCGAAATGCTGCCGCGCGCTCTGAGCGAGATGTACGAGAACCTGAGGGACTATTTTGTGATCCGCAACCGCGCCGGGCGTGTGACGGCCTGCGTGGCCCTGCATATAAGCTGGTCCGATCTGGCTGAGGTCAAGGCGCTGGCAGTGGACAAGCAGAAGCAGAAAAAAGGTATGGGATCTGCGCTGGTCGTGGCCTGCATCAAAGAGGCGGAGAAGCTGGGAATCCCGCGCATTTTTTGCCTCACTTATAAGCCGGGCTTCTTTAAGAAAATGGGGTTCAAAGAGGTGGACAAAATGGAGCTGCCGCGTAAGATATGGGCTGAGTGCTTCAACTGTCCCAAGTTCCCCGACTGCGACGAGGTGGCTCTGGTCTACGATGTGAAGGCGGCCGAATGATGGAAGAGAAGCTGATCGAGAGCAAGACCGCCTTCCGGGGGCGTGCGGTCAGCCTGCGCATCGACCGCATCAGGAAAAAGTCCGGCGAGGAGACCACGCGGGAGATCGTCTGGCATGCCGATTGCATTGCAGCGGTCGCGCTGGACGGCCGGGGTAACGTTATCATGGAGAAGCAGTTCAGGCGTCCCACAGATAAGGTGCTGCTGGAGATACCCGCCGGCGGGATTGAGTACGAGGAAAAGCCGGAGGATGCCGTGAGAAGGGAACTGCAGGAGGAGATCGGCATGCTGCCGGGCAAGTTGACCAGGCTGGGCGGTTTTTACGCTGCGCCCGGCTACAGCACAGAATACCTGCACCTCTACCTGGCCGAGGACCTCACACCATCGAAGCTGACCGCCGAGGACACCGACGAGATCGAGATCGTCAGTGTGCCGCTGTGCGAGGTGAGAGACTTGATAGACAGCGGCCAAATCTGCGACGCCAAGAGCATCGCGGGGTTGCTGTGGGCGCTGGGCAGGTCAGGGCAATAATAAACGGCGTAATTTGTGTTATGAAGTAAGAAAGCTTGAAAAAATAATGAATTTATCTTCTTCAGTATTTTTATTGTCATAAATTAGGATAGTATGTCCTCTATTCATGTATAGGGTTTGATTATTTTTCTGCAAGGCAAGGCATATATGTAGTGCTATAGTGCACCATGTTGATCCTATGTCTTGAGCTTTTGAATTTGTCGTTTTGACTTGTTCGTATTTTTGCTTGTCGATTGCGGCATAGACCACTTTATGCTTTCTATCGTTGAGCCAAGTAAAAAATAGTAGTGATCAACTTTGATCTTGTATCACCATCTATCGTGCGCCAAGGCCCGTTATCTGCATAGAAATCACGAGTATGTATTTCTAAAAGGCTATGGCCAATAAAATTGATAGAGATTTCAACAAATCAGCCCAATCTTTTTTAGTGATATGCATTCTTGTTGAATCCACCAATATCCCTGCCATTACCGCAAAGGGTTCATTCCCAGTTCAACTTTCGTCAAGATAACAAAATTTCATCTACAACCACATAGTTTTATTACTTAGAATAATTCGATCTGTGTGCCTGAAGCCGTGCCTTTCGTTTTATCTGCAGAGTACTCGGTCGTTTTATCCTCGCTGATTTTCTGAGCGGAAAGTTTTCCGGTATCTGAATCTGCATTGACGGCAATAGCGCCCTTTTGGATCAAGAGATGCAGGCCGGTCTTCAGGCCGGGAGCAGGCTCACGTACGAACAAGGTCCTGCCCTTACGAATTCCATCGATGGCGCCTGACCAGGTGCCGCCTTTTTCCTCGCAATCAGCGATATAAATCTGGTCGGCCAACCCGTAAATGATAGGATTTCTGGACATGGCGAGCTGAGGAGTCCAGCGTGCTTTAGGATGAAAAGTGCTCAATACCAGAACGTCGCCTTCCCAGATTTGCTGGTAATACTGCTTGATGCCCGAAGTAAAAGTGGTCACCCCCTGCGGCAGCACCACGATGCTTTTACCCTTGTACTTAAGGGCTGATTCCAGCGCATATTGATCGATACCGGCGGCGAAGCCGCTGACAACCAGTTTATTTTCCAGAATAGCTTTGTGCGTTATTTTCTCGGTGAAATCAAGTCCTTCCGGAGACGCTTTCCTTGATCCTACAACGGCAATGGAATCGAAGTTCAGCAGGTCCTTATTGCCTTTAAGATAGAGCACGGGCGGGGCATATTTCAGTTTAAGATGATTTTTAAGCTTGAAAGAATAATCCGGCGAATTCAGTGGCACGATATCGAATCCCTGTTCAATCAGGCTTTCGGCCAGGAAGGCGAGGTTGGGCACCTCAGCCTTGATCTCAGCCAGTTTGACATAATCTGCCTCTTCCAGACTAAAACCTCTTTCCAAATCAGCCTTATCCAGGTTAAAAAAGTCCTCAAGGGACATCTGTTTTTCTTTGAGGACAGCCGCGATCAACCGGTTTATCTTTTCGGTGCGCCAGTTTCCGATATGAGCCAGACCCATCCAGTAGGGCAATTCATTTTCAGCTATTGTCATCAAGATCTCCGCCAACTGTTTTCGCTATTACGAGGGGGGTAATTTTAGCAGCGCCGAGTTTCGTCAGCAAACGTCCGATTTCCTTAATTGTAGCGCCGCTATCGCATATGTCGTCAAATAACAGAATACTCTTGCCTTCCAGTTCTGTGGCATCCGCGTAACTGAAGGCATCGTGAACATTCTTTCTTTTTAGTGAAACTGGTTCAAATCGCTTCTGGGGCTCCGTTACTCTCGTTTTCAACAGGCCTCTGGAAAAAGGAATAGATAAATTTCTGGCAAGCATTGATGCAAAATTCTCTACCAGCCTGCCGGATTCGGTAGGTGGAACAAACACCAGCAGGTCATAATTGGCGCCCTTCAGACATTTGTTAAATGCCTTGATCGTCATTTGAAGTAGAAAATAGGGGAAGTCGCCGCCTTTTTCATATTTGCATTTATGTATTGCGGCACCCACGTTGGAGTTGCCGTAATACGCTGCAGCGATACCGTTTTGCAGATTGGACCCGCCGGCTACTTCGAGTACAGGCGGATTGTTTTCCCAGAAATCCTTGATTTTAGTCCGCCATTCCGGCGTCATTTTAACAATGTTATTGTAGCCCAGATCATTATCGCATTGGCCGCAATCGTGTTTGTGTGCATCTCCCAGGTAATCTGTCAGGAACTTCATTCTGCAGGCATCAGTTTCTGCGTATTCAACCATTTTGGCCAGTTCAGCGAGTTTAAAACTGCGCAGTTCTTCGAATTTAGAGGCATCGAAGGCGGGCGCTCCGAACTTGATCTCATACCTTCGGCTTTTACCAACGAATACTTCATTGATGATGCCCTGGTCGACCAGATCTGCAATAATAATATGGACTGGGGTCTGTTTCAGATTAGTGGCCTCAACGATTTGTCGCTCTCCCATCTGCCTGGTCTTTACTGCATCAATGACCCGCTGGTAATGCTCGATTGGCGGTTTGCCGCCGTTGATGAAAGCTTCGGGTAGGTCGCGGTCCTCGGGATTATACAGGAGTATGATATTGGTTGGCTTCCCATCCCTGCCCGCGCGGCCGATTTCCTGGTAGTAATGGATGGG
>DKFA01000050.1:0-12292 GCA_002452695.1 Dehalococcoidia bacterium UBA6808
TTATTCTATTATATATGCGGGGAACAGAGTTGTTACGTAACTATATCGGCTTGCTGATTGTCTGTCTATTTAACCTGGCGGCGCTGGCAGGCTGTTATGACAGCGGCGCATTCCCGCAGACACTTGCAGGGGAGAATACCACACTGCCTGCCAATCCAGCCATGATATATACGATGAAAGGTGTGGGAATCACCCTGCCGCAATCGGATTTCGATGAGATGCGGGAGGCAGGCATAACCATCCTGGCGACCGAATGGGGGATGGAAGAAAGCGTGGAAAAAGCCCGGGCCTTCCTCGACCAGGCCGACAAAGCAGGACTGAAGGTGGTAATGGACGGAGGATTCAGTTATACGGCCTGGGGCTTTACTGACGATGACTGGGACCGGCTGCCCAAGGGCAAACACCCTGTCTGGCAGAAGGACAGGGTGCAGGCCTGGGTCAGGGCTCTCAAGGATCATCCCGCCATATATGCCTGGGACATCTCCAACGAGTTTGGGGAGAACCTCCCCAGCGGGGCGGGCATGCCCGGTTCCGACTGGCCGAAAGGAAGATTAACCAGCGATCAGCTCCGTAAGGCCCGGGCCGACGTGCTTGAGGCAGATCCTTCACGGCCCGTGCACCTGCGCATGTACGGCTGGGATATGGGCAGCATGCCCGCTCACTACCAGGCGGTACTGGCCGGGCAGATCGCTGATATAATCTCGTTAAACCTGTATTCCAATTATCTTTCCAAAGGCAAGTTGCAATGGCGCGACGTCATGCAGGACGCAGCCGCATATTATGTGCAGAATATTAAAAAACTGTCTCCGGATACAGAAGTCTGGGTCTCTGTCGCCGCTTTCGAATACCCGGGGCTGTTTCAGCGGCCCACCCCGGCCGGCCTGCAACGTGATCTCAAATATGTCAGCAGCATCAGGCAACTGGACGGCGTCTCGTTTTTCTGCTGGGGACCTGTCAACCAGTGGGACGAGACCTGTGACTGGTACCTGCCCCGGACGGGCGCGGACCTGTGGGATGCCATCAAGCGTTATATGAAGGACCCGCACGGGTACCTGACAAACTGACCTGCCGGATTATCACTGCGCGGTCAGTATGCTCCTGGCCGCCCGTTCGAGGTCCGGATCGTCCGTCAGCTCGATGCATTTTTCCACGTCTTGGCGGGCATGGACCATGTCGCCTTTCTTGATGTAGATGAGCGCCCTGGTATAGTAAGAGACGGCCATTTCGTAGTTTATCTCTATTGCCATGTTGCTATCTCCCAGGGCGCGGTCGTATTCACCTTTTTTGTAATAGCAGTAGGCGCGCCTGTCGTAAGCCTGTGCCAGTTTGGGGTTGAGTTCAATCGCCCTGTCGCAGTCTTTTATGGCGTAATCCCATTGTGAGAGGTTGATGTAGGCCCAGGCCCGTGTGCTGTAGGCCAGGGCAAAACTGGGATTCAGTTCAATTGCTTTGGTAGCGTCGACGATTGCCAGGTGATAGAGCTGCTTGAGGATGTAGCCCCAGGCGCGCATGTTATAGGCCAGGGCAAAATTCGGGTTGAGCTCGATAGCTGAATTGCAGTCATCCATGCCCATGGTCAGCCAGTCCCTGGTGAAATCGTAAGCGACTTTTTCGAAATAAGCCCAGGCGCGCGTAGTATAGGTCATGGGTAGTTGCGGATTAAGTTCGAGCGCCTTGTTACAGTCAGTAATGGCAATATCGTGCCGCCCTTTCATCAGGTTGGCCCAGGCCCGGTTGACGTAGGCTATGGCTATGCGGGGGTCAAGCTCGATCGCTCTGTCGCAGTCCGAAATGGCCAGGTCATAGCCTCCTGTCTGGTTATAAGCCCAAGCCCGGTTGACATAGGCCAGAGGAAGGCTGGGGTCGAGTGTGATGGTCTTGTTGCAGTCGGCGATGGCCTGTTCGTATTTACCGGTTTCATTATATGACCACGCACGGTTCATGTAAGCAATAGCCAGGCCGGGATCGATGTCAACAGCGCGGTTGCAGTCCCTGATCGCCTCTTCATATTTGCCTGTGGCATTCAACGCCCAGGCGCGGTTCAAATAGGCCAGCGCATTGCGGGGAGCAATAGTTATGGCGCGGTTGCAGTCTTCCAGCGCCTTGTCGTACAGGCCTTTCTCGTTGTAGGCTGAAGCACGTGTTACGTAAGCCAGGGCGAAATTGGAATTGATGGCCAGCGCCTTGTTACAATCGGCTATGGCAAGATCGTATTGCCCCTGGGCAATGTAGGCCAATGCGCGGTTGGTGAAGATGATTGCCTGGTGTGAGTCCCTGCTGATGGCTGCCGTGTACTCATCCACCGCCTTCTCGTACTGCTTGGACGAGTAGTAGGCGTTGCCCTTCTTGTAATGCTCGGTGGGCGAGTCCACCAGGGCGCAGGATGTGATAAGCAGCGTGACCAGGGCTGTTAGTACCACTGCTGATATGTTTACGACCTGTTTCAGCCTGCGGACCGGTTCCCAATGGCGCATTCTCGGAATAAGTATACCGTCATTTCTGAGGGTGGCGCAACAAAGAAATCATTCAATGTTTTGACAGAAACTATATGTTAACTTACTATTAGTCATGCTGAAAGGCAGCCGTATTATAATTGCGAGATAAGCAGCGGGACTTAAGATGCTTTACTGGTTATTACAGCTCTGCGATCTCGTCTATTACCACATCTTCCATATATTTTTTGCTTTTGGCCTGTTTTGCTGGGTGGTCTGGACGATCAGGCTGATCTTGTCGTCCCGCTATAAACCGTTTCGGAACGGTGTCCCTTTTACACTGCCGGTTTCCATACTGGTCCCGATCTATAATGAGAAACATGACGTATTGATTGAAAGCCTCGGCTCAATCATTAAAAATACATCGGCCGAGGACGAGGTGCTGGCTCTGGTGGATGTCCGCGATAAAGCTGCTCTGGCGCCGGGCGCCTTACTTCATCATCCCAGGCTTAAGATACTGGTAGCCCCTCCCGGCAAGCGGCAGGCGCTGGCGGCCGGTTTCCAGGCAGCTAAGAATCCGATCGTCATGGTCACAGGCAGCGACACGCAGTTTGACCCGGACACTGTGCCGGAGATTGTAAAACCCTTCATCGATCCTACCATCGGAGGTGTTACAGGGCAAGTAGTTACGTCCAATGATAGGGGTATTGGCGGCAAATGCTACGAGTGGGGACTGGTGCTGCGCAACAAGATGATCTACCCGGCCATGAGCCGCAGCAATACTGTGCACGTGCTCAACGGCGAGTGCTATGCCATGCGCCGGGAACTGGCTTTAACTTTAATACCCGAATTCCTCAACCAGAAGTTCATGGGTAAATTGTGCGATTCAGGCGATGACGGCTGGATGACGACGCTCATCCTGAAAGGCAATTTTAAAACCGTATATCAGTCCACCTCTATTGCTTACACCAACCCGCCTACCGGGTTCGGCGAATTTCTGCGGCAGCAATTGCGCTGGAACAGGAATTCCACACGCAGGTCGCTGATGGTGCTGAGCCGCGGGTGGGCGTACAAGCACGGTTTTATGTACCCCTTCCACATGGTTGTGGCTTTGCTGAAACTGCCATTCTGGGTTATCGTGGTCGTACTGGCAGCCGTCAGGTTTTTCGTCGGCCAGGACATAGGTGTGGTGGCTGCGTCGTGGTTTGATCCGGAGTGGCACATGTTCCGGCCGTTCATTTTTATCTTTGGCGTGATCCTGATCCGCGCTCTGCGCGGCCTACCGTACCTGATCACCGAGCCCAAAGCCTTTTTATTCCTGCCGGCCTATGCCTTTATCTCGCCCTTCATACTGGCGCCCTATAAGCTCTACGCCATGCTGACGGCGAGGGACACCAAGTGGGTGACGCGCGGTAAAGAGGGAGAAACAAGCAAGGGACCGGCGTCATATGTAGCGGCAACAGTGGTGATATTGTTCCTGGTATTAAGCTTTCCTCTGATCGCCTTCGGAGTGGCGCTGGCTGACGACGAAGCTGATTCTTACTGACCTTTGGCGCAGGTCATTTCTGCTTGATCACGTTCTTCAGCGCTTTCTGGAATTGGTCCTTGTTGATCGCTGCATATAATGTGCGTACCCTGCCGTTGATATCACCGCCTTCATACCACATCCTGATCACCTCGCCCTCGATCAGGATACTGGGGGAAGTGGACCATTTCTCATCATCTCCGTTAGGTGTGCAGCCATGGGCGAAAACAAGTCCGTTCTTCGTCCAAATTTTGCCGTCCGGGCTGCTGGCCAGAAACAGGTCCAGGTATTCAACCATGGTGAACATGAGGCAATAATGGTTATCCAGTTTAAAGGCGCACAGGTTCCTGAAGATGGTGGTATCGCCGGAAGTCGGATCGGGCGACAGGACCTTGCCTTTTTTTATCCAGGAAAGGCCGTCAGCGGATTCTGCCAGGCCGTAGAAGGTCCAGCCGGGGTCCTGCTTTCCATAGCCTTTATAATACATGTAGTATTTGTTGCCGGACTTGATTACAGAGTGCTGCCCGCCGGCGCCTTCATTGTCCCAGGCCCCGCTGGTTTTACGCAGTACGGGGTTGCCCTCATACCTGGTCCAGTTAATCCCATCGGGAGAGGTAGCATAGCAGGCGCATCCGCCGTAGCCCTCGGCGCCGTACCACATCCGGTAAATCCCGTTCTCATATATGACTGTCATAGGATCGATTTTGTCGCCCTCATATTTTTCGGAAGGCGTCATGACCACACCTGTCTTCTCCCATTGCAGGCCGTCTCTGGATACAGCGCGCATTATCCTGCCGGTTTTGTCGGCATAGCTCTGGCCGCGGTACCACATTACATACGAATTGTCCGCCAGTTTGATCACAGTGGGAGATTCGACTGATTTATCGTCCGGGCTGCCGCCGCTGCCCAGGTCCAGTACCGTCCCTCCCAGCATCCAGGGTATCCGCGCGGGGCATACCACGTTCGCATAGTTCTGCTCCGCGTTCCACACGCTCATATTGTAGGCTGTTATCAATAATGCCGCAGTAATCAATATTGAGCCGACGATCAGCAGAGAGATAGCGCGTTTGGTCAAATCACTCGTCCTCTAACAAGGCGTTTTTATACTGTTTACTAATTCGTGGTCAGTTGGTAAAATTAAGTACAGTGACACTCTGTATCATAGTGCAAAACAGGGCTTTTGGCCAATCGTATTTATGCTATAATGGGTTCAATCGGGAGGGCGGGAAATCTGGATATGGAATATTAAATCAGGTATGAAATTAAATAAAAATGTAATCCCGCTTAAAGCGGGATTTTTGTTATGCGTGGCGCTCACACTGTCGCTGGCAGTGCCGCCGTCTGTGCTGGCGCCTTCCCCGGTCAATGCCGATCCCGGCATCATGCGCTGGGATACAATACAGACGCCCGGCTCGGTTTACGGCCGCTTTGATATATTAAGCCCGAATGATATCATCGATCTGGCGACAGGATCAATGGGTAAGGTTGTGGCGGTGGCCCGTGTAATCGAGACCACCGCGCTGGGGCACCAGAACCAGCTTTTTTACAGCAACAACTGGGGCATGGAGTGGAAGGATGCCGCCTTTTATACATTACAGAGCGGCGGCTGGGGCAATAACGAGATCTATTACGTTGCGGTTGCGCCGGACAATCCCAATGTCTGGGCCATTGTCGCAGGCTATTCAGGCGGGGAATCCTACCGTCCCATGCATGTCCACTATACAGATGATTCAGGCGTATCCTGGCTAGGTACCAACTTGATACTGGAGAACGCTGCCGAGACCATCCGGAGCATCGATATCTCGCCCCTCTATGAAGGAGGCTACCGGGATATCGGAGTTACCACGGTTACCGGTGACGGCAACGGGAGGGTATACATTGCCTCCTCAAAATCGTGGAGCAGATGGTTTAACCAGGCTTCTTCTCCTTCCGTATTACCCGTGCCTGCCGGAACGGCCGATTATTTCGATATCAAGTTCTCTCCTAACTACGCCACGGATTTTTCCATCGGGCTGGTCTATGCCACCAGCGCCGCTACTTATTTCAATGTTGGTCTGCGGGACATCAACCAGAACACCACGCTCAGCTATACCCATGACGGTCCCGGCATCGAGGTGAGGAACACGGCTTCAGCGCAGGATGCTTCCCCGGGATACGCCCAGCTTAATGCTACCTGCCTGCAGTTGCCGGTCGATTTTTCCGGCCAGAGCGCCGCTCTGAGGCGCGCCTATATCAGCCTTGACGCCACACCCAAGACCGTTGGTTCGATCGAGGACGGCGTTTTCAGGATCGATGACAATCATGTCTATGTGTTGATGGACACCACCAAGACGCTCGACAAATCGATTTACAGCATTGCATATTACGGAACATACGCCCAGGGCAAGCTGCTGCTGGGAGAGCGCTATGGGTATCCGTGCACGGCAACGGTCAACACCTGGTTTACTGATTCTCCGACCAGTTGCCCCATCCCATGTTGGTATCCGGCTCTCAAACCTGCCACGGGAGCGGCGGCGCAGGGTACCTGCGGACCTGCCGGCGATAAGGACGGCATCGGCGCTGCCAGGGTATTGTGGACTGAGGACGGAACACTGGCCTACGTCGGCACCGGCTCCCGGGCTGAAGTCACGGGATCAACTTGGTATGCCCCTCTGCTGCTGGCGCCTGTAGGTAATGATGAGTCTGCTTTTGCCATCAGCCGCACTAACGGCGAGACCTGGAATGAGCTCGGCCTGATCGATACGACGATCGACTGGCTGAACGATGTTGCCCCCACCCTTGACTGCACAACAATCTATCTGGCTTCGACCAACCACAACCTGGCTGCCAGTTGCCGCAATTTCGACAGTGTCTGGCGAACCACGCTCAACGCTAATCTCTCCAACCCGTTGCCTATCAGCAGCCCGCCCGTCTACTACTGGGAACGCGTCCTGGCAAGGCCCACTTCCACCAAATGTACAGTTGTGCAGTCGGATAAACCGCTGTTAAGGCTGCCGCCGGGCTGTACCGATAAGCCGGATGGCGAAGTTGTAGCATGGGCGGCGCAGGGTACGGTGGCGCAGATGTGGTCTTCCGATTACGGAGATTTCTGGTCGGATATTACCGCCACAGATGTGATACAGGATTTTGCCTTCGAATCCAGTACGATTCTCTATGACCTTTCCCCGGACGGCCTTGTTCACAGGCTGACTTACTCGGGCACGACCTGGAATACAACTGCCAAGCCCTTCGACAGCCGTGTTGTCAGGGCACATACCATTGCTGTATTGCCCAGGGATAAGGTGCTGGTGGGCGCCGCTGTAGACGGTCAGTGTGCAGCATCGTTTTCGCCCACTCGTGGTGAGCAGTGGATTGAAATTCCCAGGGGAGCAGGCATGTACGGCAATATGCATGTGACATTTGACGTTGATTTTGCCAACAACAAGTTCGTCTATCTGGCTGATGACAAGCTCAATGCCTCCGGCGCCAGGGATGCGCTGCTGACCGGCACGGTTTTCAGGCAGGAGGCGCCGGCCTACATCAAGATGGAAGACGGTGACATGATGAGCGAAGGCAATAACGGGCATGCCGCAGTCTCCTGGCCGCCGCTTGCTCCTAACGGCCTGGCCATCTGGGATCCTCCGCATCCCGAAGGCCAATTCGGCATCGTCATGGCGAGGACGGGAGAACCTCAGCCGGCCTTGTATTCTGCGCATAATACCATCGGGACTACCCAGGGCATGATCAACAGCGCTGTCTGCCGGACGCTCAAGCCCTGGCAGGCCATGCCCAAATATGGAGTTCCCTGGGATTGCCTCGACATCTTCACGCCCAGGACGCAAAATGATGTCCATTTTACCCTGGAGCCGTCATCGCTGAAGGCCTGCGGTTGCTGTACCATGGATACGTATACTACACTCTATGCCATCGACGACGTATCGGGCGGCGTATATGGCGATACCGGCTATGATCCGGAGGCCAACCAGGGCATGTTGTGGGCCTATATCGATTGCATTGCCAAGAAAGGCCCGGCCATTATCTCGCCCCTGGATGGAGGTTTCATCGGGTGCGATCCGGTCACAGGCCGCAACCAGCAGGTCGATCTGTCGTGGGAGCAACTTTGCATTGCGAATAAGTATGAGCTGCAGATTTTTAAAGACCGCCAATTGACCAAAAAGGTAAACCCGGCTGTCACCAATCCAGGCGGCAGGGCGGTTATTACAGCGGTCACCGGTTCAATTACGGTCAACCTGGATGATCAGAATGTGACCAGCCCGACGCTTTATATCTCCCCGGGAGCATTGCCTGAAGCAGGCGCCAGCTACTGGTGGAGGGTGAGAGTGATAGAATCGACCACAGGCCAGCTCGCCACCAGCCCGTGGTCAAAGGAAATAAGCTTCTCCATCAAGCCGGGTTTTATCGTAACCACGCCTGTACAGGGTATTGAGTTGTTAAGCCCCAAGAACAGTTGTACAGGTTGTGCTGTCCAGCCCACAGCGTTCTCGTGGACGCCGTACAAGGAAGCCAATAAGTACGAATTTGTGCTGGCCAAAGATCCGCAGTTCCTGCAGGTGGTCAAGAGGGCTATCACCACCGGTACGGCCTACGAATATAAAGACGCACTGGAATATAACAGGGCTTATTACTGGCGGGTACGCGGAACTGAAATCAATGGCAAATCCAATGTCAGCGACTGGAGCGGCACCTTCACTTTCCAGACCGTAGCGCCGCCTCCGCCCGAGCCTGCCAAACTGACCGGGGCACAGCAGTTTAAGCAGGATAATCCTAATTATATCTGGCTGGTTATCGCCATTGCATTTGCAGTGATCATACTGATACTGGTCTTGATCAGGCAGAGCAGACGGCGGTCACGCTGGGATTAAATTCAGTACATAAGGTGCCGATAGGGTGGTCAATAGTCAATAGATCTCCCGCATGACCTTGTTGGTAGCGTCACGTCCGCGCACGGCATCTTCCAGAGCGGCATCCAGGGAGATGGCCTTGTTGAAGTCATTCAGCGCGGACTCATACCGGGCCATATGAAAATAGGTCCAGGCCCTGTTGTCATACGACCAGGCATAGGCCGGGTCAAGAGCGATAGCCTTGCTGAAATCTTCCAGCGCTTCATCGTAGCGTCCCAGTTTACGCAGCGCTATACCCCTCTTGTTATAGTAGCTGTAAACAGCCGGGTTGATGGCTATGGCCTTGTTATAATCGTTAATGGCGAGGTCGTGTTGGCCGGTCTTCATATACAGGTTGCCCCTGTAGTAATAGGCGCTGGCCAAGTTGGGATCGAGGGAGATAGCCTTATTGTAATCAGCCAGCGCAAGATCGTATTTTCCCCTGTTGTAATGGACGTTGCCCCGGCCGAGGTAGGCATAGGGGTTATCGGGGTTCATTTCGATATAGTTGTTATAATCGACGATGGATCTTTCGTAATCTCCTTTCTTATACAGGATATAGCCGCGCTTCTGGTAATAACGATCATCATCCAGACTCAATTCGACAGCGCGGTTAAAGTCAGACACCGCCTCTTCGGGCTCACCCAGGTTAAAACGCGCGCCGCCCCGGTTGTAGTAGGCGTCGCCATACTCAGGGTCCAGCTCTATAGCCCTGGTATAGTCAGCTACCGCTTCCCGGTACTGTCCACGGGACTGGTATATTTTACCCCGGGCGTTATAGGCAATGGCATAGTCCGGTCTCAATGAAATGGCCATATCGATGTCTGCCAGCGCTTTATCCTGGTCTCCCCTGATTAGATACAGTTTGCCCTTTTCCGTATAGGCTTCGAAATAGTCAGGGTTGATCTCGATGGCCCTGTCATAATCAGCCAGCGCTTTGTCGTAGGCCAGTAAAGCAGTGAATGACCTGGCGCGCAGGACGTAGACCTCAGCGTAGTTCGGGTCCAGTTGGAGCGCCTTGGTATAGTCTGCTATAGCCAGGTTGTACTGTCCCTTAATGTGGTATGTCTGCCCGCGGCTCTTGTAGCTTTTGGGATCGCGAGGGTCGATGACGATGGCCTGGTTGTAGCTTTCCAGCGCCTTCTGGTAATCGCCTTCGCGCGTGTACATCCAGCCGATCTTCCTGTGTATCTCCTGATCATCCGGTTTCTTCTTTAACTGGGTGCGGTAGTCCGACAGCGCCAGTTCGTACTCCCCTACGGACGCGTAAGCATTGCCGCGGGCATAGTAAATATTTTCATAGTCAGGATTGATCGCCATAGTGCGGTTGTAATCATCGATGGCGTACGCATACTCCTCCATTGCGTAATAAGTATTGCCCCGCTCATAATAGGCATCGGCGTATTCCTCGCTGATTTCTGTAGCGCGGGTAAAATCACTAACGGCCTTTTTGTATTCCTTGGAAACCAGATACGCCTTGCCGCGGTTGAAATGGTATGCGGCGTTGCCCGGTTCGAGTTCGATAGCTCTGGTGAAATCTGCAATGGATTTTGGATAATCGCTTTTATGGTAATAGGCCAGACCGCGGTTGTTATAGGCCAGAGCGTAGGAGGGGTCAAGCTGGATGGACCTGTCATACTGAATTATAGCCTCGTCCCATGACTTGTTATTGCGGGCGAGGTCCCCGTAGCGTAAGGCTGCCATGCCCGGTTTGACACAGGAAAGCAGAGGCAGGGCGAGCGCCACTGCGAGTATAAAAAACAGTAACGGCGATCTCTTGCTGTTCATCTTAATCATTATAAATGTATGTAAATTTCCGCCCTGCGTCAATCAGGCAGATTAGGTGACTTCAACCCCTTTGTCAAATATCATACATTGAATTAATCTTGAAATCATGACAAAACGGACACAATCATTTGATAAGAAGTCTGGTCTAAATGAGTACTGAATCAGTTGCCGGGCACGGGCATACGCCGGTCAATCACGCCAAGGCTAAAGAAAAATCGATTCTCCTTGGCTTGCTCATCGGTATATTCGGACTGCTAACCGGCATTGTAGCCGCCATCATAGCCAACTCGGTTACCCTGGAATCAGAGGTCGGGTGCCAACGTGTACGTTGAGATTTTTCTCGAGTTTGACGCCGAGCGTAAAATGGGCAAAATACAATACGTCATCAATGCCATTGAACGGAACCTTGAGAGAAAAATATCGGGCAGCGAGATCATCGTTTCACCCAAAATAGCGCCCGTTGCTTGATAAAAGTGGTAAGTAGGCCTAAGGTTAATATAATAGGGGTGCAGAATATCCATAGACAATGGATAATAATAAACTGACAATTGAGTCTGCCATACTTGGGGACCTGCCCCGTATAATTGAGTTTGTCGTTAACTGGCTTGAGAAAAAAGGGCTGGGCAAGTTCTCATTTGCACTTGAGACTTCAGTGGATGAAGCCAGTACCAACATCGTCAAGCATGCTTATGGCGGGAAGGGTGGTTTCTTTGAGATTTCCTGTGATTTGGAAGGTGATGAGATAGTTGTCACGATCACGGACCACAGCAAAAGGTTTGATCCGGATATAGTGCCCGTGCCCGATATCGGCGCTGACCTTGAACACCGCAAAATTGGAGGCCTGGGCATTTATATGATGCGCAAGATGATGGATGTTGTCGATTTCTCCTATATAGAAGGTGTCGGCAACCGCCTGGTCATGCGCAAGAAGATCACGGCCTGATATATCTGGCTGTACCAAATCTCTTTTTTCGTGGCAATGATCATGAAAAATAAGCCGGCTTTACTTTGCTGCATCCTGTTTGTGGTTGCCGTCGCCAGCACGCTCCCAGGCTGCAGGTTGCACAAAGGTTGCATTGGACGGCCAGGGTTAAAACGTACGTACCCGAGAGACCAATCCGGGCAACCTGATTGCTGATGCTATACGGGAGAGGCTGCAGGAAATATCGGGGATTATATATGGTGAATTTACCGTTACGTACGATCTGTACTATAGCAGGGTGCAGCGGCTCACGTAAACATCAAAAGGTGCAGAAATGGCTTAGGCGACATAAGCGTTTTCACCTTCATTTTACTCCTACTGGAGCATCCTGGATGAATATGGTGGAAATCTGGTTTGGCATACTGACCAACCAGGCGATTCGCAGGGGCAGCTATGATAGCGTTGGCCACCTCATTGAGGCAATAAATGCCTTCGTTAGCCGATGGAATGAAGGAGCAAAACCCTTTGTATGGACAAAAACGGCTGAACAAATCCTGGCAAAGGCGGTAAGATAATGAAGGCTATTTCACGGACTAGACAATAGGTCTTCTGGTAGTTTGAGATGAACTCCAGAATGTTTTTAAGTGATTAATTCAGGTGTGCATTTTGCTATTTGTCGAACAGCCGGCGCTTTCCAGCGCGGCCAAAACACAGCCTGACGCCAAATTGACTCAGCTTGAAAAAG
>DKFA01000050.1:12306-15921 GCA_002452695.1 Dehalococcoidia bacterium UBA6808
TCCATTAAACTGGCCGACTATTTGTGCTGGTGGTGTATTATCAATTAAAATTTTTACGAAAGAATCATTAGAGGTAAATGGATATGTCAGAGGAACTTGGCAGGGTGGAAAAACCCGAGGTCAGCAGCTACAAACAGTCCAGGAAAATATTGCAGGTGCCGCTTGTTTATGCCGGCAAGGATGCTCCGCCGGATTATGCCGAGTTGTTCGATAAGTACTGGCAGCAGGTCGGCGAGATGATCTCCAGGTTGGAGGCCAGTCTGGGGAAAGTTACAGTGATTTTACATGAATCGGTAACCGCAGGTGGTGAAGAAGGCTACAAGGTTATGAGTGAGCTGAACCCGAAGAGCCATGCGCTTTGCCAGGCCAGGAGCAAGGCTGGCGGCAGGCTGGAAACGTTCGAGGACCCTGTCTTGCTGGCTGACGTGATGGATTGGGAACGTTGCCTGATGATCGGGTTCCTCAGCGAGAACGTGGCGCGCAAGGTCTATGAATCATATAACGAAACCTCGAAGCAGCGTTACCAGCATATCAGCAAGGCCATCGGCGAACTGGTTAAGGATGGCGATGTGGCCCTGCTCTTTATCCGCGAGGGACACTCAGTGCAGTTCCCCGCGGACATCGACGTATTTATGGTGGCGCCGCCGGCGCTGAACGAGATCCACCGCTGGCTGCGTGACCATAAGGCTACGCAGGATAAGAATTCAGCCTGAATGTTATCTTAAGAATTAATGCTTGAGTGGCGCCCTGGCGTCTTTCTGAGCATACAGTATCAGCGCTCTCCTAATATATACTTTGATTGATAATAGTAGCGTGGCGGTTTACAGCAGCCCTTTGACCAGGCCGCCGTCGATCTGGATGGTGGCGCCGGTGATGTAGCTGGCGCGTTCCGAGGACAGGAACATGGCCAGATTGGCCACCTCTTCAGGCGTGCCGCAGCGTTTCATAGGGATGTCGGCTGTTAGCTCGGCCAGTTTGATCTCATAGGTCTTGTGCTGTCCCTCAGCCTGTTTGCGCACGACCGATTCCAGCCGGTCGGTGAGTATCCAGCCCGGGCAGATGCTGTTGACCGTGATGTTGTCGGCGGCCACTTCCTGCGACAGGGTTTTGGCCAGGCCTATCACGGCTGCCCGAATGGAATTGGACAGAATCATGTCCTGCAGTGGCTGTTTGGCTGCCACCGAGACCATATTGACGATCCTGCCCCAGCCCTGACTGCGCATGATGGGTATGACCTCGCGGCACAGGCGCACGGCGCTCAGCAGGTTGAGTACCATGGCGTGTTCCCAGTCCTGGTCGGTGAAGCTGAGCGAGGGACCGGGCGGCGGGCCTCCGGCGTTGGTGATGAGGATGTCAATCCAGCCGAACCTGTCAGCGGTCTCCTCGATCAGGCTCTTGATCTCGCTGGCTTTTGTCAGGTCGGCGATGATGGGCACGACCTTGATCGAGCTGGCTGACTCTATCTCATGGGCGGTTTTACGCAGGCCGGCTTCGTTACGGGCGCAGATGACCATGTTGACGCCCTCTTTGGCCAGGCCCAGGGCTATGGCCTTGCCGATGCCCCTGCTGGCCGCTGAAACGATGGCTGTCTTGCCTGCAATACCCAGGTTCATAGCTATCTAATTATATGGATCGGCATCTGACAGGTCAACGGTGCGCAGGCATGCCAGATGCCGAAGTTAAACGTGGCTGGCCCGGTGCAGACACTGCTTCCAGCGGGCGGTGACCCATTCCTGGAGCTCGTCGATCTGCTCCTCGGTAATGGTTTTGAACCTTCCCTGCTGCGTGAAGTACTCGCGTAGCGGCTTCAGCGGTGTGCCCTTGTTGGCCATGGACTCGCTGGCTGAGGTCAGCCTGAAAATGTCATCTTCTATTTCGTACAGCACGACCAGTCCCGTCTCGACTGCCAGTTCGCCAATGGCGATGGTGTCGCTGAAGGGGAACAGCCAGCCCGGCGGGCAGGGAGTATGCACGTGTATAAAGCGCGTGCCTTCGATGGTCCTGGCCTTCTTGACCTTCTCATACAGGTCGAGCGGGTAGGATGCGGAGCAGGTAGCCACGTAGGGCAGGCCGTGCGCTTCCATGATGGCGGTCATATCTTTCTGGTATTGCTGCTTGCCCAACACAGGCGTGGTACCTGAAACCGCACCCAGCGGGGTTGAGCCGGATCGCTGGTTGCCTGTATTCATATAACCTTCGTTGTCGTAGCAGATATAGATGAAGTCCATCTGGCGCTCGGCTGCGCCGCTGAGGGACTGGATGCCGATATCGTGTGTGCCGCCGTCGCCGGCAAAGGCCAGCACGGTGATGTCCTTCCTGCCCAGCGCCTTCAGCCCGGCTACCAGTCCGGTGGCGGAGGCGCCGGTCGAGGCGAACGGCGTATTGACGCAGGGTACATTAATAGCCGTGATGGGGTACATGCCGTGCATCACTGTGGCGCAACCGGCGGGGACGGTTACGATGCATTGCCCCTCCAGCGCCTTGAGCGTGTGGCGGTAGGCCAGCGAGAGGGCGCACCCGGGACAGGTCCTGTTGCCCGGTAAAATCCATTCCTGCTCGGTTAAATTAACTGCGTTGGCTTTCACTGCATTTCTCCATTAAATCTGGCAAATCCATTCCGGGTAGTCCGGGTTGATGACCGTTTCCTTGAGCGAGGCGATGGCCTTCTTGGTGGCCTCGGCCAGCTCCCTGGCCTTGACGTCGCGGCCGCCCAGGCCGACGATAAAATTCCTGATTGCAGCGTTGATATATGTGCCGTAGAGCGCCGATTTGATCTCTGAGCAGGTGGCGCCCTCCGATCCGTAGCTGATATTCTTGTCGAAGACCACGATCAATTTGGACTTGCGCAGGGCACGCACCACCTCTGACTTGGGGAAGGGCCGGAAGACCCTCAACCCGAGCACGCCGACCTTGATGCCCTCTTCGCGCAGCATGTCGGCAGCCACGATGGCTTCCATGGCCAGGCTGCCCATGGCGACGATGGTAATCTCGGCGTCCTCGCAGCGGTCCTCCCAGAACATATTGGCATAATCACGCCCGAATATCTTGTTGAATTCCGTTCCAGCTTCCAGGATAGTCTCGCGGGATTTCTGCAATGCTTCCTGCAGCAGGTAGCGCAGCTCCATGTAGCCGTGGCAGAGCTTGCCGTCCACTCCCACGCGCGGATTGGCCAGTGTGACCAGATTGTAGTTCTTCGGATTGGCCGGGTCGAGGACAGTATGCGGCTTGTAGGGAGGCAGATATCTATCTACTTCAGCCTGATCCGGAATATCGACGGGCATCTCGGTGTGTGAGAGGATATAGCCGTCATAACAGACCATAACCGGAACATAGACCTGCTCGGCGATCCGGAACGCCTGTATCACTGTATCCATGATCTCCTGGTTGTTGCGGCAGTAAATCTGTATCCAGCCGGTATCGCGCTGCGAGATCGAATCCTGCTGGTCGTTGAGTACGTTCCAGGGGGCTCCGATGGCGCGGTTGACGCAGGCCAGGACGATGGGCAACCGTGCGCCTGCTGCCCAGTGCAGCATCTCGTGCATGTAAGCCAGGCCGTGCGAGCTGGTGGCGGTGAAGGCCCTGGCGCCCAGCAGTGAGGCCGATGTGCAGACGGCC
>DKFA01000003.1 GCA_002452695.1 Dehalococcoidia bacterium UBA6808
TTTCAAGCTGGTACTCCAGATCGAGACCGTTGAGCAACGTGGTATTGAGGCCCTGCATAACAGCCTGCTTGGCAGCCCTGGCAGCCAGCGGGGCCGGCTTCAGCAGGGCTTCCGCCATTTTTTTAGCCTCGTCCATCAATTCGGCCACCGGGACGACCTTGTTGACCAGGCCGATGCGATAGGCTTCCTGGGCATCGATCGGACGGGCGCTGGTCAGAATTTCCAGCGCCCTGGCCAGGGGTATGACACGCGGCAGCCTCTGCGTCCCGCCCCAGCCAGGGATGAGGCCGAGGTTGATCTCGGGAAAGCCGAATGTAGCATTCTCGGCAGCTATCCTGATATCACAGGCCAGGGCTACCTCGAATCCGCCGCCCAGGCAGGCGCCGTTAACAGCGGCGATAATCGGCTTCCAGACCTGCATATCCTCGCAGATGGCTGGCGCCGGCATCTCACCCCTGTGCGCGCTGGCCTGTATCTTCGGCAGCGTCGTCTTGATATCCGCGCCCACCGAAAAAGCCCTCTCGCCAGTGGCCGTTATGATGGCCACCCACAGCTCATTGTCATTGTTGAAATCAAAAATGCATTTGTTAAACTGGTCGATCTGATCGGGATCGAAGGAATTTAACGCTTCAGGACGGTTGAGCGTAATGATGGCAATCCTTCCTTCTTTCTTGTATTCTACAGCCATAAATAAACCTCCTGATTAATTAATCAATCAACGTCCAATTATACCAGATTACCAGGGGAGGATTACGAGTCTGATTATTTATTTTTGAGGTGCTCGCTCATCCCCTGCGCCAGCTTCTCCGACTGCTCGGAATCAAGCCCCTCTCCCGTCTCCAGCTTGCGCACCAACTGCTCGATCTCCGGTGAAGCTAAAAAAAGATCGGCAATTCTCCTGTTTTGTACAGCTATCTCCTCGTCGATAGCGGTGAAATCGAGGCCGAGCCCGTACTTATCATTGAAGAAATAGATCAGACGCTTGCAGGCCCTGGGGTCTTCGGCCTGCACCAGGTAGAACGGCACCGGCACCCAGAGGTTCACCGTATCGATATTCCTCTGCCTGGCCACCCAGGACAGGTAAGAGCTGAAGGTTGGTTTCTGTGCCGGCGGGGTCTCGAAATCAGCTCCGGTCATGACGTTGTAAGGCTCCAGCCGGACCTTGATCCCGCTGTTGTTGACAATCCCCATCAATACACGGGGCATGGTATGGGCGGCTGCCGATACCATCGCGCCCACTGTATATATCTCATTCACCCCGAAAGCGGCAGCCACATCCAATATGGATAACAGGAATCTGTACCATCCGGCGCGGGGAATCGAACTCTTGAAAACCAGCAAGTTGCGTTCGCTGCAACCGTAGAAATCGCTCTCAGGGAAGCGGGCCACATTGTTTTCAACGGTTACGCCGGCCAGGGGGAAGAAGCCCTCCGGCAGAATCTCGGCGCAAAGCCTGCATCCAGTCCCCTCAATAATATAGTCGAGCGTTCTCTCGCCTATGCCGCTGACATCGTCGATCCAACCTGCGACCATCACAGGGTTATTGAACTGCAGGCTGTCGATGATTCTGTAAGCTGCCTGTTCCGTAAATGCCGTCATCCGCCGCTCCCGCGTTTGAAGAATTTTTCTATATCCTCGAGGATTTTTTTCTTATCCTCTTCTGTAATAACCTCACCGTTCTCGGACGCGGCCGCCGAAGACTGCCTCAGGCGGTCGAGCTGGACCTTTATTTCCGGGGGCAGCTTTTCATAAAGGGAGGTCAACTCGTGTTCATTCTGTTCTGCCAGGCGGTGGATCTCTGACATATCGATGGAAACGCCCAGGGCTGCCGTCAGCACCTCGAGCACCGCAAGCGATCCCTTGGGATAAATGAAGGGGAACCCCTGCAGGTAGACCGGAATCTCGCCCATGAGGCAGGCGGCATCGATGCCGCGCCGCATCGCCACGCCCAGCAGCAGGCCGTTCAATCCAGTGATGCTGCCCTGGTTCCCCACACCTTCTATTTCCGACATCATCACGGTATTGTCATAGCTGCGCAATTCATCAAGCAGAGCGGGCGTGTTGGGCACAGCCCAGACCCTCGAACGTGTCGTATGGTGGATAGGATAGACTGCAGCGCCCGAGGTATATATCCGCCTGCATCTGTATTTCTGGGCCAGGTCCAGCACAAGGTTGGCCATGGCATAGGCCCGGCTTCCCTCGGCATAAACACGGCCGCCTTCGGCAGGCTGCTCCTCTCCCGTAAAGATAATGATATCCCCGGCCGGCGCGCGTTTGTAGAAAAATTCACTGCCGGGAAAACCCAGCTCCGTGATTTCGCCATTGCGAATGACAGCCCTGTTGGGATAAAAAAACTCCCACGGCTCAATATAAGCCAGCTCCTCCGCCTGCAGCGCACGGCGCAGCGTATCGACGGCAATCAGACCGATATTGCCGATGCCCGGCCAGCTTGCCACCATCACAGGGTTGCTCAGCTCAACGCTCCTGATATATCGTATTCCCATAGCTTCAAATCCGTACCCCAATTATAGCATAACCAGACTGGTATTCAGCCTGGCAGCAGACATCCGTCCGCGCCGCCACAGCGAAACTTGACATATGTGCAGGATAAATATAAAGATATATTTATGCTGTTATATCGCACACAGATGGCAGAGATTACATTTGCGTCAAACAGGATTGATGGGTGATAAGTGAAGCTTCTTATTGTAGACGATAATACAGACAACCGATACTACTTTGAGAAATTGCTCCAGGGATTAAAACATGCAGTGGTGGGGGCTGCCAACGGCGCAGAAGCGCTGGAAAAGCTTAAACAAGCCAAATTCGACCTGGTAATCTCCGACGTCATGATGCCCGTCATGGACGGCTTCCATCTGCTGCAGGAATGCAGGAAAGATCCCGAATTTAGAAAAATACCTTTTATATTCGTTACCGGTGTTTACCTCGATCAGAAAGACGAAGAACTCGCTAATAAACTGGGAGTCAGGGTCTTCCTGCATAAGCCGGTCGAACCATCCGCCCTGGTCAAAGCTATTAACGACGCCACCGCCGTCAAACCTTCACCAGCCAAAAGGGGCCGTAAGCCGAAATCAGAGCAGCCCGCAAGGGAGGACAAGCTTCTGGAGGAGAGGCCAGCGACCACGCCGATGCAAAAATTAGAGGAACTGGAGAGCGCAACAACCGGCCGTAAACAGGCCGAAGCAGCCCGGCAGGAAAAAGAAGAGCAGTATCGCCTGCTGTTTGAGACCATGTCGCAGGGGGTTGTATACTACGATGCACAAAGCAGAATCATCTCAGCCAACCCATCCGCGCTCCAAATCACCGGGCTGACGACCGAACAGATAACCGGGCGGACAGCCGCCGACCCCCGCTGGCGGGCCATTCACGAAGACGGCAGGGAGTACTCCGGTCAGGAGCACCCGGTCATGGTTGCGCTCAGGTCCGGCCAGCCGGTGAAAAACACCCTCATTGGTATATTCAACACCCGCGAAGAGAAATTCAGGTGGCTCAACATCGATGCCATCCCGCTGATGAAACCGGAAGAGGGAAAACCTTACCTCGTCTACACTACCATCACCGATGTCACGGATGACCTGTTTGCGCGCAAGGCCGTTGCAGAGAGCGAAGCGCGGCTGCATGCCATCCTGGAAAACACGGATGCTGCCATCTTCTCGCTCGACAGGGACTTCCGGCTGATCACAGCCAACACCACTTTCCGCCGGCGTTTCGAGGAGTTCACCGGGCGCCGGTTGATCGAAGGTATGGATATAAGGCCGTCCTTGCATCACGAACGCAGGGCATTCTGGGAAGACATCACAGGCAGGGTATTGAAGGGAGAGTATCCTACAGTGGTCGAACATTATGAGATGGCCTCCGGCGGCTACGATATAGAGTTTTCTGCCTATCCCATTGTCGCCGCCTCGGGCTATATAACAGGTTTCTCCTTTTTCGGGCGCGACATCACGGAAAAAAACAGGGCTGCAGAAATTATCGAGAAGAACAGCAGGCTGTTCAAGATGCTGTTCCTGTGCAACGAAGCCATGGTGCATGCCGTGAGCGAGGAGGAACTGCTCGGGCAGATCTGCCGGCTGCTGGTCGATATCGGCGGCTACAAAATGGCCTGGGTGGGGGAAGCTCTCAACGACGAAGCCAAAACGATCAGGCCCATAGCTTTCTGCGGTACTGATGAAAGCTATATCAATGCCATCAAGATAAGCTGGGCAGATACGGAACGCGGGCGCGGTCCGGCGGGCAAGGCCATCCGCACAGGACAGACTATCGTGCTGCAAAATATCTCGAAGGATGCAGACTACCGTCCCTGGCACGAAGAAGCCGCCGCCAGAGGCTATGCCGGTAAGGTGTCACTACCGCTGAAAGACGGCGAACGGGTTTTCGGTGTACTCAATATCTATGCTTCGCAGCCGGATTTTTTCACCGATGAGGAGGTGGCGCTGCTGGAGCAACTCGCCGAAGATGTCTCCTACGGTATCGCTTCACTGCGTACGATCGAACAGAGACAGAACACAGAAGCTTCCTTGAGGGAGAGTGAAGAGCGTTTCCGCATCGCCTCGCAGAGCACATCGGACCTGGTATGGGACTGGGACATTGCCGGCGGGCGCGTTGAATGGTATGGGAAAATCGACGACATGCTGGGGTACGCTTCGGGCGAATTCCCCAGGACCCTGCAAGCATGGGAAAATGCCCTGTACCCCGAGGATCATGACCGCGTCATGGCAGCGCTGAACAGGCATGCAGAGACCGGCGAACCCTACGAGGCAGAATACCGCATCATCCGGAAAGACGGCGGCATCCACCACTGGATCGACCGCGGCCTGGTGCTGCGCGACAGCAAAGGCGAGATCAAGCGCTCCATCGGCGCCTGTATCGATATCACCGAAAGAAGGCAGTCCCAGCAAAGGTCGGTGATCCGGCGTGAGCTTGCCCTCAAGATAGCAGCTTCCAGCGACCTGAATTATGCGCTGCAGGAATCGTTAGAGGCAGCGGTAAAGATTGCCGGCTGCGATTCAGGCGCAATCCATTTGCTGAATGAGAAAGGGAACGAATTAACCCTGGTTGCGCATACCGGTTTCCCTGAACATTTCATCCGCAGATTGAGCGCCTTCAAGCGCGATTCAGACACATACCGGCTGATCATGACAGGCGAGCCCCAGTACTTGACCCTCGAACTGCTTGATCCTGGGGCCAGGCAGTTATGCGCACAGGAAGGCATCAATTTCATTGCGCTCACCCCCATCCATTACCGCGGCAGCATTATCGGCTGTATGGGCGTCTGCTCACACAGACTGAAAGAGCTGGGGGAAATCGAAAAGAACTCGCTGGACACAATAGGCGCCGATATCGAAAATGTGATCGAGCGCATCCGTTCGCGCAGCGAACTGGAAAAGAGCGAAGAGCGTTACAGATTTATCACAGCCCATATCGAGGATGTGATCTGGGCGATGGATAAATACCTGCGCTATACCTATTTCAGCCCGTCGGTCATCAGGCAGCGCGGTTATACTCCGGAAGAGATGCTCACAATACCGTTGGAAAAATCGATCACACCGGATTCCCTGGAAAGGCTGGGCAAGATTTTGGAGAACAGGCTCGCGCCTGCCGGGCAGGGCGAAAAACCGGAGGCGAGAACCATCATTACCGAGCTGGAACTCTACCGCAGGGACGGCGCCACACTGTGGAGCGAGACTTCCATGACGCTGCTGTTCGACAAAGACGGCAATTTCAACGGGCTGCTGGGCATCTCGCGTGACATTACCGAGCGCAAAAAGGCCGAGGCGGCGCTGCGTGAAAGCGAAGAAAAATACCGCACCGTGCTCGACGAAATGGACCAGACGTATTTCGAGATCGATTCCCGGGGCAATTACACATTTTTTAACGATACGCTGTGCCGCCACCTCGGCTATACACGTGAAGAGGCGATGGGGATGAACTACAAGGTCTATACACCGCCGGAAGATTACAAACGTGTTGTAGCCATCTTTTCCAGCGTGTATGCCACCGGCATACCTGCCCGCAATGTACAGATGGTCCACATCACCCGGGACGGACGCCGGAGACACATAGAAAACTCTGTTTTCGCCATAAGGGATGGGGAAGGCAAGATCACAGGTCTGCGGGGACTGGGCCGCGACATCACCGACCGCGTGAAGTCGGAAGAAGAGCTGTGCCAGAGGGCGCTGCTGCTCGATGCCGCGTATGACAGCATCATCGCCTACGACCCGGCAGGAGTAATCACATATGCCAATGAAGCGGCCGCACGGGCCCGCGGCTACAACAGCCAGGAAATGCTGGGCATGAACATCCGGGAGTTCGTTCCGCCGGAGAACGTCCCGCTGCTGGAAAAGCGCCTGGAAATACTTGACAAGACGGGCGAGCTTACCTTTGAAGTTATCCACATCGACAGAGACGGCCGCCCCCTTGAGCTGGAGGCCCGGATAAGGGCGGTAACCGTCAATGGCCAACGGTTGAATATCGCTGTCTACCGCGATCTGACCGAGCGCAACAAAATGCAAAAGGAGCTGGTCGATCGCGAGGCCCGCTACCGCAGCATCATCGAGACTGCCGGGGCGGCCGTTGTAACATTCGATGTCGAAGGCAGGCTGACCTATATCAATGACCTGACCTGCCGCACCCTTGGCTACACCAGGGATGAGATGATCGGAAAGCCCTTCATCGATTTTATCCATCCGGATGACAGGGAGAAGGCGCTTGATACTTTCACAGAAGCGGCCTCATCTACTGCTCTACGCGGCCCAACAGCGGCGCTTGAATTACGCCTGCTCCACAAGGACGGCAATATCGTCTGGTTCTACGCCAATGCCACCAGGTTGATGTCAGAGGGAAAAACAACAGGTTTCAGCGTGGTCATGCCGGATATCACCAGGCTGAAACAGGCCGAGGCGGATCTGATGGAAAGCGAGCAGCGCTACCGCTCGCTGTTCGAAAACAACCCCGTGGCGGTTTACATGCAGGACGTCAACGGGCACTTCATCGGCGTGAACGACGCCACCTGCCGTATCACGGGATATAGCAGGGAGGAGCTACTCGGGCTCTTGGCGGAACAGATCATCGCGCCGGAAGAAATAGAAATAGAAAATGGCCGGCGGCATTTTATACAGGCCATACGCGGCGAACCACAAACCTATGAACACACCATTATCAGCAAGGACGGCAGGCGTATACGGCTCAACGTGACCAATACTGCGGTCAAGGTCAATGAACGGATAGTGGGTGTCTACGGCATTGCTGAGGACATCACGGAACGCAAGAAGGCTGAAGCCGACCTCAAAGCCGCGCTGGAGATGGTCAGCGCAACGCTGGAAGGCA
>DKFA01000023.1 GCA_002452695.1 Dehalococcoidia bacterium UBA6808
TAGTTGTCCCTGCTCAGGATGATGTTATGTTCCGAGTCATAATTGAGGGCGTCCCAGTGGAAGAACTCGCCTTTCTGCCACTTCTTCCAGCGGTCGATATCCTCGTTGACCATAATATCCACCAGGGCGGCGAATTTGACCTCCGGCTCCCAGCCCAGTTTTCTTTTAGCCTTGCCATAGTCTCCCCTCAGGCAGTCGACGTCGATCGGCCGCCTGAACCGGTTGTCCGCGCTCACATATTTGTGCCAGTCCAGCCCGGCGGCGCTGAATGACCTCTCGATGAACTCCTGTACAGAGTGCGTCTCGCCGGTAGCCACCACGTAATCATCTGGCTGGTCCTGTTGCAGCATCAGCCACATGGCCTCCACGTACTCCGGCGCATAACCCCAGTCCCGTCTGGCATTCATATTACCCATCTTCAATTCCTTCTCCAGTCCCAGCGCAATTTTAGCCGCAGCGTTGGTGATCTTGCGCGTGACGAACTCCAGGCCGCGCAGAGGCGACTCATGGTTGAACAATATGCCGTTACAGGCGAAGATACCGTGTTGCTCGCGGTAATAACGCGTGATCCAGTAGCCGTAGAGCTTGGCAGCGGCATAGGGGCTGGAGGGATGGAAAACGTTGTCCTCCGACAGGCTACCGGTGGCGCCGTTGCCGTACAGCTCGCTGGTGGATGCCTGGTAGAAACGGATTTTGGGATTGGTCGTGCGCACGACCTCCAGCAGCCTGGCCACACCCAACCCGGTGGAGAGGAAATCGCCGATAGGCTGTTCGAAGGAAAGGCTGACAAACGATTGCGCTGCCAGGTTATAAATCTCATCCGGCTGCGCCGTATTCACGGCCCGGTAAAGCGATGACAGGTCGGTCAGGTCGGCTGGTATCAGGCTGACCCGGTTGAACACATCGAGGTAATGCAGCCGCCAGTAGTTGGGCGTCGACAGCCGCCGGTAAGCGCCGTACACACGGTATCCCTTATCCAGCAGGAGACTGGCAAGGTAAGCGCCGTCCTGTCCCGTGATGCCCGTTATCAAAGCTGTTTTAGCCATAATTCTTCCCGTTATCAGCTATACGCTGTTGACGTCCCAGGGGAAATTCTTACCCTCGAGATACATTTTCCAGCGGCGCAGGTCTTCCTCCACCATGATCCTCACGATGTCGTCGAATTTCACTTCCGGCTGCCAGCCCAGCGCTTTGTGCGCCTCGCTGTAGTCATACCGCTCGCCGTTATCTTCAGCCGGCGCCCCGTCATATTTAACGAAATCGTTCCAGTCCAGCCCCAGCAGGGAGAAGGCTTTTTCCGCAAACTCCCTGACGGTATGGCGCTCGTTGGTCGACAGGATGTAATCGCGCGGCATATCCTGCTGCAGCATCAGCCACATGGCCCTGACGAAGTCGGGCGCGTAGCCCCAATCGACCGAGCTGTCGACATCCTTGAGCCGCAATTCACGGGAAAGCGCCAGGGCGATCCGGGCCGCCTCATTGCTGATCTTGCGCGTGACAAAATCCAGAGGCCGCAGGCAGGACTCATGGTTGGACATGATGCCGCTGGCCACGAACATGCCGTAGCCCTTCCGGTAGATATCCGAGATGGCATAGCCGTACAGCTTGGCGATGGCGTAGGGGTCGTCCGGGCCGAAACGGCAGCTCTCGACGGAGGTATAGCAGGCCTGCCTGCCCAGCAGCTTGACCGTCGAAGCCATAAATATCCTGATCTGAGGATCGATGCAGCGCGCGGCTTCCAGCAGGTTGGCCACCGCCATGCCGTTGACCTCGGCATAGTTGATCGGGCGCGTCCTGGAGTAGGAAGGGACCGTGAGGGCGGCCAGGTGGTAGACCTCGTCCGGCCTGACCCGGCCGACCGCATCGTAGACCGAGGCCGTATCGGTCATGTCCAGCAGGTCCACCTCAACCCTGTCCATAATGCCCAGGTAGCGCAGGCGCCAGAGATAGGCGGGCGAGCTGTCCCTGACAGCCCCGGTTACGCTGTAGCCCTTTTCCAGCAGCAGCTTCGCCAGGTAAGCGCCGTCCTGCCCGGCAATGCCCGTGATAAAGGCCTTTTTCTTCATAACAAAGTCAGAAGATTATAAGGGTATCCCTGATGCCAGGTCAACAAATATATATGCCCGGCAAGAAAATGGATTATAATTAGCAGGTATAGTTGATGAGGAGTTGAAAATGACCAGGATTAAGGACCTGACAGTAGATGAACTTGAACAGCTCATCGAGCAAAAATTACTGGAATTACTGGGCGACCCGGATTCAGGGCTTAATCTCAAAAGCGGATTTAAAAAAGAGCTTAGCCGCCGCCTGAAGAGCGCTGGAGAAAGGGTATCCCGACAAGAGGTCGAAAAGAAGTTTGGTTAAAGTCGAGTGGAGCGCCAGGGCTGTGGAAGACCTTAGCAAACTCGACAAGCCCATAGCGCAGAGAATCATCCGGAAAGCAGCCTGGTTTGCCGATAATTTCGACCATATTACCCCGGAAGCCCTGTCCCGCGATCTTATAAGAATAATATTGGTAACAAGAGCTGAGACAGATAAAAATAATCATTGAGAAACATCTTGATGGTTATGTAGCATATCCTCTTGGTCTAAAAGGTATAGTGGTTGGCGAAGGTAACACATATGAAGAAGCGCTTGCCGATATAAAATCTGCTATTAAGTTCCATATAGAAACATTCGGAGATGATACGCTTGAACTCGAAGAGAATGTAGAAACCTTTGTTGCTGAAATAGCAGTGCAGTGAAATTCCCCAGAGACGCGCCAAAACCCCGGGTGATGAAAACCCTGGGAGCTCTGGGATTTAGGACCGTAAGAGTTGGAGGTCATTTTCAATGATTAGGGAAAACCCTGATGGTAGTAAAACGCCTTTGACCATGCCGAATCATGAGAGAATAAAAGGAATATTACCGGACTGATGCCGCCTGCTATCTCCTTGCCCATCAGGCGCATGACTGGCTGGAAGAGGTTGTAATTGGCTACGTTCCTTTCTCCCCGATTGGACATACCTCAACCGGACCAGTCTCAACTATTTTCTTCGTTCGTTTATGTTCA
>DKFA01000028.1:0-1977 GCA_002452695.1 Dehalococcoidia bacterium UBA6808
CCTTTTTTACCTGCCTCCCTCAGCTTCTGATTAGCAGATACGGAGGAGAGCCTCTCGTCCTGCATTTTGATCTCAGCAACGATGGAGCCAGCGATCTTTTCCTTGAATTCCAGCACCTTACGCGCCTGTTTGCCTATTTCCCCGCTGAGGGAGTAGGGCAATCCAATAACAATCTGTTCAACATCATATTTAACAACAAGCTTGATAATATCGTCAATGGCTTGCTCATCACTGATGCGTATAATGGTAGTCAGCGGCGAGGCCAGGGTTCTAGTAGGATCGGACAAGGAGACGCCGATCTTTTTATCGCCGACATCCAGTCCCATAGTTCTGGGCATGGCTTTATCCCAGCATCTCCCCGATAAATCGTGGCGCTGCTGTCAAAGCCTCATCAATCTTGTCTATATTTTTTGCTCCGGCCTGCGCCATTTCAGGCTTGCCTCCGCCACCTCCTCCGGCGATTTCCGCCACTTTTTTAACCAGCTTTCCGCTGTGGACGCCTTTTTGCACAATATCAGGGGTGGCAGAAGCTATGAAAACCGGCTTATCTTCATAGACCGCTGACAGCACGATCACACCACTGCCGATCCTGATCTTAAGCAGATCGGCCATCTCCATTAAGGCCGAAACCGGCATAGGTCGCACTTTCGATACGACAGCCTTGACATTTTTGATCACCATCAGGTTATCCTTAACCAGCCGGTCCACCTCGTATTTCGATAGCTCCCGCTGCAGGGCGTTTATCTGCCGGTTAGCCTCGGCGAGGCCAGATAACAGGGAAGCAACTTTGGCGGTTAGCTCTTCCGGGTTGACTTTGAGATCAGCAGTAAGCTGGTCTATAATACCCAGCCGCTTGTTGATAAAGACTTCTGCACCGCGACCTGTGACCGCCTCGATCCTGCGTAAGCCGGCGCCGATGCTGACCTCGTTGATGATGTGAAAATAGCCGATCTCCCCGGTTGAGCGAACGTGTGTGCCTCCGCAAAGCTCGGCACTTATCCTGGGGTCGCCGATCTTGACCATGCGGACGGTGTCACCGTACTTTTCCTCGAAGATAGCTGTCGCTCCGTCATTGATGGCTTCGTCATATGAACAGACCTGTGTTGTAACGCGGTGGTCACTGCGGATGATTTCATTAACACCGGCTTCGATCTCTTTAAGCTGCTCTCTGCTGATCGGTGATAACTGAACGAAATCGAAGCGCAGGCGTTCGGGGGTGACCAGGGAGCCGCGCTGAGCAACATGGCTGCCAAGCACTCTGCGCAATACAGCCTGCAGTATATGTGTGGCAGTATGGTTGCGGGCGATATCCTTCCTGCGTCCTTCGTCAACGGCGGCGTCGACTTCATCGCCCAGGGACATGCTGCCGCTATCCACCTGTCCGATCAGAGCCAGCGCCCCGGAGGGCAGGTAAATCGAATTGAAAACGCTCATTTCGCCCCTGCTGGATTTAACGATACCGGTATCGCCGACCTGGCCACCCATCTCGCCGTAAAAAGGAGTGCGGTCGATAACAAGTATGATCTTCTGCCCGCGGTCCGCCCTATTCAGACTGGCTGAGGCTTTTTCGTTCATAATATCGATGATATGCGCCCGGGTAGTCAGCTCGTCATATCCGGTGAAGTCGGTCTTGAGTTTTGGATTTACGCCCAGTCCAACTGTAAACTCGCCACTGAACTTATGGGAAGACCGGGCACGCTCGCGCTGCTTCTCCATTTCCTGTTCAAACCCCTTGCGGTCAACCGTCAGGCCATGCTCACGGGCGATTTCGGAACTCAGCTCAAAAGGGAAGCCATATGTGTCCCAGAACTTGAAAACCTCATCATTCAGCAGGCAGTTCCTGTTCTGGTTATGGGCATCGGCTATGGCTTTTTCACACAGGTTGATACCTGCGTCCAGCGTATCATAGAACTTCTCCTCTTCGTTCCGGATAACCTCGAGGATAAGCTTGTTATTGGCAACCAGTTCGGGATAGAC
>DKFA01000028.1:2044-10742 GCA_002452695.1 Dehalococcoidia bacterium UBA6808
CCGCGACCTTCGTTGGACGGCAATACGCCGTCTGCAATAAGGAATGACACGCCCCGGCTATGTTCGGCACATATCTTAACGGCGCGGAGGGTCTCATCATCATTAGTTTTGCCTATGGAAGCGAGCTTGCGAACCCTGTCAGTCAGGGGCACAAAGAGATCAGTCTCATAGACGGTGGGATTGCCGTTGCAAGCAGCCAAGATACGTTCGAGCCCCATGCCTGTATCGATATTGGGTTTAGGCAACGGCGTGCGTTTGCCATCCTTGTCCTGGTTGAACTGCGTGAAAACAAGGTTCCAAACCTCCGAGAAGCGCCCGCAGCTACAGGAAGGGTCGCAGCCCGGTTTGCCACAGCCGTATTTCTCCCCAAAATCATAATGTATCTCGCTGCAGGGTCCGCAGGGACCGCTATCGCCTGCCGGGCCCCAAAAGTTGTCCCTTTCTCCCAGTCTTACGATCCTTTCCTCAGGAAAACCTGTTTCACGCCAGATCTGGAAAGCTTCATCATCATCAAGAAATACGGTGACCCAGAGCCTGTCTTCGGGTAGATGCAAACGTTGGGTTATGAACTCCCATCCCCAGGCGATGGCTTCCTTCTTAAAATAATCGCCGACGCTGAAGTTCCCCAGCATCTCAAAAAAGGTCAGATGTTTGTTATCTCCGACCGAATCGATATCGGTAGTGCGGAAACATTTCTGACAGGATGCCAGACGGGGACTGGGAGGAGCGGTGATACCCAGAAAATAGGGCTTGATCTGCACCATACCCGCTGTGGTCAATAGCAGCGTAGGATCACCGTGCGGGATAAGCGAAGAGCTGGGCAACACCTTATGCTTCTTCTCAGTGAAAAAGTTCAGGAAAAGGTCTCTAATCTGGTTACTGTTCACGGGAAATCTCCTCGAAGCATTTTATTAGAGCCGCCTTGTTCAAGTCAATGCTTACAACGTCGTTCAGACAGACCGGCTGCCGTTTTAACAGATTAACAACATATGTTACAATCTAAAAAGCGGGGAGACAAGTATGCCTGTCTATGAATACTGGTGCCACAATTGCAAGGCCAGGGTGGAAGTATATCTTCCCAGGTTTGAGAGCGCCCTGCCTCCATGCCCACAATGCAAGGAGAACAGTCTGCAGCGTCTGTTCTCCACATTTATGATGCAAAAATCATATAAGGATGTATATGATAACATCCTTTCTGATGCACAGCTAATGCGCGGCATGATGAATAATGACCCGAAAGCCCTGGCTGCCTGGAATAAGAAGATGAGCGGAGGTGAACCGGTGGCGCCGGAATATCAGGAATCGCTGGAACGTATGGAACATGGTGAGATGCCGTCCATGCCGCCCGCGCCCGGCATTCAATCCGAATAGACTTCAGGAAAAGCAGGATGCCTATTTACGAATACAGATGCAATAATTGTAAAAAGAGGGTCAGCGTTTTTATGCGTATATCCAGCACCAATCAGCGCCCGGCTTGCCCTGAATGTCATAGCGCGGACATGACCCGCATTTTTTCCAGCTTTGCCATGCACCGTTCCGTACAATCGCTATATGAAAACAACAGCGACCCCCGATCACCGGATTATTATAAAGACCCCCGCAATATCGGACGTCAGCTTGAAGACCGGTTCAAGAAAATGAACATGGACGTGCCATCCGAAATACGGCAGAGCATCGATTCTGCCAGAGAAGGTGTCCTGCCTGAATCATTAAAGGACCTGAGCAGTGGCTCATCATCGGACACTACGTATCATTGACGTCAACCTCAACCGCGTGTGTGAAGGTTTGAGGGTATTGGAAGATGTGGCCAGATTTGTTATTGAGGATAAAGAATCCAGCCGCAAATACAAGTCGATACGCCATGATCTCAGACAGACAGGCAGCAGGCTGGGCTTAAGCCTGGAAAAGTCGCGCAATGCGGCCAACGACATCGGGGCCGATTTCGACCTGACAAACAGCCACCAGGACTTCCCTTCCATCATCAGGGCCAACTCGAAGCGCGTCGAGGAAGGGCTACGCGTCCTGGAAGAGATAGCCAAGCTGCCCGATGTATCAGGCCTGCTGCCGGGCGAGGCATTAAAAAAACACAGGTATGCCGTTTACACACTCTCCAGGGACCTGATGATATCTCTGGACAAGACTAACAAGCACACCGATCAAAACGAAGCATGACGGATGATATATTTAGACAGGTAAAGTTTTTTTCCAAAGCCTTCGACTGAGAGGAATGCAGTGGAAATTAAAGACATTTCCGGAGAGCTTGAGGCCGTATCTGAAAAGATCAGGGTTGCGCTGGGCGACAAAGACGGCGCGCGCGAAAAATGCCTGAAGGACTGCCGCGAGATCATCCGGCTAAGCTCCACCTCCATACGGGCCATTCACCGCCGCGAAAAGGAAAAGGCAGCCGAACTGATCTCGGAAGCGGAGCGACTTGTAAGAAAAACACAGAAAGACCTGTCCAAATTGCATCCGGACCTGCTCAGCGCCAACTATATCCACGACTCATTTAAAGAATATGCCGAAGCAAGCATTACGTTTGCGGTTATTTTTGAGCGTTCTATACCCGACCCTGACAGGCTGCGTGTAGCCTATCCTGCCTATCTGAATGGGCTGGCGGAATCGGTGGGAGAGATGCGCAGGTTCGTGCTGGACAGCCTGCGGTCGCATGAATTTTCAGTTGCCGAAGAGCTGCTGGCGATCATGGATCATATTTACACTGTCCTTGTGACGATGGACTTCCCCGATGCGATAACCTACGGGTTGCGGCGCAATACCGACAGCGTCAGGGGCATTATCGAAAAGACCCGTGGGGACCTGACACTGCTAATAAACAACGATCTGCTGCAGAAAAAAATCAGCCTTCTGGAACGTAAAATTAGGTAATTTTGCGTACCTCGTTTAGCTTGACTTTAATCATCACCGCTGATACAATTGCCGACTTGGTGGGATAGCGTCTTTTTAGGGCGCTTGACCATAATTAATCAATTTAATTAAGGAGGCACTATGGTACAAATTCCCCCAATCTTCTGGATTGTTCCTGTTGCCGGCGTGCTGACACTTGCATTTGCCGCGTGGCTGATTGTAAGTATCATGCGCAAACCGACCGGAACCCCGAAGATGAAAGAAATTGGCGACATGATTTTCGAGGGTGCGTGGGCGTTCCTTAAAAGGCAGTACAGCACAATTGCAATCTATTCCGTGGTTGTGGCCATCATCATCGGCGTTATCGTCGCCGTGCTGCCCCCTGAAGAAGCGCTGCAGAAAGCAGGCTATAACCCGATATCGATCGGCTGGCATACAGGCCTGGCTTTCATCGTCGGCGCAATTTGTTCAGGTCTTTCCGGCTTTATTGGCATGTACATCGCAGTTAAATCCAATGTTCGCTGCGCTGCTGCTGCCCAGAAAAGTCTGACCGAAGCAGTCAACGTAGCTCTGCGCGGCGGCGCAGTATCCGGCTTTCTGATCACGGCACTGAGCCTGATCGGCGTGACCGTGATCTTCTTCGCCTTTGGCGGAGCCAACACTCCTGAGCTCTCACCGCACCTGATCGTTGGCTTTGGCTTTGGCGCGAGCTTTGTAGCCCTGTTCGCCCAGCTCGGCGGCGGTATCTATACCAAGGCAGCCGATATGGGCGCCGACCTCGTCGGCAAAGTCGAGGCTGGTATCCCTGAAGACGACCCCCGCAACGCTGCCGTAATCGCTGATCTGGTAGGCGACAACGTCGGTGACTGCGCAGGCCGTGGCGCTGACCTGTTCGAATCCACTGCTGCTGAGAACATCGGCGCGATGATCCTCGGTATCGTAGCTTATATAGCTACCAAAAACGTGTCCTGGATACTCTTCCCGCTGGTTGTCCGCGGCTTCGGCATGTTTGCCAGCATGATCGGCCTGATGATCGTTAAAGCGAAAGAAAACGAAAACGCCATGAATGCTCTAAACCGCGGCTATTATGTAGCGATTGCGCTTTCCATCGTTGGCCTGGCTATCGCCGTTCATTTTATGCTCGGTAACTGGTGGCTTTTCGGCGCTGGCCTGGTCGGCATTGCCGCCAGCATAGCCATCATCTTCGTGACCCAGTACTACACCGAGTCCCGCTACAAGCCGGTTCAAGATATCGCCGAAGCATCCAAGACCGGCCCTGCCACCAACATCGTCACCGGCGTGGCGGTCGGCTTTGAAACTACTTTCGCCACTGCCATTGTGATCGGCACAGCGCTGATCCTCGCCTACTGGCTTGGCATTGCCAGCGGCGTACATGGCGGCGGCGCATTCGGCACAGCAGTTGCTACCATGGGCATGCTCATGACCTGCCCGTACGTACTTTCCATGGATACGTTCGGCCCTATCACCGATAACGCCAACGGCATTAACGAGATGGCCGGGGCAGGCCCCGAAATCCGCAAGATCACCGATAGGCTGGATGCCGTCGGCAACACCACCAAAGCCCTCACCAAGGGCTATGCCATGGTCTCCGCAGGCCTGGCCGCCTTCCTGCTCTTCCAGGCTTATCTTGACAGGGTGTCTTTCCTCAGGTTCGGCGAAGCCGGCAAGTTCGATGTGGTCAACATTGCCCGCATCGAGGTTTTTGTCGGCGCCCTGCTCGCAGCCATGCTTGTCTACCTGTTCAGCTCATGGGCGATGAAGTCGGTCAGCAAAACAGCAGGCGAAATCATCGCTGCTGTGCGCAAACAGTTTAAAGACCATCCCGGTATCATGGCCGGAACAGAAAAACCCAACTACGGAGAGATCGTTGATATCACCGCCAGAGCAGGCCTGCGCGAAATGATCGCCCCGGCTCTGCTGCCGGTACTTGCTCCGGTCGTAATCGGCTTGATTTTCAAATATCTCCCGCCTGTCGTTGTTGGAGTCGAAACGTACAGATGGGATGCTGCGCAGGTAGTAGCAGGTCTCCTGATGATCGGCACTATCGCCGGCATCATGCTGGCTTCCTTCATGAACAACGGCGGCGGTGCCTGGGACAATGCCAAGAAGATGATTGAAGACGGTCAGTTGAAGGATGATAAGGGCAACGTGCTCGGCAAAGGGTCTGACGCTCACAAAGCGGCAGTTGTCGGCGACACTGTCGGCGATCCCTTCAAGGATACGGCAGGCCCATCATTGCATGTGCTGGTCAAGCTCCTGAGCACCATTACTCTGGTACTCTGCCCGCTTTTCGTATAACACGAACCGAGTTACGATTAAAAGGGGCGATCACCTGATAAAGGGGTTGCCCCTTTTTTCATCCCCGATTGTAGTTTCAGGTCCATGACCGGGATAGACCACCGTATCGTCAGGCAACGTGTAGAGCTTGTCTTTGATACTGGCCGCTAACTGTTCGTAACTGCAGCCCGGGAAATCCGTCCTGCCTATTCCGGAGTTAAACAAGGTATCACCGCTGAAAAGCACGCCATGGCCGTAAAGGCTGATCTCATCCGGGCTGTGGCCTGGAGTAAAGAGGACTTTAAAATGCAGGTCGTCGATATCGATGCTGTCACCGTCTTTAAGTATAATGTCCGGCTCAGGCACCGAGGCAGAACCACCCGACATTACGGCCACCAGTTTAGTAAAAGCCCCAGGTGACGTCTTCTCGCTGCCACCAACGGCAAATTTCGCGCCTGTAGCCTCTTTAAGGACTTTTACTGCCCCTATGTGATCAAAGTGGCAATGAGTGGCTACAATCAGCGCAACTTCCAGTTTCAGGCTTTTAACAGCGGAGAGGATATCTCTGGCAGAGCCGCCGGGGTCGATTACCAGCCCTCGCCTGGTGATTTCCGACCCCGCAATGTAACAGTTGGTAGCAATGAAACCGACGGTTAAAGCTCTAAAAATCATGTTGGTACTCCTTGCCTTAGATTATATACAAGAACGCCTTGCGCGGATTTAACCCGCGCAAGGCGTTGAATTGAGCACAAAACAGATTATGTTAAGTGGAGCGGATTTCCTCACGCATAAATTTAATATAGCCGATGATGAAACAGATCGCAGTCAGAGCAATCAACCCAACCAGTTGCGGCCATACGATCAAAAGGCTCTGCGCAATAGGAAGTGGAGCGGGCTTAAGGCCACTGTAGATGCCGATCATCATCATAGTGGGACTGGGACTGCCCATGACGGGCAGCAAGATGGCCTGGATACTTTCCGAATAAAGCGTCCCTGGATTAATCCGGTTGATCATCCTGAAGACAGTATCGAATTTAGCAACTTCATCAACCGTCGAGTTGTCGTTGATGGGTACGATTGAATTGGCTATCAGACCAGCAATCAGCGACATGAAGAGGAAAAGGAAAATCCAGATTGCAATGGAGGCCAGAGCGGATGTAGCAGTCTTCTTGAAAAAGACAGAGAACATAATGGCCAGCGACATCCAGAAGGCCCCATAAAGGATACTGACAAAAATGAAAGCGAAAATCCTGAGCACTTCTTCCGCCTCGGGAGGAACGCCGATCATCCTCAAGCCAAGGCCTGCCACCAGGGTGACGATACTGAAGATCAGGATGGCAATCACAACGAGACCGGCCAGAAATTTACCGTTGATAACGTCATCGCGGTAGATAGGCTGAGCCAGCAAGCGGCTGAGGTTCCCACTCGTGCGTTCGCTATTAACCGCATCAAAGCCGAGCATAATGCCGATGATGGGAATAAAGATCGACATGAAGAGCGGGAAAGAAAAAGGCAGGTCCTCGCCTGAGACGATAAACAGGTTGAGGAAGATAAAGCGCGTTGACTCATCCACGGTTGACCGGATATTCTGTGCAGCTATATAGATGCTTGCCACGCCGGCCAGGTAAACCAGCACAAATAGTATGACAAACCTCTTGCTGTTGAAGTTGTCGGAAAGCTCTTTCCAGAAAATTTCCATTAATCCTGTCATGGCTGTGACTCTTTAAAGTATTTCATGTAAACTTCTTCCAGATCGAATTCTTCGACCTTCATCTGGACTTTTAGGCCTGTTTCATTTTGTACGAGAGTTTCCAATTGATCGCTGATGTTGTCATCGCAGATGACAGTGGTGGAATTGCCCTTGCACATCACATCGATCACGCCCGGCAATTTGGAAATGCTGTCGCGTAGCTTGTCAGAAAGCTGTGCGATGGGCATGATAATGTTGAACTGGCCCTTGCGCAAGGCTTCCCGGCCAAGGTTGGCAACAGAGCCGGCAGCTACTATCTGGCCCTTGGAAAAAATGCCAACCCGTGTGCAGATCTTCTGCACCTGATGGAGCTGATGGGATGATATAACCACAGTAACCTTTTGTTTGGACATCTCCTGTATGAGGTCAAGAACCTGGGCGGTGCCTTCGGGATCGATGCCGCTGGTCGGCTCATCAAGGATGGCGATCTTCGGATCTTTGATCATGACGTCGGCTATGCCAAGCCTTTGTTTCATGCCGTGGGATAATTTACCCACCAACTGGTCAGCCTTGTCGTTAAGTCCAACCATGTCCAGCAGTCTGTCAATACGTTCCGGGAGCCGTTTGCCTGTAAGTCCGTTCAACCTGCCTGTGAAATCCAGGTTTTCCCGGCAGGTCAGGTCGTCATAGAATCCGACTTTTTCAGGCATATAGCCAAGCGATCTCTTGACCTTAATGGGTTCCCTGGCCGGATCAAGACCGTTTACCCTGACAGTTCCCGAGGTAGGCTCGCAAAAACCCATCAGCATCAGTATCGCGGTTGTCTTGCCGGCACCATTGGGCCCAAGAAAACCGAATACTTCACCCTCGGCAATCTGCAAATTCAGCTTATTCACCGCCAGGAATTTGCCATAAGCCTTGGTAAGGTCCCGTGTTTCTATTACAAATTTGTTATCCATGCTTGCATTATCTGCGGCCAAAGCGTATGAATATTACTGCCAGCGCAATGATCACCAGCACAACGATGCCTACGCCAACCCATCCCCAGATGGTCGGAGTCATAACTGTAACCCTGATCTCCAGGTTGGTAAAGGCGTATCTGCCTTCAGGCTCGGCCTGGATGGTCATCATGTAATCGCCGGCAATAGTTTTATCGGAAGGTTTGACCACAACTTGAATTTCTTTGGATTCGCCGGATTTCAAAATATCGATTTTATCGGGCTTGCAGGTTACTGTCCAACCGCTGGGATGGCCTGTGGATAATGATTCGACAGTTACCTTCTCCAGATCGCCGGTGCCGGTGTTGGTCAGCTTAACGATAAATGTCTTTTCTTCTCCTGCCGTAGCTTCAGTATTCAACCTGCCGTCAGGCGTGCTCATTTTCATGTCATAATTGGCGGTAACAATAGCAGTCAACTGGATGGATGATTTAAGGTCGCCGGAACTGACCTCAAACACGATGGGGTATGAACCGGGGGCAGGTATTTTCCAGATATAGGGGGTAATATTTAGTTTAATACTTTCAGGATATGCTTTGGTGGGGTCAAGCCTGATAGCCCTGATCTCGGAACCTTCGCCGTAACCCGGTGAGATCGTATAATTGAAGCCCTGAGGGACAGTAGCCTTCAGGTCGAAAGTTTTGGGGTCTTTCCCGCCTGTGTATTGCAGGCTGATATTAAAAGAGTAGTTGATACCTGCGTAGCTGCTGAGCACCGGGTATTGGCATGTCAACTCGATTTTTTCAGCGGGCGCTTCGTCATTCAAAACAGAAATCGTGCTGCCGGATGCGCATGATTTCTGCATAGCCCGGGCCGGTACTGCAAATATGAAGCTGGAACAAAATGCCAC
>DKFA01000028.1:10786-37709 GCA_002452695.1 Dehalococcoidia bacterium UBA6808
AACATGCAAACGAAAATATAATGTAGCTTAATCTCCGGATAAAGTCAACCGTATCACGTGTGAAAATTGCGAAAAGCCTTGATTTATTAGTAGATACAAAATATACTTAAATTACAGCGTGAATCACAGTTAATTCAGGGAGGTACAGCTATGCCAGAGGTGGAAATCGGGACGATTTCAGATTTCTTTGCCAGGCCGGTGGTGGCTGCCATCGAATTGACAGCAGACCTCAAGGCCGGGGACAAGATCCATATCAAGGGGCACACAACTGATATGGAGCTCATTGTGAACTCAATGCAAATTCATAACCAGAGTGTCGCTATTGCCAAGGCGGGGGATGCCGTGGGGATTAAAGTGCCGGACAAGGTACGCCATGGCGACAAGGTATACAAAGTTACGGATTAAACTGTTTAAGTCCCGAAGCTTTTCAGCAGGCTGGCCATTTCAATAGCGCTGTTGGCGGCCGCAAAGCCCCTGTTTCCTTCCTTAGCGCCTGCCCTGTCCAGGGCCTGTTCAAGATTATCAGCCGTTATAATACCCTGAATGACCGGAACGCCTGTATCAAGGTTCAACCTGGCAATACCCCGGTTAACTTCGGATGCAATATATTCGAAATGCGGTGTGCCACCACGAATTACACAACCCAGGCAGATAATGGCGTTGTATTTCCCCAGATCAAGCATCTTTCTGGCAGCGAGAGGGATTTCCATGCAGCCGGGGACCCAAGCCATATCGATATCCTGCTCGACAACACCATGCCGGATAAGCGAGTCCCTGGCTCCTTCCAGTAACCTTCCAGTTATTATTTCATTAAACCTGGCAATTACGATACCAAATTTCAGCCCTTTTCCTGCCAGCATTCCCTGATAAATCTTGGACATATATTCCCTCCTGCCATAATCGGTTGTGAATCAGTCCTCTATGGCTAACATATGCTCCATTTTTTCTTGCTTGGTTTTGAGATATCTCTTGTTATACAACGTCGGTTTAACCAGGAGCCTGATGCTTTCAATAACTTTGAGTCCATAGCTTTCCAGACCAATAACCTTTTTAGGGTTGTTGGTCAACAATCTGATTTCATGCAGGCCAAGATCGGCAAGTATCTGGGCGCCAATGCCATAATCCCTCAGATCTGCGTCAAAACCGAGGGCAATATTGGCTTCCACCGTATCAAGACCCTGGTCCTGCAATTCATAGGCTTTTAACTTATTATGCAAACCTATTCCTCGTCCCTCCTGCCTCATATACAGGAATACTCCCCGCCCTTCTTTGGCAATCATCTTCATAGCCATCTGAACCTGATCGCCGCAATCGCAACGTAGACTGCCGAAAACATCTCCTGTCACGCATTCGCTATGAACACGCACCAACGCCGGCCTGCCGTCGCTCAAATCTCCCATTACCAGCGCTACGTGTTCATCTGGATCAACCGAGCTTTTATACGCTATAACTGTGAAATCACCATACTTGGTGGGGAATTTTGCCTCGGCTACTTTCTGTACCAGCTTCTCAGTTTTACGACGGAAAGTGATAAGGTCGGCAATACTGACAATCTTGATATTAAACTTTTTAGCAATTTTCTCCAGATCAGGCAGCCTGGCCATGGTGCCGTCGTCGTTCATAATCTCACAGATGACCCCGGCAGGGTAGAGACCCGCCAACCTTGCCAGATCTACAATAGCCTCGGTATGTCCAGCACGAACCAGTACGCCCCCATCCCTGGCCCTGAGCGGGAAGATATGTCCTGGTCGCGCTATATCATCAGGCCTGGTTTTAGGGTCAATAACAGCTTTAACCGTGGCAGCACGGTCATGGGCAGAAATACCGCTGGTGGTGGAATTCTTCGCTTCGATGGAGACTGTGAAAGCTGTTGTGAACTTGGAAGTATTTTCCTGCACCATAGGCGGGATTCTCAGTTCGTCCAGGCGTTTGCTAATGATAGGAAGACAGACCAACCCGCGGGCATTGGTTACCATAAAATTAATGATCTCGGGGGTGACTTTCTCTGCGGCAATGGCAAGGTCACCCTCATTTTCGCGGTTTTCATCATCGACGATTATGATAAAATGCCCCGCTTTTATCTCTTCAATTACCTCAGGTATTGGTGATAAAGGCATTGCTTGCTACCTCGCTTTCAGGTGATCATGTCATTCTAACAGGCTGATCAACCCGCTTTCTTTATTTGGATGATAGAATTTTTCAATATATTTTGCAATTATGTCGATCTCAAGATTAACCAGCATTCCCTGCCTGATTGTACCGAGATTAGTATGCTGCTTTGTGAAACCCACCAGTGACACTGAGAACTGCGACCTGCTGCAGCTTATTATTGTCAGGCTCACCCCATTTACTGCGATAAAGCCCTTTTTAACCAGGTAAACAGCTATCTCCTCGGGCAAATTGATGGTAAGGATATGTGCTTCCCCTTCTTTTTCAATAGATGCTATCTTGCCGACCGCATCGACATGTCCCTGTACAAAATGGCCGCCAAACCTGCCCATGGCCGGCATGGCCCTTTCAAGGTTGACATTATCTCCAACATGCAAACCGCCGATGTTGGTCAGTCTTTTGGTCTCCGGCATTATCTCTACCGAGAAACCATCTCCATCAATCGCTATTATGGTGAGACAGGCGCCGTTGACTGCGATGCTGTCGCCGGGTTTGGCACCATCCAGTACCAGCTTGCCCCGCACAGTGACGCTTCCCGAGCCAATAGCTTTAACTACTCCGATTTCCTCAACTATGCCTGTAAACATTCTGCTATTTTGAAACATAGCCGCTCACCAGCAACTCTGTTTCAAACTTCTCGATTTTAACGTTATTCAGATGAAAAGCATCCCTGACTTTGCTCACACCCCTGCCGCCGACTACGGTTTTGGCTGTTTCTCCACCGATGATAAGAGGAGCGATAAAAGCCAGCACTTTATCTACCAGCCTGTTGTCGAAGAAACTACCCAGCAGCCGGCTCCCCCCTTCTACCATGACCGTGGTTATCTGCCTCTGCCCCAGAATCTTAAGCAATTCAGCGAGATCGATCAGTTCATCCTGTGATTTGACCATGATATACTCCGTGCCTTCCCGCTTGATGCTCAGTTTTTCCCTGTTGGATGGTTCATCCGACAGGGCAACCAGCGTTTTACCCGGTTCGGAAAAAACCCTGGCTGTTGGGGGTACCTTGCCCTGGCCGTCGACGATCACACGTAAAGGCTGCCGTTTGGAACGTCCTCCCTTACCGCTGTACCCGCGGGCTGTCAATTTGGGGTCATCCATCAGTATGGTATTGGCGCCCACCATGATAGCGTCAGTGATATGCCTTTGTCCGTTTGCATAATTACGAGCCTCCTCGCTGGTTATCCACTTTGAATCGCCGTCACGTGTAGCTATCTTACCGTCAAGGCTCATAGCAAACTTGGCAATGACGAAAGGAATGCCCTGTGTAATATACTTGAAATAACCTTCGTTTATCTCGCGGGCGCGCTGTTCATACTCGCCCAAAAAGGTTTTTATCGAAGCTGCTTCCAGGGCACTAATCCCTTTGCCGTTGACCAGCGGATTGGGATCGATCACGGCAACGTGTACCTCCGAGATGCCTGCATTGATAATTGCTTCGGTGCAGGGCCCGGTCTTGCCCTGGTGACAGCACGGTTCCAGAGTAACATACATCGTGGCGCCGCGTGCCATTTCCCCAGCCTGGTTGATGGCCATGATTTCAGCGTGCTCCAGTCCAGGCTGCTGAGTATGCCCCAGGCCGACCACAAGCCCATCCCTGACTATTACTGCGCCGACAGCAGGATTTGGGCTGGTATAGCCAAGCGCCAGTTCGGCAAGAGAGAGGGAATAAGCCATATAATCGAGAGGCCGGCTCAACATATCTTATAAAATTTTCAGTAGATTAGATTAATGTTAGTAAATTACCCGCAACAGCAAATCTAATTGACAGAACAAGGGATTTCACTGCCGGAACTGATTCACTAACAAGCCCATTTTAACATCACAATGATCCACTTAGCAAAAAATAATGGCCCCCTGTGTGCAGAGGGGGCCGTTACATGACGGGAGCGACTAATTAATCTCGTAAACGATTTGAACAGTGGCCTGGAATTCCAACTCTCCGCCGCTAATAGGGGTGGGGGAAGGACCCGCATCGTATCCTTCAGCCGACTTCAGCATATATGTGTTGCGTATGACCGGGATGTTATACGATCCTTCATCCATATAAATGACCTTGCCCAGTTTCACTCCCGAGGTTTGAGACAACTGCCTGGCTTTATCCATGGCTGCCTGCACTGCTTTTTCCCGTGCGATCTTGTAATAAGGTGCGGGGTCGTCTACCGAGAAACTGATCCCATTAATGCGGATCAGGTCACCACCCGCCGAAGCGACATCGTCGATGATAGCGCCGGCCCTGGAAATATCACGCAGCTTGGCATCAACCATGTTGGAAACCCTGTATCCGATAATAATGAGTTTTGAGCTCTTGTCCTCCCAGCGGGTTACCTGCTGGATATTGTACTGGCGTGTCTGTATGTCCTTGTCGGCTATGCCGCTGCTTTTGAGAATCTGGATCACTTTGTTCATGGCATCGACAGCGTCTTTCTGGGCTGCAGCGACAGTCGGCTGCTCGGATTCCACGCCCAGAGATAGTATGACAATATCAGGCGTTGCACTGGCTTTGCCGCTTCCGCTGACCCATAAACCAAGATTTTGCTGGCTGACAATGATGCCGCCTGCAGAAGCAGAATTGGCAGCGGCGCCGGGGTAGACAACCTGGGCAGGCGCACAGGCGACCGCAACCAGCGCCACCAGCACCAACGCCATCGTGACCATAAGCATATTTCGTTTCATCTTTTCCTCCATAATAATATAGAATTATATTTCGCTGTTACTCTAATACTAACGAAAAACAAACCCGAAATGTTGTGTTAAATTAGCACAAAGATAGCGTATAGCATATAATAATTCAAATCAATTTACAGGATCATAGTATTGAAAGTCATCCGCGAACTCCTGATTACTATAATAATAGCTGTCATTATCTTCCTGGCCCTCCAGGTTTCGATTAAAAGTTTCGAAGTTTTCAATGTCTCCATGCTCCCTACCTACAGGGAGGGGGACCTCATCATTGTCAACAAGCTGGCCTATGCCTTCGGAAATACGCCGTCACGCCAGGACGAAATAGTATTCTATGCGCCGGGCAACGGAATCAAACCGGCCTTCGACCTGTTCTTCACACAACATCCGTCCTGTTTTATCAAACGGGTGATCGGCCTGCCGGGCGACACTGTGGAAATCCGCAATAAACAGGTCTTCGTTAACGGAGCAGCGCTTAGGGAACCCTATCTTAACGAGGCGCCCAATTACTATATGCCGGCCAGGCAGATACCAGCAGGTCAATATTTCGTACTGGGCGACAACCGCAACCACAGCAATGATTCCCACACAGGCTGGCTGGTGCCGGGCAGCGATATAATCGGGGAAGTCTGGTTCCGCTACTGGATGGCGGAATACCCCGACATCAGGACGATTATGATCCCTGTCTTTATCCTCATCGTCACAACTCTGATTATCGTCATGTCCATTGACATGTCCCGCAATAAAGAGTACTGAATCTTGCGAAGGAAGGCGAAAGAACGACCGATGCGCTTGTGCTGGAGATCTATAAAATCAGGGCTCTGCGTTCGGAGATAAAGACCTTCAAACCGAAAGAATGTCCTCTGTGCTCACAAAAAATACCGCTGGTGAGGCCGGGCGGCTGATTATTCAGGGATTTGCCACTTTCACAGCTATAGAATAAACGGGACTGGTACCGGCCGGCACAACTGCCGCAAATTTGCAGGTATTTCCCGGATTCAACACATCAGGTGAGGGATCAAGCTGCGCCTGGATTTCATTATCTCCAATTTTCCCTGGAACGTTAATGCTGATCAATACCTTGAGGTCACTGTTTCTGACAGGATAATCACCTGTATTAACGATCACACCGCGTATCAGCGTACGTGTGCCTGACGGCTGTTCTTCGATCGTCATGGAATGCATCTGCACTTCTATCCGGGTGGCCCCGGGCTCTTTACCAATGACAAAGTACTGTTCGTCCGATGTCGCCTCGTTATTCAATCTGTCGGCAGAGATAACCTGAAAATAATAGGCCGAATTCATCTTGAGGTCGATCAACGATTCCTGGTGCTGGAGCACGAGGGCGTCTTTGCGTTTACTGGTATTTGCGCTGCCGTCCCTGATATGCCACATAATCTGAGTGGTGGCTTCCTCGTCGGTTGTCCACGAGATTTCGACAGAGTTCTCATTGATGTTACGCACTGTAATATTCATGATCCTGGGCGGACGTGTATCAGGAGTCAGATATTCCTGTTGTGACGGTTGAACACTCTGATTAATGTCCGCCGGGTAGGCAGGCTTCTCGTTTAACCGCTGCAGTATAAAGGCGGCGCCGACAGCTATGGCAAGTATCACGATGGAACCGATCAGCGGCCAGATCCACGGGTTTTGTCTTTTTTCTGCTGGCTTGCCGGCTGCAGGTTGTTGCGCCGGCATTGTGGTTTTGCGCATAGCGGCGCCTGTCGTCGCTGCAGGCCAGAGCAAGCGATTTCCGCACCTTTTGCATACAGGATCACCGCCTTTGACAGGCTGGCCGCAAGAGGGACACGAATACTGAAACTGCAATCCGCAATTTTTGCAGTAGTCATCCCCTATCCTGTTGGCAGCGCCGCATTGGGAACAATTAAATAAGTTCTGCATGCATATATTATCTAAGCCTCTCATATTGTAAGGCGTTGATAGCTATTGTTCAATATGCGGGTTACAGTAAAACAGGGGAGGCACTGAATGTTGACACGTTGGTGAATTAAAAGCTAAAATACCGGTCGCGCCGAGGTAGCTCAGTCGGTAGAGCAGTAGACTGAAAATCTACGTGTCCCCAGTTCGATTCTGGGCCTCGGCACCATCTGCACACTACCTGCCGGGCCGAAGTGGCGGAATGGTAGACGCGGCAGTCTCAAAAACTGTTGAGGGGCAACCCTCGTGTCGGTTCGAGTCCGACCTTCGGCACCAGTTCCAAACCATTGTCCCAGCAATACTCAATCTATTTTAAAAAAACGGCTGCACCCTTTATCGGGATGCAGCCGCGTGCTTGCTTTATCAGCCGGATCTAGAAGCCGAACATAATGCCCGCGTAAACAACCAGTCCCACCAACAGGATGCCATCGACGAGCATGCCGCCCAGGAGAACCAGAAGCCTGTTGTCCTTATCCATCAGTTTCATCACTTTGCTGTAAGTCATTGTCCTGCTCCTTATTTCTTTTTATCCTGTTTATACTCTTAAAACGGGCAGGGAAAGAAAAAGGTTTATGACCTAAAAAAATATTTTTGACCTGTTTCATGGGCTATGATAATCTTATTGCCGCACTGCCGAGTTGTGTAGCGGTAGCACAGCGGACTTTGGATCCGTTTGCCCAGGTTCGAATCCTGGCTCGGCAGCCAGCTTTAATCAACTCAGATATTAGCTATCTACACAAAACATGGACGCGGAACAGGCTAAACTGAAAAACGTTACCGACATGGCATTCTCTTTCAGTGCTATGACCATGGTTATTGAAAAAAAAGTAAAGACAAGATAGTCGAAAAACTTAGTTTAACACTCTCACAACTCAATTCACTAAAGGATTGTGTGTTTTAAGGTAAAACTAAAGCCGAAGCCACACGCAATATCAAGGAAGATATTGAAGTCTACGTTGAGGCTTTGCTCGAAGATGGTCTTCCAGTGCCAACAGAAGCAGGTAAAGATACCGTGGAGGTTGAGATCGCTGTTAAATGAATAAGCCGTCTCGATATTTATTGTTAGAGAGAGTAAAATTAAATTATGCCAGATTATAAATTTACCGTAGTAGTGGAGCAGGATGAGGATGGGTTTTATGTGGCTTCTGTACCGCTTCTACAGGGCTGTTACACTCAGGGTGAAACTTATGAAGAAGCCCTGGCAAATATCAAAGATGCTATTCGATTGCATATCGAAGCGCGACGTGATTTAGGAGAGCCTGTACCTATCGAAGTCGCTGTGGATGAGGTGCAGGTAGTTGCCTAAACTCAGACCTGCCAAGTCTGAAGACGTCATACGAGTATTAGAGAAATCGGGGTTCTCTTGTATTCGCCAGAGCGGCAGCCATATGATATTTCATCATCCCGATGGTAGATGGACGACTGTGCCAATTCACAAGGGGAAAGACTTAGGGAAAGGCATTCTGAGCAAAATCCTCAAGGATGCAAAGCTCAAAGTTAGCGAGTTCGAAAACCTGCGATAAAATTGCTATATAATGGACTTATGAAGCAGTTGCGTCCACTTCGAGGCTAATTCAAGCCGTAAAAAGTTCGATTTGAGTCCTGAATGCCCAGCCAGCTTCATCTCAGCCATATCAGCATCAACATGGTACCTGCCAGCAGGACAATCAATAAACTGAAGATCATCCATACCCAGTTGGGCGCGTTTGCGGCCTGTTCAGTTTCATCTGTATATATAAAGCTGCCGGCGGTTTTAAAACAAAAGGTAGCGCTGTATGCGCTGACAGGTTTACCGTCCCTGGATAAAGCCCTGACCCTCCAGTAATAGTCTTTATCCGCCTCAAGCTCTTCACTGCACAAACAAGCTGTGCCAGTCGTCCTGCAGGAGAAGATGGGCGCAGACATATCAGGCTGACTGCTGAGCGTGAATTCATAGTTATCAGCTCCCTGATAGGGCGACCACGAGAAAGCAGGTTTCAAGGAGCATTCGACGCAGCCGTTTTTCGGGCTGAGCAACTGTGTCCCCGGGTATGGCGTTGTCACTTTAAAACCCGGCATGACGACGAAGCTCTCACGCCAGGACCAGGGGCTCTTGATACGGTCACCGCTGGCTACGTCCTGCACTTGTACCCTCCAGTAGTAAGAGCGCCCCGCCTCAAGCGGAGGGACCTCCCACGTGTTGCCATTGGCATCAGACACCATACCTCCTCCGGGAGGTATGTATAAAGCTGGTTGATCAAGGTCATAAGGAGTGTAATATGGCCCAAAGTAATCGTCGCCGATTTTAGCCACGATCAGCGTAAAATCAATATCTTTGGCAATATGTATGTTATAACCCCTGGCCAGTGATTTCGGCAACCATTTAAGCTCGATATTGCCGGCACGTCCGGTAACCGGGTCACAGTTTACACGGAAGTGGCTGACCGGCGAAGAAGGCCTGGGGCCTGACCACAGAAGGTCATCCACATAGCGCCAGACGCCACCGGCAGGGGGAGCGTAGTCCCTCTGATCAATGGCATATACTGTGACGGGCTGGTTCAGCTCCATTCCGCCTGAAGCACGGAACCTCGTAGCGGGCTGCCCGGCTGTGCCCAGTGAAACCGAGGGATCAAATCCGGCTGTAGCAGCAGAGAAACGCACATATGGCGTAGCGCTTCCCCAGGTGGCTGCTGTGGCAAAGTAAAAGCTGTAGTTCCGTGTTAGGGCCAGCCCGGTAACGGGGTCAGGCCAGGCAGCGCCGCCCCACCATTCCTCCCAGTTAGTCTGCCCTGTATAAACGCTGAAGGCATACATGCCTGTGGAGTTGATCGCGAGCACGTAACCATCACTGCGATAACCGGGACTGGCCATGACAAGTGTATTATCACGAGCAGGCAACGGTTTGTAGACCGGCGTGAAGCTGGCCCCGAAATCACTTGAATATGCTACGTCAAATTCTCCGGCGCCGGCGCCGCCGACTATTATGGTACCTCTGTCATTATCTGGTGTCAGACCGCAATATGCAGCGCAAATGCTGTAAGCAGGTGTGATCCCGCTCACGGTGATACGGTCGCAGTTCCAGGCCCCGGCCAGGTTTTTGTACCTGTATACGATACCCTGGGGCGCCAGCACATACAAAACGTCTGAGTCCTCAAAGGCAATATCCTGGACTGCTGTGTCCGTATTGATGTTCAACCAGGTATCACCACGGTCTGCCGTCCATTTAACCGCCCGGGTATCCTGCGCTGCCCAAAGCAACATATCCCCGCTGGGACTGTCTCCCGCCATGCGCAATATGGCAGCATTGCTCTGCGCCGATGTGCAGTTGCCGGTTGCAGCGCGAGCGCACAGGACCCTCTCCCACCCATTCTGAGCAGAGGATGTTGTATATCGCCAGACACTGTCAAAACCCGGACACACGGCGGCATTATTCATGGATGCAAGGTAAACAACTGCATCATCAGGCGATGGAGCAATATCAGTGAAACTATTAATACACGTATCGATTAATCCTATCTGATTCCATGTTTTCCCGTTGTTGGCGCTGACCGAGAAGGCCGATTCATCCTGTGCCAGCCCCACGAAATAGGGCAGCGGCCAGTTCGCTCCACCCGTCAGATTGTCTGTGCTGCCCGTTGCTGCATAGGCAACTGAACCATCGGGAGCCCAGTTAACCAGAGCGTTAGCGCATTTATTGCCGAAGCATGTGCCGTGGCCTCCCGCCCCGGTAGCCGGTTTGACAGCCTTGTGCCAGCAGGGGGCCCCGCATATCCAGGGTGTATCGGTGAACCATGTCATGACAGTGGCCGAGCACCCATCGCCTTTGACGGCGCCGGCCAGCAGTTTGCCTTTACGGATATCACCGTTAAAGGCAATATCGCCAATCCTTGTACCCGGGGTGGACTTCATTAACTGAATAACCTCGGTATTGTCGACGCGGTATATACCGGCATTCGTCCCTGGCGAATCGACGCTGATGAAAAATTTTCGCCTGCCGGGTATTTGTCCCTGGAAATCCCCCGGCAGTTCCAGGTCGGCTGATATTATCTGGTCCGCCCGGGGAGAATAGCCGTTGACGGGAAAAGCGACTTCCACGGGTCCGGGACCATATAAGGCTGACCAGTCCGTAATATTGGCAACCACGTCGTGGATGCCGGCCGTCAGATAAGTGCCGCCGACATCTGAAAAGACTACCGCAAGCATATTGTCATTTGAATACTGCGGGGAAAACCTGATGGTCAGGACATCACCGGACAGATTCTGATCACGCCAGTTGTATGCAGGGGCAGAATTGGTAATCCATAGCCTTCCGGTGCCGATGCCGGTCCTTGTTGCCGCCGCAACACAGCGGTCATTGCCGCTAAGGGGAGAAACCTCTACAGCGCTGAGATTGCTGTTTGAGTTCAACCGGGTATTGTTCCAGGTCAGGCCGCCGTCCTGTGAAATCCAGATATTGCGCGGCAGCCTGGTTGTGGAGTTGCCGGTAATGACTGCCAGGTAGCTGCTGTTGTCCGAGGGCACACCGATATTCCAGATGCAAAAATTAGCCTTTTCGGCTGGAGACATGGCATTGTAGAGGTAGACGCCGATTTCATCATGCCACGATCTGCCTCCATCAACCGATTTGTACAGCGCCCTCCTCCCCGTAGCATTATCCCCCCATGCTGTATCAACAGCATAAAATGCCATTTCATCTGCGCCTATTGCCAGCCTGTTGATTTCGCAGGGACTAACAATGTCGTTTTTACCGGCAACCGAGCCGGGCGTATCCATACGGTGCCACCTGAATTTATCGTCTTCGGCCGATACCGGCGCGCCCAACATAGTTAATAATAGCTGTAATGCCAGAAAGAATATGATAAAGATATGCATAGCAGTACCTTCTTTAATTACTGGCGGGGCTTGAAAATTTCGGGATGTATCATCCCGGCTATCTCGATCAGACCTTCGACCACACGGGGACCGGGCCTTTCGATATAGTCGGCATTACTGATTTTATAAATACGGTTGTTGATTGCAGCATCAACGGAATACAGGCGGACTTCATCTTTAACTGCCTTGTAAACCACATCGCCGGCAGTCCCCATGCCAGAGACAAAAATAATCTGCGGGTTGCGGGAAATAATCGATTCCAGCGAAACTGCCCGGGACTTTTCAAAATCCTTTTCGTAAATATTTATTCCGCCGGCCTTGCTGATTATATCGTTGATATAGGTGTTGGCTCCTACCGTCCACAGCGGATTGTGCCAGTTTAAATAGCACACACGAAGCTTCTGTTTATCGGTCATTTTGCCGGTAATATCCACCACTCCATTTATCTTCTCGTTCATCGCATTGATCAGTTCCTCTGCCTGACTGGTTCTTCCAGTCAGATGGCCGAGGTCGGAAATCTCTTTGAGTATGGTCTCTACCCGATAAGCCCATGTTACATAAACAGGAACTCCCAGTCTTTCCAGGGCGGGTAATACGGTCTTTTCATGAATCGACTCGGCAACTACAAGGTCCGGTTGCAGGGAAACCAGTTTTTCCAGGTCTGGAGTGGAATAACCTGCCACCCTGGTCTTCTCTTTGGCGGCTTCCGGATAATCGCAATAATCGGTAACGCCGACGATGCTTTCGCTGAGACCGAGCGCAAAAAGTATCTCTGTATTGCTCGGCGCCAGCGAAATGATCCTGACCGGCTTTTTGGTTAAAGTGATTTTTCTGCCGAGATCATCCTCAACAGTAACCGGATAAACCGGCGCTATATCTTTGTTATCCGTCGTTGAGAGCGGCCTGGCAGCTTGTGGCGATGCCTGATTATCTGTGGCGGATGCTGAAGAAACATCGGTGCCGGGACCAGCAGGTTGTTGACAGGCAGGTAATGCACCAGCCAGTACAGCCAGCATAAGCAGGACAACGAACAGTTTTCTCATCATGTATCCTCCAAAAAGAAACAAAAATCCCCAGCTCAGTGGAGCTGGGGATTTAATTTCCTGAAAAATAAATCCCACCCCCATACTCCGCGGAGGCAGTACATATTTATGGGGCCGGCGTTCTGACTGTTACAGCAGGCGGAACTGCGACGGAATCACACCGTCTTGCCATCCATTTGAGCACCCGGTCCCCCGGGTGCACCCCCTTCAACGCTATTCTTTTTACGTTATATAGATTACATTGGCCAAAAACACATGTCAATATACGAGTACCCCTTGACCCCGCCAATTACAGAGGGTTAGGTCCATAGCACAACTGCTCACTTAGAACGTAATACCAGTATCTCCCGGCCGGGAAACACACCGGTAGAGCGCTCAATAATTGACCTTGTCCAGTCCCTTCAGGCCCAATATCTGCCTGGCTTCGTCAGGAGCGGCCGGCTCCAGGCTCAATTCCCGCATAATGCGGATGATTTTTCCCACCTGTTCGGCGCTGCTCTTAGCCAGCACGCCTTTGCTGATATAGAGGCTGTCCTCCAGGCCAACCCTGACATGACCGCCCATAGCCAGGGCGACAGAGCAGATAGGCATTTGAAACCTGCCCGCACCGATGGCAGACCAGGTAAAGTTGCCCTCTCCAAGGGCATCCCTGGCAGCATGATAGAGCGTAACCAGGCTATCCACTGTCGACGGCACACCCCCCAGAGTGCCAGTCACAAATTGAAGATGGATAGGCGGCTTAATGTGCCCTCGCTGTACCATAAAGGCCAGGTTGTTGACCATGCCCAGGTCATAAATCTCAATTTCCGGTTTGGTATCGTTGGCACGGAAGATCGATAGAAACTCGCGCAGGGTTTTGAAAGTGTTGGGGAAAATGTAATCTTCGCTGGCCAGCATCGACAGTTTTTCCCAGGGATACTTCCACTCCTTTATCCTCTCAGCCATGTAAAATACGGAGAAATTCATCGAGCCAAAATTCAGTGACGCCATTTCAGGCTTGAAGTTTATTATAGGAGCTGCCCTCTGCTCGGTGCTCATGCCCATGCCGCCGCCGGTCGAGACGCAAATTGCAGCATTGGTCCTGGCTTTAATGCCCTGTAATACTTCCCTGAAGACATCTATATCCGGCGTGGGCATACCGTTTTCGGGATTCCTCACATGTATATGCAGGATGGCTGCGCCTGCCTCAGCAGACCTGATGCCATCTTCAATGATCTGCCTGGGAGTTATAGGCAGATAGGGAGACATACTGGGATAGTGAGCAGACCCTGAGAGAGCTGCTGTAACGATCACTTTATTGCCTGTCATCTCAAACCTCCTGTTTGCAGTCATACCAAGCTGCAGGCGACCGTATGCCCACCGGACACAACACCTTACTTCAAAGATACTGCAATTGCAGATTTATATTAATCCGAACACTCTTCCCAACTCTCCGGCAAGACAACAGGATCTTATTCGTAAATGTTAATTTATACGTATTCAATTGTCAAAATACGAATTGTATTCGAGTTTTAAACATGATAATATGACTACCCGGGGGACCAATTGAGGTTTTGCCCCCTGTTTGGCTTCAATAATTTTGACGATGCGTTGTTTCCCTGTCTTCATATGATATGAAAATTGACCTGCATGTCCATACCAACTACCTGTCACCTGACAGCACTATGAGCCCTGACGAGGCCATTCAGACAGCAATGGAGCTGGGTTTGGATGGGCTGTGTTTCACTGAACATGACAGGGCCTGGGAACTGGATGCGATAATTGCACTCCGCGAAAAATATAATTTTCCGGTCTTCAGGGGCGTAGAGGTGATGGTCAAAGAGGGTGGGGAAATTCTGGTATTTGGCCTGAATGAAAACTTTAAGACGGTCATTGATATTCAGACCCTGCGCAGCATGGCGCTTGAAGCCGGTGGTTTCATGATAGCCGCGCATCCTTTTCGCGGCTTCCCCTGCCAGTCCATACAGGATTTCGACAAAGCGGCTGAATTAGTGCTGAAAAAGCCCGTTTTCGACAAAATCGACGCGATCGAAGGATATAACGGCCGCAACATGGCCGGCAATAATGTGTTTGCCTGCCGGTTGGCAGAGCAGCTCGGGGTACAAACCTCAGGTGGCAGCGATGCCCATTTTAAAGGTGAGCTGGGCAAATGCGTTACGATATTTGAAAACACCATCCATAACGAAGCGGAATTCATGGCCGAGTTGAAAGCAGGGCGGTTTTACGGTTCAATTAATGTGATAGCGAAATGACCATTGCAGGCCTGACAGGTACGATAGGCACCGGTAAAAGCACCGTGGCAGCCATGTTCGGTAAATTGGGGGCATTTATTATTGATGCCGATAAAATTGCCCATGATGTGGTGGAGCCAGATAAACCTGCCTGGCAGAGCATTGTGCAAACGTTTGGGCAAGCTATCCTGAACAAAGACCGTACAATTAACAGGAAAAAATTGGCCGATATCGTCTTTAACGACAAGGACAAACTGCAGACATTAAATTCCATCGTCCATCCAGCGGTTCTGACTGAAATCTCCAAATTGGTTGAACAGCGAAAAGCGGTTGATCCCGAAGGGTTGATTGTCAAAGATATTCCGCTGTTGCTGGAGCTCGGGCCTGAAGCCGCCCGCATGCTGGCGCAGGTCATTATTGTGGTGCACTGCTCACCGCAGGTGCAATTACAAAGGTTGATCAAACGTGGGATGTCCGAATCCGATGCTGAGAGCAGGATCAGGAACCAGATGCCTGTAGAGGAAAAAATCAAATTCGCTGATTTCGTTGTCTACAATGACGGCAGCCTGGAAGAGACCCGCCGGCAGGTAGTGGCTATCTATAATAAGCTGATGAATATGTAACCCTCGTAGTTGTGGAAATATTTTGCTTGCAACCAGTCTCAATGATATAATATCCCGTCTCTGGGCAGAGGCAGATTTTGGCTAAGTGTTCCTCGGTAGCTCAACGGTAGAGCGGGCGGCTGTTAACCGCTAGGTCGTAGGTTCGAATCCTACCCGAGGAGCCAATCTTAAATGCTGTTTTGAACGGGGCGCTATGGGCCTGGCGATCTGGGGATACTCCAGGAACAAATACGATGTATTACTTTACATCGCCGCAGGCTACGGGTTTTTTCGTGTATGTAACAAAGGGCTGGGATTTTACGGTCCCAGCCCTTTTTCCTGACTATTCTTTGACCAGGATCAGCGCTTGGCCTCTGCTTCCATCGCTTCAACGACAAGCTCGGCTATATCTTTGGCGACGAGCTTCTCTTCAGCGCCTTTGGCTTTAATGGCATCGACGAACATCTGCAAGCAGTACGGGCAGGCTGTAGCCACCACTTCGGCGCCCGTTTCCATGATCTGTTCGACACGGGTCTCGCTGATACGTTTGCCAATGCGTTCTTCCATCCAGAACCTGCCTCCGCCGGCGCCGCAGCAGAATCCATTATTGCGTGAACGCTCCATCTCAAGCAGCGGTAGCTTATTGATAGATCTTAATACATTACGCTGGGGATCATAGATATTATTATGCCTGCCGAGATAGCAGGAATCATGATAGGTGAGTTTATATTCCTTCATCACTGCGGGTTTGATCTTGCCCTCATTGATAAGTTGCGAGATGAAGGTGCTATGATGGATTATTTCGAAATCGCCGCCGAATTGCGGGTATTCGTTCTTAAATGTATTGAAGCAATGCGGGCAAATAGTAATAATCTTTTTGACCTTGTAGTTTTTGAAAGTCTCAATGTTTTGAGTTGCCAGCGTTTGATAAAGATACTCATTACCCAGCCTTCTGGCAGGCTCACCGCAGCACATTTCCTCAACTCCAAGGATAGCAAAGCTGACACCGGCTGCCTTTAATATCTTGGTTGTAGCTATGGCAATTTTGGTGCTTCGCTCTTCAAGTGAAGCCGCACACCCTGCATAGAACAGATACTCGACGTTGCTATCTTCCGACATCTGTTTGATGTCCAGACCAGCGGTCCAGTCAATTCTGGTGAGCGTAGTTCCTCTACAGCTATGGCCTCTGGCCTCGATACATTTCAGTATTGCCTCGCCAGTTTCGGGAACCCGGGCCAGGTCAAGCACCAGGTGTCGACGCATATCGATGATTTTGTCGATGTGTTCAATGAAAACAGGGCAGACATCCTGGCAGGCGCGGCAGGTGGTGCAGGACCAGATCTCGTCCTCGGTAATCACCTCGCCTACCATGGTTTTGCCGGCGGGAGCTTCCTCAGCTGGGGCTGCGTCTTCAGCCGCTGCACCAGCTTTGGCTTTGGCCTTTTTCTCCGCCAGCAGCGCAGGGGCTTGTTGCAACCAGTAGGCCTTTAAATCCTGTATGACCTTGCGTGGGGATAATGGCTTTTCCGTTAAATAAGCTGGACACCTGTCCTCGCAGCGTCCGCAGTTTGTGCAGGCGTCAAGATCGAAAATCTGTTTCCAGGTAAAGTCCTGGATGCGGCCCACACCATAAGTCTCGGCATTTTCAAGATCTACTACGCTTAAAGCGCCGTTGGGCCGGGAGGTTTTGAAAAGTACATTAACCGGAGAAATCAGGATATGGGTAAGTTTGTCCCAGGCAAAGATAACGTAGAATACCGCCCCAACGGTAATGATGACGTGACCGTACCAGAGTATATAGTACCAGAGCAATCTGGTTGCTTCGGGCAGGCCGGCAAACATACCTGCGATCCAGTACCCGACAAATGCTCCCTGCGCCCATTCAGGGTGACTGTAATATTCAGGCTGTGCCAGTCCCATCTCGTTGGAAACAGCGGCGATCTGTCGGAAAGCCTCGAGGAAGAAACCTGTCACCACGACGATAAGGATCAACAGTAGCGCGATACCATCATCCAGCACCGTGTGCAATCGTGTTGGTTTCTGTATATACCTACGGACAAAGGCTAGCGCAATACCTATCAGAACCAGCAAGCCACCGAAATCCCAAACTCCACTTAAAATGATATATACATCACCCTTCATAAAAGCGACACCGAACGGCTCAAAAAAGTAGTGATTAAGAAAGTCCAGGCCTGCGCCGATAAACAACAGGATACAGCCTATGAAGATGCAGAAATGCATGATACCCGGATAGATATCCCGGAAAAAGCGCCTGTGGAACACGGCATCCAGGATAGTGATCTTAATGAATTCCCAGATGCGCGGGCCGGGATTGTCGAATCGGTTCTCGGGCCTGCCCAGCATCCACATCTGATAGCGTTTGTAGACAACATAACAGATGAGCGCCACAGCAGCTATTGACGCCAGGTAAAGCAGAATCTGTACAATAAAGGGGATAGACCAGAAAATCTCTCGCGTTGCTTCCATTGTTACTCCTTCCGCGGTTTATTCCTGAAAAGTCGCTATATTATAACATTTTTTAATCGCACTTCCACCCGCTTTAAAGCCGGGTAGAAAAGAGAGAGACTGTAAAAGGCGCAACTGCCTGCGCAAGGTCAGGACGGCTGATAGGTCAGCCCGGCAGCTCTGAATAGATTGTCGACAGATTGACGCGGCACGTTCACCGAACCCATGGGCGCTTCGACACCATTGCCGAAATGGTGGTAATCAGATCCGCCTGTAGTAATCAGTTTATATTGCGCGGCCACGGCTTCCAACCTTTGAATAGTGTCGGCATTGTAATTCCCATAGTATGTCTCCAGCCCTGCCAACCCCGCTGCTATCAATTCAATCAGCAATTCATCCAGTTGCTGTATCTCGGCAGGATGGGCGAGCACAGGTATACCCCGGGCCTTCTTGATCATGATCACGGCATCCACCGGCTGTACTTTTTCACGTTCGACGTAGGCCGGTCCGTTACGGCCAATATATCTCTCGAAAGCTTCGCGTTCAGTGAGTACGTAACCTTTTTCAAGCATGGCCTGAGCAATATGGGGGCGGCAGATGGATTCACCTTTGGCCAGGTTTTGGACCCGCTGCCAATCAAGCGGCAAACCGAGATTGCGCAGCTTTTCCACCATTTTCATAGCGCGGCCGACTCGAGATTCACGTATCTTTTCCAGTGAATCAGTAAATTCTCTGTCATGATGATCGATAAAATAGCCCAGGACATGAAGCTCCCCTGAGGCAAGGTCCGTGTTGATCTCAACGCCGGGTATGACCTGCAAGTGGGGATATGCAGCAGCACGGGCGATGGCAACATCAACCCCGCTGACACTATCATGATCGGTCAGTGCTATCACTTCGAGACCTTTGACTGCGGCCATATCAACAACCTGTTCCGGACTCAACCTGCCATCAGAAGCAGTCGAATGTAAATGCAAGTCGTATTTCAAGCGCTGATCTCCTCTTTACGTATCCTTTTTATACTGCGCGCTTTACCTGTTTCACTGCTTATGTCCAGTAATATGGCATCAAGCGCAGCCCTTCCCTTTCCCACGGACAGCCTGTGAGGCAACCCGGACAGAAAGCTGTTAAGAACGTTATCAACATCATCACCAATGATTGAATCGACCGGTCCAACCATACCGATATCGGTAACATAGGCAGTACCCCGAGGTAAAATATAGCTGTCGGTGGTGCCAATATGGGTGTGGGTACCAAAGACTGCGCTGACCCTGCCATCCAGATATCTGCCCAAAGCCACCTTCTCGGAAGTGGCTTCGGCATGGAAATCCACCACAATTATTTTAGGCAGGGGTTTTATTTCGGCGAGGAGAGAGTCCATGACACGGAAAGGACAATCATACTGGCCGACAAATATACGGCCGATCAAATTAACCACCATAACACCGTTCTTGATGATGTAGCCTCGTCCGGGCGCGGATGGGGGAAAATTAAGCGGCCGTATCACCGGCACTTCCTCTTCCATATACTGGATGATCTCGCGCTGCGCCCACACATGATTGCCCGTAGTAATAATATCTACACCGCTGTCAAGCAACTCTCTGGCGGTACTGCGGGTGATGCCTATACCGTGGGCCGAGTTCTCACCGTTGGCAATAACCAAGTCAATATTGTATTCGTTAAGCAAGCCTGGCAGGAATTGCTGTACCGCCCTTCTGCCAGGCTTACCTATGATGTCCCCAATGGCTAGAATCTTCAATGTGCTCTACCGTTTTTCTATTTAGCGAAATCTACAGCCCTCACCTCACGCATGACAGTAACTTTAATCTGTCCAGGGTATTCAAGGCTTTCTTCAATCTTTTTAACTATATCACGGGCAAGTCGCATGGCAGCAAGATCATCAACCTGTTCAGGCTTGACGATGATGCGCACCTCACGTCCCGCCTGAATGGCAAACGCTTTTTCTACACCGGGGAAGCTGCTGGCCACGTTCTCAAGCGCTTCGATACGTTTGATGTACTGATCGAGGGATTCACGTCGCGCTCCCAGCCGTGAGCCACTGATAGCGTCTGCCGTAGCAAGGATAAATCCGAGTGTGCTGGTCGTGGTTGCCTCGCCGTGATGTTCCGAGATAGCCTGTACCACCTCAGCCGATTTATCCCATTGTTTAACGAGATTGGCTCCAATCATGGCATGAGGACCTTCTACTTCGTGGTCAACTGCCTTGCCGATATCATGTAACAACCCAGCACGCTTGGCCAGCGTGACGTTAGCCCCGATCTCTGCAGCCAGCATGCCGGCAATATGGGCAACTTCCATACTGTGCGTAAGAACGTTCTGACCGTAACTGGTCCTGTATTTAAGGCGTCCCAGCAGTTTGATAATCTCGGGATGCAGGCCCTGCACACCGGTTTTCCTGGCGGCCTGCTCACCTTCAATACGTATATTCGATTCAACTTCTGCCTTCGCTTTATCGACAACCTCTTCAATCCTGGCAGGGTGAATACGTCCGTCGAGGATAAGATTGGTAAGAGCAAGACGCGCAACCTCGCGTCTGATGGGATCAAAACTCGAAATCGTGACAGATTCAGGGGTATCATCAATGATGAGGTCTACGCCGGTCGCCTGCTCCAAGGCCCGGATATTACGACCTTCACGACCGATCAGACGTCCCTTCATATCATCATTAGGCAGTGGGACTACCGATACCGTAGTTTCAGATACTACATCGGTGGCGCAGCGCTGGATGGTCGTAGCAAGGATATCACGCGCCTTATTATCAATTTCGTCTTTGATGCGCACCTCCCAGTCACGTACTTTGCGTGAGGCATATTCCTTGATCTCGTCCTCGACAGCTTCAAGAAGCTGCTGCTTGGCTTCGTCACTGGACATGCCGGAGATGGCTTCCAGGCGATGTAGTTGTTTCTCCTTTATTTCCTCGACCTGGGCACGAACGGCATCGATTTCCTTTTCCCTTCCGATCAAACTCTTCTCGCGACGATCAAGAGCTTCAAGCTTCCGCTCTAATCTTTCCTCACGCTGGCTTGACCTTCGTTCCAGTCGCTGTAGTTCGTATCTTCTTTCCCTGCTTTCAGCCTCGGCTGCGGCCCTTACCTTGACGGCCTCATCCTTGGCGTCCAGCACCATCTGTTCATATTTTGCCTGAGCATTTTCCAGCAGCTTCTTTGCTTCGTTCTGCGCATTGCGTATCTGTTGGTTAGCCAGTAGCTGTCTTGCAAAGTAACCGACGAGTAGGAACAAAACGGCCACAAGGCCGATTATAATGTAATATATCCAGTCCATAAGAAAGCCTCTCTTTATATATAAAAAAGGTGAAGTGTAACACTTATGTTAAATCCTCAGTTGTTATTATACTATATCTTTGACAACGAACGGTAGTTCTAATTGAAACCAACTCCACTGAACAGCTATTTTTGTGAAATTTCGCGCCAGAGCCTGTTGACCACTGTATGTACCACCTCGGCACTGTAACCACGCCTTGCCAAATAGGAAGAAAGTCGACTGTAGAACTTCAGCCGGTCAGAAGACTGCAATAAGCGAGCTTTTTTCAAGCCAGTCAGATATGCATTTTCTGAATCATTTATATCATCAATCGCCCCGGCGATATCTTCGAGACTGACACCTTTGTGCATCAGCTCGCGTTGGATCATAAACCGACTCCTGGGCTTGAATTTGATGCGGTCATTGGCCCATGCTTCGGCAAAGACCCTGTCATTTAGTAAACCGCTTGTTTTCAGCCTCTGTAAGGCACGATCAATGGCAGCAGTAGAATAGGCATGTTTGGACAGCAAACGTTGTTTAAGTTCGTTTTCAGATCTTGGCCGAAACTCAATAAGGCGAAGCGCGGCTTCGTAGCATTGGTCGTCACCCACTTCATTGATAAGCTTGTCAAGAGTATCGTCATCGATATCCAGCGAAGCCTTGATCCCGTACCGTCTTACAAGGTCGTGGTTTGCCAGAAGCGATGTGCCGTCAGCAAACATGATTTCAACAGCACCTTGTTCCAACGCGCTGATCTCAATGACGGTCTTCATTAAATCTATACCAAAACATACGGAAATAACAGCAGGTTAATCCCCCGTATCTTTATTATCAGCCGTCTGCACATGCCCTGAGAGAGCGATCTCACGTACCTGTTTTTCGATCTCAGCAGCCAGTTCGGTATGTTGCATAAGGTACTCGCGAGCCTTTTCACGGCCCTGGCCCAGCTTGGTGCCTGCGAAATCAAAGAATGCCCCCGATTTCTTTATAACATTTGAGCTGACACCGAGGTCGATGATATCACCTTCCCTGCTGATGCCGCTGTTGAACATGATGTCGAACTCGGCCACCCGGTAAGGGGGCGCCATCTTGTTCTTGACCACCTTGGCACGCACCCTGTTACCAATGATCTCAGTGCCATTCTTGATGGCGTCGGCCTTTCTAAGATCGATCCTGACAGAGCTGTAAAATTTAAGGGCGCGTCCGCCAGGCGTGACTTCAGGATTGCCGAAAATAACGCCAACCTTTTCACGCAATTGATTAATAAAGATTACAGCAGTATTGGATTTACTGATCTCGCCGGTAAGTTTACGCAAGGCCTGAGACATCAACCTGGCCTGCAGACCGACATGCGATTCCCCCATTTCGCCCTCGATTTCAGCGCGTGGGACAAGCGCCGCTACGCTATCGATAACCACACAATCAAGAGCATGGGTCCTTACCATTTTTTCAGCGATATCGAGAGCTTCCTCGCCTGTGCCGGGCTGAGCGCCCTTTAACGCATTAACATTCACGCCGCAAACAGCAGCATAGTTGGTATCAAGGGCATGTTCAGCATCGATATAAAGCACCATTCCTCCCATCTTCTGTGCCTGCGCAATAACATTCAAAGCCAGTGTAGTCTTACCCGAAGCCTCAGCGCCATATATTTCGGTGATTCTGCCACGCGGTATCCCGCCGATGCCCAGAGCCAGGTCAAGGCTCAGCGAACCTGTGGGAATAGCATCCACCTTTACTTTGGCCGACCTCTCTCCCAGTGACATGATTGAACCGAGCCCGTAGGTTTTTTCAATCTGGTTTATAGCCAGATTCAAGGCTTTTTCTTTTTCTACCCTTAACTTATCAGCGTCCATTTCTCCTCCTATTAATATAGACGAATCGAATAGTCCACACCCGATCTTCTTTATTTTAACACAATTGTACTATAAATCAATAGCTCATGCAAAAATTTTATAATTTTGGATACGCGTAAAATAACTCCGCCCGACAAATAAACCTAATAATGCATATCCTGTAATTCAGCGGAAGATGCCCCTGGTATAATTTGACTGTTAAAAGCAATTTGAGCTACATTTTATCAAGAGGTAAAGCAGTTATGCCGATATATGAATATTGTTGCACACAATGTAATCACAGGTTTGAACAGTTGAGACCGATATCTCAAAGTGACATGGATGCTGAATGCCCTAAATGCAAAAATCCGGCTAAAAGGGCTGTTTCTAAATTTGTGTCACGTTCGCAGACTGATCTCAGCTATATGGCAGATTCGACGGGGAGCAGCGGCAGTTCATGCAGTAGCTGCAGTTCTGGCAATTGCTCGATCTGTGGCGGTTAGCAATTCGCGCTAAGCTTTTGTCTGCTGTTTGACCAGTAATTTCTGTATAATTAATGCTGCAGCCAGCAACACTATTGATTCAACTATGATAGTGGCTATCAGAGTTATGGCTGCATCATTGAAAAATGCCTGTGGAAACATCATTATCAGATAATCTCGCGTGGGGTCCAACAGCCACAGGTCATTGCTAAAGCTCAGGATGTGGAACAGATAGAACAGGCTGTCAAAGTCTAACACCGCCCAGATAACCAGTATTCCGGTAAACAGCAGGGCAATAATCCCTCCGTTTCTCATCTGTCTAATGAGTGTAACGGCGCCTTCACGGTAGAACAGCATAATGCCTGTTATCAAAACCACAATAAGTGAGGCAATCACCAATATTCTGAAAAGATCGGTTATAATGCGGACATCTGCCAGGTGCAGGAGCTCTTTCTGGTTGTAAAGGGGCAAATCCTTGCCGTCCCGGTTCACAGTCACTTGTGGCGTATTACTTTTGCCCCCAAGGTACCTGGCCATCATAACTGCCACGTTGTCAAGCTGCGCCTCACTGATCCCGGTGACCTCACTGATGTGATACTTTTCAAAATCATAGTTATACAGATGCAGCGAACTCACATAGATGCTGACTGTACTTGAAATTATCAATACAGGGAAAGATACGGCACATAGAATCCTGGCTACGAACAGAATCATCCTCATATTTGTCTCCTGCTATTGTTACTGCTGGCATATTTAGCTACGTTTCAGCCGTATTTTCGACATGACTTGTGTTATAATTTTATACTAATTCATCAGGTTTGCAGATGTTTACCCATCTTCACGTTCATACCGAGTACAGTCTCCTCGACGGGTGCTGCCGCATACCGCAAATCGTACACAAGGCCCGTGAATACGGCATGCACAGTCTTGCGATAACCGATCATGGCAATATGTACGGTGTGATCGATTTCTATAAATGCGCCAGGGAAAATGGCATCAAGCCCATACTCGGCTGCGAGGTCTATGTATCAGCCGGCGACCATTTAAGCAAGGATCCATCTGATAAATCTAATTACCACTTGACGCTGCTCGCCAAAAATAATACAGGCTACAGCAACCTGATTCAATTGGTAACTCTGGCCAACATGGAAGGTTTCTACTATAAACCCCGTATAGATAAAAACTTGCTGCTACAATATGCAAACGGGCTGGTAATACTGTCAGGTTGTGCGCAGGGGGAACTTGGGCGCCTGATATTGCAGAACCGGCTGGATGATGCCGAACAGACCGCAGACTGGTATAAGAACAATTTCGAAAACTATTATATAGAGATACAAAAACATCCCATCCCTGATATAGAAAAGATAAACGAAGGCCTCATAGCTATAGCGAGGAAACTCAACATACCCATGGTTGCCACCAATGATGTTCATTATGTAAATAAAGAAGATGCCTATATCCATGATGTCTTGCTTTGCATAGGAACCAAGACCACAATACATGATGAGAGACGCCTTAAAATGGCAGGTGATTACTTTTATCTCAAAAGCCCTGCCGAAATGGAGAAACAATATGAGGACTTGCCCGATTCATTAAGGAATACAGAAATTATCGCCGAGATGTGCAATGTCGAGATCGAATTTGGTAAACCTCACTTGCCCAAGGTCGAAGTACCATCCGGTAAATCAGCCCAGGAATATCTCTCGATACTCTGCTGGAGAGGACTGGAAGACCGCATACCGGAGGCCGATAGCGAGTATGAAAAACGCCTTGCCTATGAACTCGAGGTAATTGAAAAGACCCAATTTGCGGACTATTTCCTGGTAGTGCATGACTTAGTTTCTTTCGTCCGGCAAAATGGCATATATTTTGGAGTGAGGGGCAGCGCCGCTGCCAGCCTGGCTCTCTACTGCCTGGGCATTACGGATATCAACCCTCTCACCTACAATCTTGTATTTGAACGCTTCCTCAATATCGAAAGACGGGAAATGCCAGATATTGATCTGGATTTCCAGGATGACCGCCGCGATGAAGTAATTGCTTATGTCAACCAGAAATATGGTACGGACCACGTGGCTCAAATTATTACATTCGGCACACTGGGAGCCAGAGCTGCTATAAAGGACGTTGGCCGCGCGCTCGGCATGAATTACGGTACCGTCGACCAGGTAGCACGCCTGATACCAACGAGGCCTAATATCCGGCTGGATGAGGCCATGCTGGAAGTAAAAGAGCTCCAGGACATGTACAGCGCAGATGATTCATTGCGGAAATTAATCGACACTGCCAAGAAGCTGGAAGGCATCGCCAGGCACTCCAGTACTCATGCGGCGGGCGTGGTTATCTCGCGTGACCCGCTAATCCAGTACCTGCCGCTGCAACGCGCCAGCCGCGATAGCGAACAAAACTCAGCCATGACCCAGTTTTCGATGGAGAATGTGGCCAAGCTAGGACTGCTGAAAATGGATTTCCTGGGCCTGGCCAACCTTACTTTGCTGGCCAAAGCGCAGGAGGCCATCTTTCAGAATCAGGGCGTCAAGCTTGATCTGACCAATATACCACTTGATGACAAGAAGACCTTTGAACTGCTGGCTTCCGGCGAAACGACAGGTATCTTCCAGTTGGAAAGCTCGGGCATGCGCAGATACATCAAAGAGCTTAAGCCCACCAAATTTACCGACATATCAGCCATGGTGGCACTGTACCGTCCCGGTCCCATGGAACACATACCCACATTCATCCGGGCCAAACACGGTCTGGAACAGGTGCATTATCCCCACGACGACCTGATCCCCATATTAGAAGATACCTACGGCGTTATCGTATACCAGGATCAGGTGCTGTTCATCGTACGACAGTTTGCCGGCTACAGCCTTGGACGCGCCGACATCATCCGTAAAGCTATGGGCAAAAAGAATGCCGAGGTGATGAAAAAAGAGAAGCTTAATTTTATTGAAGGCGCCAGGGTAAAAGGCTATTCTGAAGAAGAGGCCAATGCCGTCTTTGCCCTGATTGAACCTTTTGCCGGATATGCCTTTAATAAAGCTCACAGCGTCAGCTATGCTCGCATTGCCTACGAGACTGCCTATCTGAAAGCAAATTATCCTATCGAATATATGACGGCGTTCCTCAATACGTATTATGACAAAACAGACAGACTGATCACCGCCATCATTGAGTGCCGGCGAATGGGAATAGATGTATTGCAACCGGATATCAACCACAGCATCAGTAGCTTCACAATAGAAAAAAGCAGCGGCGAAAAGCTGTCTATCAGGTACGGATTAGCCGCAATCAAGAATGTCGGCGCCAACGCAATTGAACCCATTATTAAAGCAAGGAACA
>DKFA01000026.1:0-7908 GCA_002452695.1 Dehalococcoidia bacterium UBA6808
ACAAATTCCAAATAACAAAGATATAGAGACGGATTTGTTAAACCAGTCCACCTTGGATTGAAAGAAAACAGGTCTTGTTTATAATTTTTTATTTGTAATTTGTTTGGAATTTGGTATTTGGAGTTTGGATTTTGTTTTTACGATTGGCATATGAAATAATGATATAATTTGTCAATGTCAAATAAGAAGGGCCTTGGCCTCTCCCCTAACATAATCTTTATCGGCTTCGTCAGCTTCCTGACTGATGTTTCCTCGGAGCTGATCTTCACGCTGATGCCGCTTTTCCTGGTGAATGTGCTGGGTGCGGCTACAATGGTGATCGGGCTGATCGAGGGAGTAGCCGAGAGCACCGCCTCGTTGTTGAAGCTGGTCAGCGGCTGGCTGAGCGACAGGCTGGGCAACCGCAAATACCTCACCTTCGCTGGCTACACCCTTTCCGCGCTATCCAAACCCTTCATGCTCATTGCCGCTGCCTGGCAGCCCATCATGGCTGTCCGCTTTGCCGACCGTGTGGGTAAAGGCATTAGGGTAGCCCCACGCGATGCCCTTGTCGGCGACTCCGTGGATGAGGACAGCCGGGGCAAGGCCTACGGCTTCCACAAGGCTATGGATACCGGCGGGGCAGCAGTCGGGCTGGCCCTGGCGGCGCTGGTCGTCTTCCTGCTGCAGCGGGAAGTGGTTGGTCTGCAGTTCGACACCTATCGCTGGATGGTCATTCTCGGCATCATCCCGGCCTTCCTGGCGCTGTTCTTCTTCATCTTCATCAAAGAGCCTGTTAAGAAACCGGTTGCCGCCTGCGATCTGCCGGGCGAGGCAGGTAAGAAGACCGGCGGCCTGGGCAGCAAGTTCTACATCTTCATCGTCATCATGTTCCTTTTCACGCTGGGCAACTCCAGCGATGCCTTTGTCGTGCTGCGGGCGCAGGACCTGGGCAACAGCGTCCTGATGATCAGCCTGATGCTGATCATGTTCAACGTCGTCTATGCTCTCTTTTCGATGCCCGCCGGGATGCTCTCGGACAAATTGGGCAGGCGTAGGGTCATCATCGCCGGCTGGGTGATCTATGCCGTGGTCTACCTTGGGCTGGCTGTGGCCGACCAGAGCTGGATGATCTGGGTGCTGTATGCTCTCTACGGGCTGTATTACGGCGTGACGCAGGGAGTCTACCGAGCGCTGGTCTGCGACCTGGTGCCAGAGGACCGCCGCGGCACCGCCTTCGGCGTCTTCAATGGCGTGGTCGGCATCACACTGCTGCCCGCCAGTCTGATCGCCGGCTGGCTCTGGCAGTCCTTCAGCCCCGCCGCTCCCTTCTACTTCGGCGCTACCCTGGCCGGGCTGTCCGCCATCGGTTTGCTGGTTTTCGTGCGGGAGTAGTATACTTTCATAGCATTATTACTAACCCTGATATCTTGCCTTTTCAAGGTACCGATTAAAGGTGTCTATAAAATAAACCTATTGCACATTCCCCCTTTCTCTCTTACACTATTAGACAGGATTAGCCTATGAAATGCCCGGTTGATAAGAGCGTGATGATGGTGGTGGAACACCGCCGCATCGAGCTGGATTTCTGTAATAAGTGTTCAGGCGTCTGGCTGGATGCCAATGAGCTGGAGCTGCTGACCGCTGTCCTGATCTCCGAGGGGGCGCGTGTGCCGTCGCTGGAGGCAGCTCCTTCGATCAAGAAGCCCATGCGCAGATGCCCGATCTGCCGCGCGAAGATGGAGAAGGCCTGGGTGGGCAAGGACCCCAAAGCGCTGATCGACCGCTGCCCGCACGGACACGGCCTCTGGTTCGATGCCGGCGAGCTTCAGAAGGTGCTGCGCGATCTCTGTACCCCGGATTCACCTCAATACCAGGACGTGGTATCCTTCCTGGGCGACGCCTTCCACGCCACGCACGTGCGCTGCGCAACCAAAGAGACTTAACATACCTATTCAGATAAGTGATACTTTACGGAGGTAATCGATGCTCATAGCAATTGTACTGATCACAATCGTCGTAATCCTCATTTTTGTCGGCGTCGGCATCTATAACGGGCTGGTCGGCGCACGCAACCAGACCAAAAACGCCTGGGCGCAGATCGACGTGCAGCTCAAGCGCCGGCATGATCTCATCCCCAACCTGGTAGAGACGGTCAAGGGCTACATGGAGCACGAGCGCGGCACATTGGAGGCCGTGACACAGGCGCGCAACCTGGCGCAGTCCCTGGCCAACGCCCCCGTTGCCGACAGGGCCAAGGCCGAAGGCGAGCTGGGCGTGGCGCTCTCCCGCCTGCTGGCGGTGGCGGAGAACTATCCCACGCTCAAAGCCAACGAGAACTTCCTGGCATTGCAGGAAGAGCTGGCCTCCACCGAGAACAAGATCGGCTTCTCCCGCCAGTTCTACAACGACTGCGTACTGAAATATAACAATATGACCCAGATGTTCCCCTCCAATATCATCGCCTCGATGGGCGGCTTCCATGCCGGCGAGTTCTTCGAAGTCAAGGTTGAAGCCGAACGCGAAGCGCCCAAAGTAAGCTTCGCCAAACCGGGAAACAAGTAAGTTAAATGTGGGAACAGATCAGGGAGAACCAGGTCAGGTCGGCGGCGCTCATCGTCACGATGGGTATCCTGCTGCTGCTGATCGGCGCTGTGATCGGCTATGTCTTCCTGGGCAGCTGGGAAGCCGGCCTGATCATGGCCGTGATCATCTGGCTGATCATGAATCTGGTGGCGCTCTTCCAGGGCGACAGCATCATGCTCGCCATGTCCAACGCCAAGAAGATCGGGCCGGACGACCACCCGCGCCTTTATAACGTGGTGGAGGAGATGAAGATCGCCTCCGGCCTGGAGAAGATGCCGGACATCTATATCATCGACGACCCGGCCATGAATGCCTTTGCCACCGGGCGCGACCCCGAGCACGCCTCACTGGCCGTGACCTCCGGCCTGCTGAATAAGATGAGCCGCGACGAGCTGCAGGGTGTGGTGGGACACGAGATAGGCCACATCAAGAACCGCGATATCAGGCTGATGATGCTGGCCAGCATACTGCTGGGCGCCATCGTGATGCTGGCCTGGTACGCTACCCGCATCGGGCTCTTCGGCGGATTCGGCGGCCGGCGCAGCTCGGGCCGGGGCGGTGGCATCGTGGCGATCATTGTTATCATTGTGGGACTGCTGCTGATGATACTGGCTCCCATCATGGCGCAGGTGATGTACTTTGCCATCTCCCGCCGCCGGGAGTACCTGGCCGACGCCTCATCCGCCCTCTATACCCGCTACCCGGAAGGGCTGGCCTCGGCGCTGGAGAAGCTGGCCAACGGGGATACGAAGGTGCGGGCAGCCAACAAGGCCACCGCACCCAGCTATATCGCCAATCCCTACTACCGCGGCGCGACCGGCACGGGCGGCGACCTCTTTGCCACCCATCCCCCGCTGGCCGACCGCATCCGCATCCTGCGCGCCATGGGCGGCGCTTCATATCGTGATTACGAACAGGCCTATAAATCTGCCAAAAATGAGAGCATCATCGGCAAGGGCGCCCTGGCGCTGGCTGGAGACGAGAAGGTTGCCATCCGCCCTCCCTCGCCTTCCGAGGATAAACTGGACGTCCAGCAACAGATAGACCGGGTGCGAGAGACCTCGGGCGCACTGTGGAAGCTGCATAATTATAAGTCGTTCAACTGCGGCAACTGCGGCGCCGGACTGAAGCTGCCCCCAGGCTTCAAAGGCAACAAGGTCAGGTGCCCCCACTGCGGGACGGTAAACCAGGTTTAACCTGCCCGTCGGGAGAGTCCGAGAAGGCATTTCAAATGTTTGACCGGTTTGTTGAGGTCGTACTGAGCATTCTCCTTCATCTGCTGCAACTCCCGGCAGATGACATCTACTGCTTTGTCCGGGCCGATTGGTGCGGCCGGGTTTAAAATCCTGGCCCTGCATGTCATAATTTGTAGCGATGTAATTGCCGGCCCGGAGCAATTGAGCTAAGGAGAATTCTATGAAAATCGCCCGTTCGATCCAGGAGATGAAATCGCTACGCAGGCAATGTCAGGGGACAGTCGGCTTTGTGCCCACTATGGGGTATCTGCATGACGGCCACCTGCAGCTTGTCAGGAACGCCAAAAAGGAAAATTCTGTGGCCGTGGTCAGCATTTTCGTCAATCCTGCACAGTTTGCTCCCAACGAGGATTTTAGTGCCTATCCGCGTGACCTGGAACGGGATTGTCAAATGCTCGAAAATGTGGGCACCGATATTGTTTTCGTGCCTGCCGATACCGATATGTATCCGCAGGGCTATAACACCTGGGTCATTGTGCAGGGCATCACACAGTACCTGGAGGGCAGGTCCCGCCCCACCCATTTCCAGGGCGTAACCACCGTATGCAACAAGCTCTTTAACATAGTCCAGCCGGACAGGGCCTATTTCGGTCAGAAGGATGCCCAGCAGGCGCTGGTTATACAGAAGATGGTCAGGGAGCTTGATATGAATCTGGAGATCATCGTATGTCCCACCGTGCGGGAGAGCGATGGTCTGGCTATGAGCAGCCGCAACACCTACCTCACGCCGCAGGAACGCCCTGCCGCCAATGTGCTGTACAAATCGCTCATGCTGGCGCAGGACATGTATAACCAGGGTGAAAGGGTGGCAGGGAAGATCAAGGCTGCCATGGCGGAGCTGGTCTCGAAAGCGCCGGGCGCCTATATCGACTATATCAGTATTGCCGATATCGAGACACTGGCCGATGTGGAAGAGATCAGTGGCAAAGTATTGGTTTCGATGGCGGTGCGCATCGGCAAACCCCGCCTGATCGACAATATAATACTGGGGTAGAAAGAAATATAAGTTACCTTCTCCACGAGGGAGAGGGTAGGGTGAGAGCGTAAATGAGAATTAGTTCGAAAAAAACCGTCTACCAGGGACATTTCCTGCGCATGGTGGAGAAAACGGTTGTCAGCAACAGCGGCAAAAAGGGTATCTGGGAGAGCGTCGAAAGAACTAATACTGAGGGGCGCGGCGCAGTCATCATTGTGGCTGTTACCAAAGAGGGAGACCTGATACTGGAGAAGAACTGGCGTCCGCCCATCGAATCATACGTCATCCAGTTTCCAGCAGGGCTGATGGATGTAAGTGGGGAAGCAGAAATCGAGACGGCCCGGCGTGAGCTGCTGGAGGAGACAGGCTACATGGCTGGAGAGCTTATCCCCGTTATGTCTGTGCCGCTGACGCCGGCTATGGCCTCCACACATGCCATGCACTACTTCGCCCCCGGCGTCGAGTTCAAGGGCAGGACGGCGGATAAGGAGAACGAGGAGATAGAGGTGGTCAAGGTCCGGCTTGAACATGTTGCCGATTATCTGCTCAATCTTCCCGAAGGCGTCGAGCTCGACCTGCGCGTTCCGGGCATTCTCTGGGTCATGCAGAAACGGGGGATAATCTGAGAGCAGGGACGACTCGCTTATTAAACTCGAAATCCGAATCGCTAAACGATATTAAAATCCAAAACTCCAGTTCCATAAGCGCCTAATGATTTGGTATTTGAGATTTATTTGGCATTTGGAATTTGTTTAGCATTTCGCGCTTCGGATTTAGTATTTCACATATGCGGACGGGTATACAGATCGAAGAACCCGGAGAAATCGGAATCCGTCCGCATGTGTGCCTATTTATTGCAGACCGTCGAGGATGGACTCATCGATAGTGGCGCTGTGCTCAGGTCCGGGGAACTCGCCGGAATGCACTTCCTTTACATAATCAGATATAGCTGATTTCATGGTGCCAGCCATGCGGGCATACTGCTTGTTGTGCTTGGGCACGAAGTCGGTGTAGAGGCCGAGCATATCGTGTATGACCAGCACCTGCCCGCTGCACCAGGGGCCGGCCCCGATGCCGATGGTTGGTATCCTGAGCTTGCTGGTGATGAGTTTGGCCAGTTCCCGCGGCACAAGCTCCATTACGACCGCGAAGGCGCCTGCTTTTTCAAGAGCCAGCGCATCGTTGAGCAGCCGTTCTGCGGCCTCAGGGGTCTTGCCCTGCATGCGGAATCCGCCCAACTGGTTGACCGACTGCGGCGTGAGGCCGATATGCCCCATGACAGGGATGCCGCAATCCACAATGCGGCGAACGCTCTCGGCCACGGTCACGCCGCCCTCCAGCTTGATAGCCTGGCAGCCTGCCTCCTGTAAAAAGCGGGCGGCGTTGCGCAGCGTATCGGAGATGCCGACCTGGTAGGACATGAAGGGCATGTCGCCTATGACCAGGGCGTTCTTAGAGCCGCGTACCACCGCCTTTGTGTGGTGAATCATATCGTCCATGGTGACGGGTATGGTAGATTCGTAACCCAGGACGACCATGCCGAGTGTGTCTCCGACAAGTATCAGGTCCACGCCAGCCTCATCGACGATCTGCGCTGTGGGGTAGTCGTAGGCGGTGAGCATCGTGATGCGCTCACCGGCGTTCTTCTTTTCCTGGATCTTGTTGATGGTCAGGCGCATCGCGGGCCTCCTCCGGCTTTATTTGGAAGGGAGCAGGTTGTCCACCCAGGCATCGACATTCCTGGTGGATACGATATGGTTCTGCGCGTCAACGTAGACCAGGCGCGGCTTGATCTCGTTGCACTGGTTGCTGGGAACATCATGGTAGGTGAGGATGATTACAATGTCGCCTCTGGCGCCCAGCCTGGCGGCCGCTCCGTTGAGGCAAATTTCGCCGTTGTTGCGCTTGCCCTCGATGGCATAGGTACTGAAGCGTGCGCCATTGTGGATATTGACTATTTCAACACGCTCGTAAGGTAATATATCGGCCGCTTCCAGCAGGACTGGATCGATGGTGATGCTGCCTTCATAATCGACGTGGCAGTCGGTTATCCTGGCCCTGTGAATTTTACTTTTTAACATTGACCTGAATGTTGTCATCGGCGTCTCCTTACGGGTAATTTATATATCAGGGCTGTTTGTTCTCCAGTTGATTGGCCGTCCCGGCTGCGAAATCAAAGCCGAGCATCCTGTAAAACTCGTTGTAATCGCTCTCGTTGAAAATGGCCCTGCCTTCGAGGGCGGCGCGCAGCTCCTCGGCGGTATCAAGGCTGATCCTGCCTTTGGCCAGCGCAATGGAAATGGTTTGAAGCCCAAGCACGCGGTAGGTGTCGAGGGTGGACGGGCTGTCTTTTTCCAGTGCCTGCAGGTGCTTCTGTACCGTGCCGATATCGCCGCGGGCGATGGGGCCGGTCAGACAGCCGGGGATGCCTACGCGTTCGATGTTGTTGACTGTGCCCTTGAGCAGCGGGAGCATGGCGCGCACAGCGTCTTCCTGTTTGATGCCAAATGACTGCCAGAGATCGGCAGCCGTCTTTATCAGAGTGACCAGATAGTTGGATAGCATAACGGCGGCTGCGTGATAGAGTATTTTGTCCGAAGCCTTGAGACGGATGATGTTGCCCTGCAGGGCGATAGCCATCTCTTCGGCTGCGGCCAAAGCTGTGGGATCGCCTTCCAGTGCGAAGGTGGAGCCGCGCATGTTGTGTATGGCTTCCTCTACGCTGGCAAAGGTCTGCAGGGGGTGCAGGCAGCAGGTGAATGCGCCAAACCTGCGGGCGGGCTCCAGTATATCGGTGGAATGCACGCCGCTGCAGTGGATGACGTGTTGCCCCGCATGCCAGTTGACCGCAGCTGCAATATCAGCAATTCTGTCATCGGGAGTAGTGATGAATACGGCCTGCGCCAGGTCGGCCACCTGCTGGGGTGTGCTGCAGATGGCGCAGCCGCTGATAGATGAGGCCAGTCTCTGCGCAGAGGCAAGCGTGCGGCTGTTGACGGCGGTGACATGGTAGCCCTGATGATAGAGACAGTCAGCCAGGGCAGTGCCTGTGACGCCTGCTCCAATGATCCCTATTGTCGGTCTAATCTTTTTCATTTCATTAAACCTGCA
>DKFA01000026.1:7986-33836 GCA_002452695.1 Dehalococcoidia bacterium UBA6808
CGGTCGATGGACAATAATATATTAAATTTTATTTAAAAGAATGTCAAATAGATATTAGAGGAGTCTCGGTCTGCAGTTGGCGCAGAAATAATTGTTCTTGACATCCGTATCAATCAGGCTGCCCGAGAAATGCATTACGCACTGCCCATTGTCGCAATGATCCATGCCCATCAGGTGGCCGACTTCGTGCACGGCCTCCTTGACGGCGCGTTCCAGCAGCAATTCCTTGCTCACTCCAGGCCCTCCCAGCAAGTAAAGGGAGATAACCGCGGTCTCCATCATTGGACTGGCTTCGCCGAAGACAAAGTTCTTATCCGTGGCGTAGAGGTTAACAGCGGTTATGCCCAGCAGATAGGAGCCTTTTTTTCTGAGCGGGTATAGCTCTTCGATCAGTGTATCGGCCAGGCATTGATCGCGGGCGGCATCGTAGGCCTGCTCCGGAACCGCGATGCGCGGATTGATACTGACCGAGTAGCCGATGACGCTGCACAGCCCCTGCCGGAGCGCTTCCAGCAAACCGGGATCGATTTGGCCGACCGGCTGCAGTACGATATCCATGGCGGACGTTTATTTAAGCCAGGCCAGTATTTGCGCCAGCACCTGTTTCTGGTTGTTCCTGGTCAACTCTGTGACCTGGATGTTACGGTTCTGCCTGATGGAATCCGCCAGGGGGTGAGGCTTGAGTGTGATCGTGCCCAATACCTTTTTGGGGCTGGCCAGCGCGTTTGCAACAACCTGAATAAATCTGGACGAGAAAAGTTCCATTTTTCCAATCTCATCAATCACTATCAGATCGGCGTTGGCGATGGCATCGGTAACGGCATCCACGCCGGTAGTATCCAGCACGCTGACATCGACGCCGTATTTGCCGACACGGAACGGACTGTCGATTGCGATATGGGCAAGGACTGCTTCCTTGCCATTCAGCGTGACTATTTTGAAGCCTTCCCTGATGCCCAAGTTGCGCATTTCCAACGTGTAAAACCCGCCAGCTTTGTACCTTGTCTGTGTTATGGCTTGCCGGATAATGCTGGTTTTACCTGTGCCGGGCATGCCGGTAAGCAGATAAGCTTGACCCATTAACTTTCAGCGCCGGATTCGGACTTCTTCTTTCGGGCCGCAGGCTTTTCGTCTTCCGGTTTATCCTTTTCAGTCTTGGCCGCGGTTGCCGTTTTCTTCTTTACGGGGGCGGCTTTCATAGCCTTGTCTTTAGCTTCGGCAAATTCAACTTTGGGCGTTGCCTTGACTTCACGTTTTGCTTTTACCTCTGCCACGGCTTCGTCTTCCTTCCTGGCAGGAGCGGTCCTTTTGATAGCTGTAGCTACAGGCTCCTTGGGCTTGAGGATATCTGCAAGCACTTTGACAGGCTTCGGCATTTCCTTTTCTTTCCTGAGCGCTGCCTTGACTATTGGGTGTACACCGCTGGAGGCCAGCAGTAAGGCCTTCCTTTTCTCTTCCGCCTTCTTCTTTTTGTGGCGATGCTTGAGCAGGGCCATTTTTTTGGTTTTATTCATCTTCTTCTATTACCTGATTTATTGTTACTTTCCACTTAAATAGCTGTCTTAAATTATCGCTGAAGTTGACCTATATTTCAAATCGGGCAATCCTAACTGCCATATTTACGGCTGACCTTTTCGCTCAACTCCTTGAGAAGGCTAAGGGCGAACTCGGCTGATTCGATAGAAAGTGAGGCAAGTCCACAAATAGGAGTGATCAGGCTGCAGCGCACCAGGTCGCGGAACGAGAATCCGGGATGTACCAGTGTATTGACAGCTTCGCAAAACCTGTCATAGAGCTGCGCCGGTGATTCTTTCATTAGGGTGTCTTCATCGTTAGGCACGATGCCCCAGGCAATGCATCCTCCCCTGTCAAGGAAGGCGTTGATCGCAGCCGGATAACAGAGAAAAGAGTCAAGGTAGTTATAGGCGTCGAAACTGATTATATCCAGTGGCAAATCCAGCAGCAGTGACCAGTCCGTGCTGCCACAGCAGTGTATGCCTTTGGTGCCACTGATGCCGTCCAGCACCTCGGTCAGCAGTGATGCTACCTGCTCACTGGCCAGCGCCACGAAGGCCGACCCCAGCGAGGTAAGGTAGGGCTCGTCGACAAAAACGATGGTATTCCTGGCGCGCCTGCGCATCTCATTTTCCTGCCAGCTCGCCTTCAATTTGAGAAACCTGGCGGCGGTTTCGGCAAGCATCTCGTCATAGATTATGCCACGGCCTTCATGGTCAGTGACGCACAATCCCCAGCTGATAGGCCCGGTTACCTGTCCCTTCAGGTTGCCGCCCGATATGCTGCTGTGGGTGCAATAATGCAGACCGGCCGCGTATTCCTTGCCGATGCTGTAATCGCCGAAATTATCATCCAGACTGTCGGAGACGATCCGCTCGATGCTCTGGTCAAGATCGCTGCGCCGCTCGAATGATATCTTCTGGTCGTCGATCTTGATGCCCGGGAAGCCCTGGCTGAACTGGATGTACATGTTCTCGAGGTTGTTCATCCTGGTTAACTGAGGCCAGGCCGGCCAGTCCTTCAGGTACTTGGTGATAATTGCGCAGGCGGAGGCCGGGTCAGTGAAAGGTACACTGCCTATCATTGTTGGTGCGCAATTAAAGTTAAGCTCCCTTGTCATATCACCTTATTCTATATATTTACCGATAATCAATTTAAGGTCTTTTTTGACCTTTTCCGGTATCAATGCAGGGTTGGTTATTATGGCATTTTCCAGTGCGTGAGAGCAAGCGCAGTCGCGCTTGACCGGCAGGTTGATGATGGCGTGCCTCAATATCTTCTTGGCTGTTTCCAAGCTCTTATGCAGATTATCGATGACCATCTCGGCCGAGACCGTCTCGCTCAACTCATTCCAGCAGTCATAGTCGGTGACCACCGCCATCATGCCGTAGCATATCTCGGCCTCGCGGGCCAGCTTTGATTCAGGCAGGGCGGTCATCAGGATGACGTCGGCGCCCCAGGAACGGTACAGCTCCGACTCGGCCCTGGTGGAGAACTGAGGACCTTCCATCACGATCACCGTGCCGCCGTCATGCATACGCGCTCCGGCGCCCAACTTGTGCCCCGCCTCGTAAAGGGCGCTGGCAACAACCGGACAAAATGGGTTGGCAAATGGTATATGTCCCACGATGCCGTTGCCGAAAAAGGTGTTTTGCCGCAGCGTGGTGCGGTCGATGAGTTGGTCAGGTATGACAAAATCGGTGGGCCTGATCTTTTCCTTCAGGCTGCCCACCGTTGAAATTGAGATGATGTATTCTACGCCCAGCGACTTGAGCGCCCAGATATTGGCTTTAGAGGGCAACTCGGTCGGACTGATGCGGTGCCCGACGCCGTGACGCGGCAGGAAAGCCACATGCACACCTTCGATGCGTCCCAGGATAATTGTATCACTGGGATCGCCAAAGGGGGTCTTGATCTTAACTTCTCGTACGCTTGTCATGCCTTCCAGTTCATAGAGCCCGCTGCCCCCGATGATACCGACTCTGGCTTCCTGCTGCATTAGTTATCCTCCTCTAATATAGCTTTGATACTTCTTTTATAATCTGCACGGATTATACCCTTTTCCGTGATGATGGCGGCAATATTGGCATGCGGTGTGACGTCGAAGGCCGGGTTGGACGCCCTGGTGTGGGGTGGCGCAGTGCTAATGCCCTGCAGGTGGGTTACCTCGGAAGGCGAACGTTCCTCAATCGGTATCTGACGGCCGGACCTGATCTTGACATCTATGGTACTGGTTGGCGCAGCGATGTAGAAGGGGACGTGGTTGGCCCTGGCCAGCACGCTGATGGAATAGGTGCCGATCTTGTTGGCCGAGTCGCCGTTAGCTGCGATGCGGTCAGCGCCCGTGATCACACAGTCGATCTTGTGTTGGTGCATGAAATAGCCTGCCATGTTATCGGTGATCAGGGTGACCGGTATTTTAAGCTTCTGCAGCTCCCATACTGTAAGCCTTGCTCCCTGCAGCAGCGGGCGCGTCTCATCGGCATAGACCTCGATATGCTTACCCTGTTCCACGGCAGCCTTGATCACGCCCAGGGCCGTGCCGTAACTGACCCCGGTGGCCAGTTGCCCGGTATTGCAGTGCGTCAGCACTGTGAAGCCATCCTGCAGCAGTTCGGACCCCAGCCGGCTGAGGTCCGACATGGCGTTTTCCTCCAGATAGTGAATGAGCCTGGCCTGGACCAGCAACGCCTTGCGGATATCCTCGATGCGGTGTTTGCCGCGCAAGGCCTTTTTCAGGCTATCAATGGCATAGAACAGGTTCACCGCTGTGGGACGCGATGCTGCGAACTCATCCATGACCTTGTCAATCTTGCGGCGGAACAGCTTTTCGTCCTCCGTCCGGATATTCAGCGATCCTGTGACTATGCCGTAGGCGGCTGCTATACCGATGGCAGGCGCGCCCCTGACCTTCAATTCCCTGATGGCCGTGATGATATCGCGGTAGTTTTTAAGCTCGAGGTAGATCTCATGGTGGGGCAACTGCGTCTGGTCCAATATTCTCAGCCGGTCCCCCAGCCATTCAATCGGTTGCATGTTTATTTTCCCTCGTACCGTCGCCATTACTCGAAGACTCTGTCGAAATTGCTCAGGAAGGCCTGCCTGTCTGCCTGTGTTATTGTAGTGAGGGTTTTATTTCTGCACAGCGGCTTTGGCCTTTTTACGCCTGACCAGCCAGATGATGACCAAGATAATGATCCAGACCGGCGAAAAAACCAGCAGCCAGACCAGCAATGCCAGCAGCACCTTGCAGAAGGCGATCAGCCCGTCAACGGCCCCTTTGAAGATGCCGCCAACGTCCCACGTGCTTTCGCCGATGGGTTTAACTTTGCTCAAGCTGACCTGGATCAGTGATGTATCGGACGTGCGCTCAAGGTAAAGAATGCGGCCTTTCACTCGCTCGATGTTGCCGCGTACGTTGGACAGTTCCTTCTGTACTTCGAGCACATCTTTCACGTTTTCAGCCTTCTTGAGCAGCTCCAAGTACTGCGCTTCGGTAGCCTGGTAGTTGCTTAGCTGCGCTTTGAGGTCCATATACTGCTCTGTGACATCCTGGCTGTTGGAGTTTTCATAAACTACCTTGACTGCCAGAGCGCGTAGCTTCTGCAGGGCCTCATCATATTTGTCCGCCGGGACGCGGATCGAAATCTGTCCCGAGGCGCTTTTCTCATCGTCAGCGCGCTGGCTGGAGCTTACCACGTATCCGTTGAACTGGGTGGCAATGGCTGCGATATCGGCCAGGGACTTATTAATATCGTTGACCTGGATCGATATGGATCCCGTTCGTACGATCTTGCGGTCAATTGTAGTATCGCCGCTGGCCGTGGAAGTATCGTATGGTTCGCCCGCTGAGGCAGGCGCAGGCGATATGGCGCGCGGCGCCGGCATCATGGCAGATGTAGATTTTTCTACCTGGGAGGCATTCTTGCTTGCGGTTGAGGCGCAGCCAGTTGCGATAACAAATAAAATGGTTATCAGGATAAGTGTGATTGCCTTGAAACGGTTCCCCATCTTTGCCTCCATAGTTTAAGCTTGCGCTGATATTACGTGGGAATACAAATGTATTCTAATCCTTTTCGGAATTTCGTTAAAGGGAATCTTATCTTTTATTATCCGTGTTTGGTTTGATATTGGGCCTTGTCACTTCATTTTTATTGTTCAGGTTGGGCTTGATGTTAGGTATGACGTTGGGCTTTATGGCGGGCTTATCGATGTCATCTTTGTCATCGTTTTTATCATCGTTGCTATTTTTTATATTTGGACTGGTGTTCTGCGGCTCCTTGATAGGGGGATTGCGCACGGGATCAAACTGCAGATTCTTGTTGGTGGTAATAGTGCGGTTGATCACATTGTTCAGGCTCGGTTTAACCGATTCGGGCGCCTTGTCCAGTGCATTTTGCAGGATGGTCAGGCTTTTAGCCGTGCTGGTATTGGCAGTTGCCCTGGCCTTAGCGATTGCAGCCGCCCGTTTGGCAGCCTGTTCCGACTGTGCGGCGGTGGCCCCTTTGGAAGTATCCTGCTGGAACGTTGCAGGCCGGGTTACGTTAGCCGTTACAGCGGGCTGGATGTTAACCTTGCTGTCTGCCATCTTGGGAGGCATGGGAGGCAGCGACGAGGGAACAGGCATCGTCGCGTTGGTCGTGGCAGGTGGCACCGGCGGAAGCTGCGGCGGGACCGGGATAACCGGTTCGACAGGTGTAACGGTAGAAGGCGTTGTTGTGGTTGCAGGAGGAGTCGTGCTTGTGGCCGATGGCGCTGCAACGGTTGCGGAAGGCGCCGTTACGGGCCCGGATGATATGGCTGCCATATTCCTGGCAATCTCGGCCGCTTCCTCCTGCTCCATTTTGGCCAGATTTGCTTCAAGCTGCTGGAGTTGGCGGTTCATGATTTGTGCGGTGGCAACGACCTTTTCATTGTTGCCCTTGACTGCCATTACTGCTATTTCCTGTGCTCTTTTTTCAGCCATGCGTGCATATATCTCGGTTTTGTCCAGGTCGGAAGGCGCCAGCATGACCTGTGCCTGTTCGACGGCAAGCTTAACGCCGTAAAGCGGCTCGTCCGGCATGGCATCTGAGGAGGCCGCTACCGCGCCGGTGGAGGCTATAATAAAGACCAGCAGTGCGGCCATCGATACGGCCAGATTGCGGCGCAGGCTGAACGAGATGGACCTTGGTTTGATCTCTGCTCTGGTGGGGTCAGGATAGTACATGGTGTTCTGTAGCCGGACACGTGCCCAGTATTTGAATTCAGGCCGAGGTTGTATGGGATAAGCCTTACGCTTGATATCGTAGGCGGTGTGCAACATGGCATGGAGCTCGGACGCGTATTCTGGATAGCTGCTGAGGCAGCTTTCCAGCGGCTCGCCGGAGAGCATCCGTTCGAAACAGTCGTTATATGCTTCTTCGATTCTAATACTCATCGAATTTAATGTAAAGCAATTTGCGCAGTGAAGCTATTGCATTAAACTGCAGGGCCTTGACCGTGCCCTCGCTTTTACCCAATGTCAGTGCAACTTCGGAGATCGAAAGCTCCGAAATGAAGCGCAGAGTCACTACCTCGCGCTGCGCTTCGGGAAGCCTGTCCAGCGCTCTCTTAAGCTCGTAGATCTCGAAGTTCTGTTCCGTCACGCAGACAGGATCGCCTGCGCTGATGGCGTCGGCTTCATTAAGGTCGGCCCTTTTCTCTTTGGAGGCCTTCCTTACATGGTCGATGACCCTGTTATGGGCAATTTTGAACAGCCAGGCGGTGATCGGCAGGTCCCGCCATTTATAGTTTTTAAGTCCTTCGTAAGCTTTAATAAACACGTCCTGCGTTAAATCTTCCGCTTCAGACTGGCTGCGCACTTTGGTATAAATGTAACGATAGATCTTGTCAAAGTGCAAGTCGTATATGTAGGTAAATGCTTCTCTATCGCCATTTATGGCCCTCTGTACTATTTGTTCTTCTACTAACACCAGGTTACCTCTGTTTACCTGGCGTCTATTATATAGAACGTGCAAATTAATAAAAAGTTTACAATAGGCAATTTGAATGTAAAAGAGGTGTAAAAAGAGCGAAAACGTACTATTATTTACGGTGAAGGATAGAAGGATATGAGTTGGGATATCAGCGGTAAATACTGCATCGTCACTGGCGCCAGTTCCGGCATCGGGAAAGCGATCGCCCACGGACTGGCGAGCGGCGGTGCAAATGTTACTATAGTTTGCCGCAATGCTGTGCGAGGACGAGAAGCCAGGGATGAAATCGTAAAGGCAACCGGCAATGAAAGTGTTGAGGTCATGCTGGCAGACCTTTCGTCACAACAGCAGACCAAAGATCTGGCGCACAGCTACCGGGATACACATCCTGCCCTGCACCTGCTGGTCAATAATGCCGGCGTGATCATGGAGCAGCGTGTGCTGACCGCAGACGGTATCGAGATGACCTTTGCGGTAAATTATCTGGCCTGCTATATGCTGTCCAATCTGCTAGTGGATTTATTGAAAAGCAGCGCCCCGTCGCGTATTGTGAACCTGACATCTGCCGTGCACCGCACAGTCAGGCTGGACTTCGCCAATTTGCAGGGCGAGAAACGCTATAATCGCGACCAGGCCTATGCTCAATCCAAGCTGGCCGACGCTGTCTTCAGCCATGAACTCGGGCGGAGACTGGATGGAACTGGAGTGACGGTGAACTGCGTCTGCCCTGGCGCGGTATCCTCACATTTATGGGAAAAGTCCAGCAGGCTGGTGCACGGCTTTTTCAAGGCATTGATGAAGGGGCCTCAGGAAGGCGCCAGGGTACCCCTTTATGTGGCAACTTCGCAAGACCTCGACGGCATGACGTGTTGTTATTTCCAGACCGGACAGCATCTGAAGTTCTCAAGAGTCAGGACGAAAAGCACCATGACAAGATCATCGGCGGAGACATATAACCGGGAAGTGGCAGCCAGGCTGTGGGAAATAAGTGAGAAATTGACCGGAGTATGCTTCGGCGGATGATCGTTACTGTTTTTTCTTCCTGCGGGGCAGTATATTGAAGCTCTTTACCCAGACAAATGCCAGTACCGTGGCGACCACGGTTGAGACGACCAGCAGCGCTGTATACCAGATTGAATCTTTTTCCGACATGGCGAAAGCGGAGTTGCTTAATACAGTGGCGAGCGTGTTCGGCACCAGGAAGGCCGTGCCCAGCACCGTCAGGTAGGTCATGAGCAGGGCGATCTTGTTATTCATGGCCTGCAACTGGTTGTTGTAGATGGTCTGCAATACTTCCAGCCCCGAGGCCAGGACATCTGACATGTGCTCGGCCAGGCCGATCTGACGGCTGACATTGTCGGACAGCAGTTCGATCCTTTCCAGCAGGGCATCCTCATTGGTCAGCAGGTTGGCGTCGCCGTAGCGCAGGTCGTTAAGCACGTCCACGGTCTCCCATAAGGCATCGAGATAGGTGATGAGGGCATGTTTCATGTCGTAGATACGCGGACCCAGCAGGTTACGGTCGATCTCTGGGTCCATGATGGCCTTATTAAGGTCGTCACCGCGCTCTTCGATTTGCCGCAGGTGTTCGAAGTTGCGGTCATTGTTCTGATCGATAATGCGGATCAGCAGCAGAGTGAGCTTGTCCTCAGCCGAAACATCGATGGGTATTTTGCTCAGTATAGTATTGGAGTAGCGGCGCAGCCGTGTGAAACGGCGGTCGACCAGTATTGGGTGGACGGTGAAAAGTACGTTTCTTTTCAGCAGCAGCATGGTTTGATAGATCTGGACGTCAATGCATTCATTAAGACGTATCTGGATAGAGGGCAGCTTGACGCCCATTTCAGTATCGTAGTCTTCGTAAAAAAGCCTGGGATTATCGGCGAGGGCGCTTGCGAGCTGTTCGCTAAAGCCCATTAGCTTGGCACACTTCTTGATGTCCTGTTCGAAATTGTAAGTGCGGTAGTCAACCCAGGCCAGCAATGACCTGTGCAGTATATCTTGAAACTCGGCGGGGGAATCGGAGTCCTGTAATACAACCTTGCCGTTCTTGAGCACAGCGGCACAGAACCAGTGTTTTTCAAAAGGTTCGCTGGCCTGTATGTTTTGATCTGAGGTTACCGTATCGTTCATTTGTCTATGGCTGTTGCCGCTGGAAACCAGTTGTTTGCCGGCGCCGCCGAATTATCGCAGATAAGGATGGGGCAGTCAATCGCTGTTTACGTTGAAGAAACCGGGGAAATGAGCCAGTTGGCTCAAAAAATGTAACCATCCGGATATAGTCCCGGATTTTGAATTGGATGAGAATTGGTTGGGAGGCTGATTAAACTGGGTATTCGTTATATTTATCGCGCTCCGCCCATGTTAATCGCCATTAAATCACTATGTAGTTACAGGCATTAACTTGAGTTTGCGTTCCAAAACGGTATTTATCGCTGCCATCACCGCCATCATCATAGTGTTGGTGATCAATATCATTGGACAATTCGTTATTACCGATGGTTTTCACAGGATCGAGGTTCATAATATTGAGAAGTCGCTTGTCAACGCAATGTCTTATATTGACGAGCAGCAAAAATACCTGGAATTGAAGTCGAATGATCGGGAAAGCCGGGATGATCTCTATAATTTCATCCTCGGTTGCCGCCTTGAACAGACGGTGCGGGTTGGAATGAACAGGATCACGGGAGAAAATGCCCGCATTTATCTGAAGCAGGCAGCGGATTTGCCGAAAGATGTCAGTGCGGCATTTTCCAGGATCAGTTCAGTTAAACCTGTCTATGCGCAGCCGCTTGATGCTGACCGGATTGCCGGGTACGCTGTTATCAATGACCTGTATGGCTCTCCCCGCATACTGTTGAAGCTGGAGAACGGAAGGACCATCGCCGGCATAGGGCAATTATCCTTTTTGTACTATGTCATCTCCAGTGCGCTGGGAGCGCTGCTAATCCTGATCCTTGTCGCTTTTCTGCTGGACAGGCTTATTATGCGGCGTATTGCAGCGTTGAACAGTGGTGTAAAGGCGCTGGCAGGCAGCGGTGACCACACGCAGAGGCTGGATATTTCCGGCACGGACGAGGTGGGCAGCCTTGCCCGGCAGATCAATAATCTGCTGGGCACGCTGGAGGAATCGTACCAAAAAATAGCTGGGCAGGAACAGAAATACAGGCTTGTCACGGATAACATTTCAGATATTATTGTCCTTTTCGATATGGACCTGAAAATGCTATATTTCAGTCCTTCTTGTCTTAGAAGCAGAGGCTTTACTGCTGAGGAAATCGTGGCATTACCGCTGGAGAAGCATTTAACTCCTGGTTCATTTAGCAAAGCCATGCAGGCGTTTGACGAAATGTTGAAGGCAGAGGCTGCAAATCGAGGCAGCTTCACTGTTATCGATCTTGACCTGGAAATCAATCGCAAGGATGGCACGTCCTTCTGGACGGAGAACAGGTTATCTCCCGTGAGGGATGAGAATGGGGAAGTGGTCAATATCCTCTGTGTCGGCCGAGATATTTCAGCAAAGAAGATGGCAGAAAAGCAATTAGTTATTCAACGTGATCTGGCCATGAGATTGTGCGGAGCAACGTCGATGACAGAGGCGATGCGCGCCTGTATTGAAACCGCGGCGGAAGCCACAGGCTTCGATTGCGGAATTGTCTATATGGTGAAAGATGGTGCCCAATTAATCCCGGTGTGCTTGACGGGTTTTTCCCAGGCTTATCTGGAAGCGGTTTCACTGCAGAACGGCAAGTCTACGCTGAGCAGGAATATGCTGACCAACGCTCCAGTATATGTCGGGAAAGCTGATAATCCAGATGATATAGGGGAATCAGAAGCAATGGAGGGCATTGTTGCCTATGCGCTACTGCCTGTATATGAAAAATGCGGGACGGCCGCCTATCTTTTTATAGGATCGCATAAGATACCGCAAATATCACCGGAAAATAAACGGATTCTGGAAGAGATTACAGGTCAGATGGGCAGTGTAATAACCAGGCTAAAAGCCGAGGAAGAGTTGCGAGAGTCGGAATCCAAATATCAGACTCTGATCGAATCATCAGCCGATGGCGTAGGTATTATCCAGGACGGGATATATAAATATGTTAACCGGGCAGGCGCAAGGATGTTTGGCTATGAAAGGGAGGAGATTCTGGGGGCCCCCTTCCTGTCACTGATTGCACCTGAATGGATAGAGATGGTAGCAGAGAGGCAGGGGAAGAGGCTTACTGGGCAACCCGTTCCCGAACGATATGAGATCGGTATGACCTGCAAGGACGGCAGCATAAGGGATGTAGAGTTGTTCAGCTCTGTGATCAGTTATGAAGGCAAACCGGCGACTATGGCCGTTATAACGGACCTGACTGAAAAGAAGATGTGGGAAAACAGGCGGCTGGTTGCCCAGAAACTGGAGTCGATAGGAGTGCTGGCGGGCGGTATTGCGCACGATTTTAATAATATCTTAGCAGCCATACTGGGGAATATATCGCTGGCCAGGCTGTCTGAAGGACAGAACCCGGGGGTGGACGAGCAGTTGTCCAAGGCAGAAAAAGCCTGCGCAAGGGCCAAGGATCTGACTCACCAGTTATTGACCTTTGCCAAGGGCGGCGACCCTGTCAAGAATACGCAGTCGCTGGCGGATTTGTTGCATGATTCGACCGGCTTTGCTCTGAGCGGGTCCAATGTCAAAGCTAAGTTCAATATCAGCAAGGATCTGTGGCCTGCTAATGTCGATGTGGAACAGATCAGCCAAGTGATTTATAATCTGGTTATTAATGCAGACCAGGCTATGCCTGGCGGTGGTATAGTGAAAGTCAGCGCTGAGAATACCATATTACCTGAAAACAATCCGTTCTCGCTGCCGGGAGGCAGGTTTATTAAAATCTCAGTGGAAGATCAGGGTGAGGGCATTTCAGCCCATAATTTAAAATACATTTTTGATCCGTATTTCACTACCAGACAGAAAGGATCAGGGTTGGGATTAGCGATGACGTATTCAATTATCAAAAACCATGGCGGAACGATCAGTGTGGATTCCCGTGTAGGCGTGGGTACTGCTTTTAGGGTATATTTGCCTGCGTCGGAACAGCCGCTGCCGGAAAAACTGATGGAAACAGCGGAAAATCATTCATTCAGGGGCAGGCGGGTGCTGCTGGTGGATGATGAAGAGATGATCAGGGATGTAACCAGCAGGATATTGAAGCATATGGGCATTGATGAGGTGCTGATAGCAAGCGATGGCAGAGAAGCCCTGCGCATATATGCGCAGGCACGTGATGAAGGCCGTGCTATCGATGCTGTGATCATGGACCTGACCGTCCCGGGCGGCATGGGTGGCAGGGAGGCTATGCAGGAGATGCTCAAGATAGATCCGGATATCAGGGGGATCGTCTCCAGTGGCTATGCCAGCGATCCAATACTTTCTGACTATCGTAAATACGGTTTTAAAGGTATGCTGATCAAACCTTACAAAATACAGGAACTGGACAAGGTGCTGAGCGAGGTGCTATCAGGGCAAACAGCCTGAACCGCTTTAACTGCGTAACAGTTGCCGTCAATTATCGTTCTTAATTTGCTTGTGCAAGTCTATGCGCCTTTTTCCAGCATGTAGATAGCCAGGTCTGCCATCCTGCAGCTGTAGCCCCATTCGTTGTCGTACCAGGCGATGACTTTGGTCATGTTCCCGCCCAGCACCATGGTCTGCAGCGCATCAAAAATAGAGCTGTGCTGATTGCCCTTGAAATCGGTGCTGACCAGCGGCTCATTGCAATATTCGAGAATGCCCTTCAGCTTGCCATCGGCAGCTTCCTTGAAGGCGTTGTTGATTTGCTCGATACTGGCTTCCTTGCCCAGATCGCAGACGAGGTCGCAGATCGACACCGTAGACACGGGCACCCGCAATGCTATGCCGTGGAGCTTGCCCTTGAGCTCAGGTATTACCAGGGAAACAGCCTTGGCTGCGCCAGTCGTGGTGGGCACGATGTTCATGGCGGCGGAACGGGCGCGGCGCAGGTCCTTGTGATAAGTATCCAGCAGCCTTTGGTCATTAGTGTATGCATGGATGGTGGAAAGCAGGCCCCTGCTGACGCCGAATTTGTCGTTGAGTATTTTCACCACCGGTGCGATGCAGTTGGTTGTGCAGGAAGCATTGGATACAATATTGTGCTTTCTAGGGTCGTATTTGTCTTCATTAACGCCCATGACGATAGTGATGTCCTCGTTGGTGGCGGGCGCTGAGATGATGACCTTTCTGGCTCCTCCCTGAAGGTGGGCTGCCGCCTTGGTGGCATCGGTGAACAGGCCGGTGGACTCGAGGACCAGTTCTGCGCCGAGATCCTTCCATGGTATCTTGGCCGGATCGCGTTCCGATATGACCCTGGTCTTTTCCCCATCGACAACTATCGAGTCGGATGTGGCTTCGACTTTTCCTGGGTAGATACCGTAAGTGCTGTCGTATTTAAGCAGATGAGCATTAGTTTTGGCATCTGTCAGGTCGTTCACGGCTACGATTTCAAGTTTGTCGCCGTAATGCTGGTTGATCGCCCTGAAAGCAAGGCGTCCTATCCTGCCGAAACCGTTAATGCCGATTTTGTAAACCATCTTTAGCCTCCTCGGGATTTTTTTCTTTTGTTATATACCGCAACTATTTTTGTGGAAATGCCGCCGCGGATGTTCCATTCGGTAATTATCTGCATTGATCTTGGTTTGAGCGCTTTGACCATATCCATGAGTATCATGTTGGTAGAGGCCTCGTAAAAAATACTGACTGTCCTGAAGCTCGTGAGGTACAGCTTCAATGACTTGAACTCAATGATATGCTTGTCGGGCACATATTTAATTGTCACTGTAGCGAAATCGGGCTGTCCGCTATTGATGGGGCAGAGAGCAGTGAACTCAGGCGAGACAACTTCTATTTCATATTCCTGGCCGGGATAGGGATTGGGCATGGCCACAATCAACTCCGGCTGCGGCCTGTCGGAATATGACAGATTAAGGGAACGAATCTTTTTATATAACTTATCCATAGCTTATTCGCCGGACCAGTAAGTCACTTTTTCTGTTTCGTTCATCTTTTTTCCTTTGTTTTCAGCAACAAGATATTGCAGATAGGCCAGTGTTTCCAGTACGCACTGTTTTTTGTCTATTGGCTCTAGTTTATCATAATTTACCGGTTCACCGTCGATTAGCCACGGCAGAGCTTTGGCAACGTCGTAAGCATTTCTGGTTTCCACGCCCATTACCTGTTGTATCTTCATAATCCTGTCTTTATGCAGATGCAGTATATCGTCGATCTTTGCACCCAGTCCGCTGAAAACCGACCCGTGGCCGGGGAAGACAAACCGGACGTTGAGACCTTCCAGTGTGTTTAGCGAGGTGATGTAGTCACCGAGGGGATTCTCGCTCGACTGTGGATGGTAGGTTATGATCGGCGCGGTTTCAGCCAGTATCTGGTCGCCGGTAAAAAGGTATTGCTTGTTAGGCTCATAGAGGCACAGGTGGCCTCTGGCATGGCCGGGCGTGAGCACGACCTGGAACTGGAAGGGGTCCATCGCTATGCGGTCTCCTGGTTTCAACATCTCTGCTTTAGCAAGCTTGTAAACGCCGTTGCGCAGGTTGAGAGAGGCTTCTGTAAGCATCTTCAATTCCCAGTCTGGTACGCCGTTAGCCGCCAGGAAGGTTGACATCTGGCTCAGTAGATCCTCAGGATGTGTATAGCGGGAATCGATCAGGTTATATTCGATATCGCTCATAAACACTTTAGCTCCCACCAGTTCGACGATTTTCCCGGCCAGGCCGAAATGATCGGGATGAGCGTGTGTTATAGCTATATGTGTTATGTCTTTCATAGCAAAACCGCTGGCCTTCATCTCTTGTGCCAGTGTATTGAAGGATTCCGTCGTATTCCAACCGGTATCAATCATCAGGTTGCCGCTGGCGCCTTCTATGATATAGACATTGACGTTGCCCCTGTTTTCTCCTGGCAGCGGAACCTTGATTTGATTGATACCTTTAAACAGCTCCATGAAATTCTCCTAAATAAGAAATGCTTTTCTGCCGGGGTAGGTAGCCTTGTTGTCAAGCTCCTCCTCGATTTTGAGCAGGCGGTTGTATTTGGCAACCCTTTCGCTCCGGCAGGGCGCCCCGGTCTTGATCTGCCCGGCATTCATGGCTACCGATAGGTCTGCGATCGTTGTGTCTTCAGTCTCACCAGACCGATGGCTGATCACCGCCGTCCAGCCGGCCTTGCGGGCCATGTTGATGGCAGACAGGGTTTCTGTCAGTGTGCCAATCTGGTTCAGCTTGATCAGGACCGAGTTGGACGCCTTGCTGTCGATGCCCTGTTGTATGCGTTTGACATTGGTGGTGTAAAGGTCGTCGCCTACCAGTTGCACCTTGTTGCCTATCTTCTGATTAAGCAGAGTCCAGTTTTCCCAGTCATCTTCGCCGAGTCCGTCTTCAATGCTGATAATGGGGTACTTCGACACCCAGTCGACGTAGAAATCAACCATCTCCTGGCCGGTCAGCGTTTTACCTTCCCGGGACAGTACATATTTACCGTCCTGATAGAAGCTGCTGGCTGCCGGATCAAGAGCGATGTGGCAGTCGGCGCCCGGGTTGTAGCCCGCTGTCTCGATCGCTGCCAGTATAAGCTCGACAGCTTCACGGTTGGATGACAGCGACGGGGCAAAACCTCCTTCATCACCGACGTTGGTGCTGTACTTATTCTGTTTTAATATTTTCTTGAGAGCATGATAGACCTCGCAGCCTATCTGCAATGCCTGGCGGAAGCTTCTGGCCCCGGTCGGCATGACCATGAACTCCTGCAGATCGGTGGAGTTCTCGGCATGCTTGCCTCCATTAAGGATGTTCATCATGGGCACAGGCATCACGCCTGCCTGCTGGCCGCCAATGTACCTGTAGAGTGGGAAAGTCGTAGAATTGGCGGCGGCGTGGGCAACCGCCAGGGAAACACCCAGCATGGCATTGGCGCCGAGATGCGATTTATCAGCGGTGCCGTCGAGCTTGATCAGGCTCTGGTCGATGAACTCCTGGTTGAAGACATCGATGCCGATCAGCTTGGGTTGAATTATCTTGTTCACGTTCTCGACGGCTTTCAACACTCCCAGTCCGTTGTACCTTTTCTTGTCGCCGTCCCTCAATTCAACGGCCTCATACTTGCCTGTGCTGGCGCCGGATGGCACCGCGGCCTTGCCTGTTACGCTGTTGCTCAGCGAGACCTCGACTTCAATTGTGGGATTGCCCCTGGAATCGACGATCTCCCTGGCCCTGACTGATTGGATGGAAGCGCTGATAAATATGCTCATAGTTGCATCCTCAATACTTAATTTTTCTGTTGAATAAACCCATGATTTCCTCTGGGCGAAAGTATGATCAACAGGAGCGTACCGTAAGCAGCCATCTCGTAAATTGAAGCTGCGACATTATAACATCCCGATGTAAATACGGGCAATTTCACAGAAGGTCAGCCAGCCCCGCGGCGGTTATACCTGTTCATAACTGTTTCGAGGCCGTCGGTCAGGAGCACTCTGATCGCTTCGCAGGCTAATTCCACGGCAGGTGTTGCCAGCTCCTCTTCATGTGGGGTGAAGTCGCCCAGCACATATTCGATGACGGCTTTATCGTAGGGCATGCCGTGACTATGTTCCGGACGCGATACTCCGATCCTGACGCGGATAAAATCTTCTGTCCCTGTGCTGGAGATAATGGACTTTATGCCGCGGTGCCCGCCGGATTTTCCTCCCAGTCTGACCCTTATTCTGCCTACGGGCAGGTCGAGATCATCGTGAACTACGATGAGGTCGGCAGGGCCGCACTTGAATTTTTTCAGCAGCCCGGAGGCGGCGTTGCCGCTCAGGTTGACGAAAGTTTTTGGTTTGGCCAGGACAACGCCGATTCCGTCGATCCATCCTTCACCTGTCAGCGACTGGCATTGTGCTTTTTTAACCGGTATTGAGTGCAGCCGGGACAGGCGATCGATGCAGCGAAAACCTATATTATGCCGGTTTTGTGCGTACTCGCTACCGGGATTGCCCAACCCCATTACAATTTTCATAGTAAGGTTATTTGTCCTGAACGGCCCAGGCCGTCTTCGGCCGATTTGAGCATATCGAGGAACTGTTTCTCGTCGATGATCTTGATCCCCAGCGACTGAGCGCGGGCCATCTTCGAGCCGGGATCGGCGCCAGCCACCAGGTAGGAGGATTTTTTAGTTACGTCTGAGGCGGCCTTGCCACCAAGCGACCTGATCCTGGCTTCGAATTCCTGCCGGCTCCCCGTTTCGAGTTTGCCCGTGATAACGAATTCGATCCCTGCCAGCGGCAGGTCACCGGTCGGTACGGTCTTTGTTTCCATCCTAACTCCGGCTTTACTCAATTTCCTTAATATCGACAGGTTCTGAGGCTGCCTGAAAAAGGCAAGAATGCCGTCGGACACCTTGGGACCGATGGATGGGATGGACATGAGCTGATCGCGGGAGGCCTGCGAGAGAGCATCAATGCTGGAATAATGCGTTGCCAGGATATTGGCGGTCTCTTCGCCTATATTGGGTATGCCCAGCGCAAAGATCAATTGAGGCAGCGGTCGCCTTTTGCTGGCCTCGATCGATGACAGCACCCTGGTTACGCTCTTCTCGCCCATGCGCTCCAATCCCAGAAGCTGGTCACGGGTAAGGTAGTAAAGGTCGCCGGAGTCCCTGATCAGCTCTTTTTCAAAAAGCGCCTGGCACAGCTTTTCACCCACGCCGTCGATATCCATCGCGCCCTTGCTGGTGAAATGTCTGATCTTTTCAAGGGCCTGGGCCGGACAGGCGGTATTCGTGCAGCGGTGCACTGCTTCGCCTTCCGGCTTGATCACTTCGGCACCGCACACCGGGCATTTGGCCGGCATGTGGAAGACCTGCTCCGCGCCGGTACGGCGGCTGATGATCGGGCCGACTATCTCGGGTATGACCTCGCCGGCGCGCTGTACTGTGACCCAATCGCCGACGCGCAGGTCCTTGCGGTGGATGTCTTCTTCGTTGTGCAATGTAGCCTGCCGAATAGTAACACCACCGATGTTGACCGGTTCCAGTATGGCATAGGGATTAAGACTGCCTGTCCTGCCCACGTTGATGCCTATATTGATCAATCGGGTTGTACCCTGTACGGCGGGGAATTTATAGGCGATGGCCCAGCGAGGGTCATGTCCAACGTAACCTAGTTCCTCCTGAAGAGCAATGGGATTGACCTTGACTACTACGCCGTCTGCATCATAGGGCAGTGTTTCCCTCCTGCCCACCCAGCTATGATAGTATTCTTTCACTTCAGCCAGGCTGCGGCAGAGCTGTATGTTCGGATTGATCTTGAAGCCGAGTGATTTGAGGTATTGCATGGTTTCCCAGTGAGTGGAGGGCAGTTCACCTCCCTCAGCCCAGCCCAGCGCATAGATGAAGATATCGAGAGGGCGGCGAGCTGTAATCCTAGGATCGAGCTGTCTGACCGATCCCGCTGCTGCATTGCGGGGATTGGCAAATAGCGGTTGCCCTTCCCTGGCCCTTTCTTCATTAAGCTTCTTCAATCCCTCTTTGGGCAGGTAGACCTCGCCGCGCACCTCGAAACGGGCCGGAGCGCTGGAGGGTACAGAGAGGGGGATGCTGCCGATGGTCTTCAGGTTCTGTGTAATATTCTCACCCTGGTAGCCGTTGCCGCGCGTGGCGCCCGTTACCAGTATGCCGCTCTCGTAGGTCAGGGCTACGGCCAGCCCGTCGATCTTTAACTCGCAGACAAAATCGAATTGCTGCCCGGGGATGAGGTTGGTTGTGCGTTTATACCAGGCATCCAGGTCATCATCGCTGAAGGCATTGGAGAGGCTGAGCAGGGGACGGGGATGAATTACTATCCCGAAAGCTGTTACAGGTTCAGCCCCGACGCGCTGGGTGGGGGAGTCGGGTGTTATCAATTCGGGGTGGGAGTCCTCCAGCTGCTTGAGCTCGGCCATCAGCGCATCGTATTCGGCGTCGCTTATCTCAGGGTTATCGAGAACGTAATACCTGTGGCCGTGGTAGTTGAGAAGCTTTTTAAGCTCGGTTATCCTGTCAGCCGCCTTTTGCTGTTCTGTCATTATCACTAATTATAAGTCGTAAGTTTAAGGAAATTATATCATTCCGAACATGATTTTATTATGTTCCTTTACCTTGATTACGCTGTTGTGACATAATCATCCGCAAGTGATACTGTTAATACAGGGAAATGGTTAAGGCGAAATCAGCCCGCTGGCATACAATATACACGATTATCAGCACAATCATTGAGACATTGCTGCTGGCGGCAGGTATAATCTGGGTTCTCCCATTTTTCGGAATAACGCTGCCATGGTGGGGGATAGCCTTGATACTGATAGGCTTCATGGTATATTCCTATATCATGTACCTGATCGGGCATCCCACGGTTTCATACGAGTCTGTAACATCGCCCGAGTCGATTGTGGGTAATGAAGGTGTGGTAGAGACCGACCTGATGCCTGAAGGCTATGTCAGAGTGCGCGGTGAACTGTGGAAAGCATCATCTTCGGAAGACTATATCAGACGTGGCGAGGAAGTAATTGTCACCTGTTTGAGCGGTATGAAGCTGACGGTGAAAAGAAAGCAACAGCGCCACGGCTGAAACTTCAGGGTGGAGTTATTCCTCGAATTTTGAAGACGTCGCGGTTACAGGTTCATACCTGAATTGTCCTTTATATCCGGAGGTGGTGAGGGCTTTTTGAATACCAGGAGTATCGAGCAGCGATCCTACCACCCAGATCAGACTGACCTGTTTGCTGGGAGTCAGTTTCTTGAAATGCTCTTCGAAATCTTGGGTGCCCGGCTCGTAGTATACGACCGGCCCGTTGACAAAGCCCTCCAGGGCTGATTTTTGTTGGGCCGAATTCAAAGCCTGGCTTGCCTGGGGCGTGTTAACCACGAGATAGGCAGCATATTGCTTGTTAGGATCATAGACCGTGGCCGGCGCCTGCTGGCTGCAGGCAGCCAGACCGCTGCAGATTATGCATGATATAACCACTATAATAATTGATTTTCGCAGCATTTTAACCCCGTTTGAAAATAATCTTGTCGATGCGACTGCCAAGATTATACCTTAAATTGGTGTTAGCGGGCATGTATTTGCTTGGGAGCATATAAGTCAGATATCAAAGCGCCTTGTTGATCAGGCCGTTGACCTTGACGGGATCGTGTTTTTGCAATACCAGCGGTGTGTGCTTTAAAGCGGCAAATGAATCTTCGATGGATGGCCTTTTGTTGATGTAGAGAACGCCAATGGGGATGCGGTCACCCCATTGTAGCGCTTTCTCAAAGGCCGCAGTTGCATCGACAGGATTATAATCTCTCTCTTCTTCAAGTTTGTAAACGCGTTTCTTATACCAATCATAGGTATTAATGTGGTTGAACGAGACGCAGGGTTGCAGGATATCGAGGAGTGAGAATCCCCTGTTTTGCAGTGCGAGTTTAATCAATCCTGCCAGGTGGTCGCTGTCGCCCGCAAATCCCCGCGCTACGAACGAGGCGCCTGCAGCCACGGCGATTGCCAGCGGGTGGACTGGCTGTGGGGCGCCCTGAGGGGTCGTGCCTGTGATATATCCGGTATCACTGGTCGGCGATGCCTGCCCGCGGGTCAGTGCATAGACCTGGTTGTTATGTACCAGATAGGTGATATCGTGATTGCGCCGCATGGCATGCAGCCAGTGGTTGCCTCCTTCTCCATATCCGTCCCCGTCACCACTCACTGCTATAACGTGAAGCTCACGGTTGGCCATCTTGATGCCGGCTGCCACCGGCACAGGCCTTCCGTGCAGCGAGTTGAAAGTATTGCATTTCAAATAGTGGGGTAGCTTGCCTGCCTGGCCGATGCCGGAGACGATAACGAGCTGGTGCGGGTATATATCAAGCTCAACAAGAGCCTTTTTAAGGGCCGTCAATATGCCGAAATTGCCGCAACCCGGGCACCAGGCAGGTTGCAGTCCGACGTAGTCATTCAATGTAACAGTCATCACAGCGCCTCTTTGCTCAATTTATTGATAATGAAGTTGGGCGTGAAAGGACGGCCGTCGTACCTGAGGATATTACCATCGACCTTTCGCCCCATCCTGGAAGCAAACAGTGTGGCAAACTGTCCGGTGGCATTATTCTCGGCAATATAGATTTTTTCACTGGTGGACAGGATCTTCCTGATAGCGCGTGACTGGAACGGCCAGATCTCGGTAAAGTGCAGCAGGTTGATGCTCACATCCTGCTTGCGCAACACAGAAGTTGCTTCGTATAACGGTCCAAAGCTGCTGCCCCATCCTATTATCGTATTGCGGGCTTCCCTTGGTCCATAGATGAGAGGGTGAGCGAGGTCGTTGTGCAAGCCCTGCATTTTCTTCTGGCGTTTATCGACCATGCGCACTCTTGTTTCAGCATCTTCAATCAGGTGGCCTTCCTCATTATGTTCATCGGAATCAGTTACAACCAGCGCCCTGCTCTGCATGGGGAAGGCCCTGGGTGAGACACCTGACCCTGTGATAAGGTGACGTTTGTACTCGGATAGCTTGCCCATTTCATTTTCATTGAGCGGCAGCCCGCGGTTGATGAATACCGCAGAAAGATCGAATTTCTCAACTGTGAAATATGATGTTGCCAGGTAGTGGTCGGTCATCAGTATGACAGGCACCTGGTATTTTTCCGCCAGGTTGAAGGCCTTGGTGGTCAGCCAGAAAGCATCCTCGGCTGTGGAGGGAGCAAGCACGACGCGGGGAAACTCACCATGTGAAGCATTGATAGCGAAGAGCAGATCGGACTGCTCGGTGCGTGTGGGGAGTCCGATGGCGGGGCCCGGGCGCTGCGCCAACACTACCACTAGCGGTGTTTCAGTCATGCCTGCCAGGCCGATGCCTTCAGTCATCAGGGAGAAACCTCCTCCCGAAGTAGCCGTCATTGATCTCACGCCGGCATACGAAGCCCCGATGGCCATATGGATGGCGGCAATCTCATCTTCAGGCTGTATTACGACTGCGCCAAAATCACTGGCATTGGCAGCCATGTATTCCATAATGGAAGTGGCAGGCGTCATGGGATAAGCGGAGATGAACTTGCACCCGGCTGCCAGCGCCCCCATCGCGATGCCTTCGTTGCCGTTCAGCAACATGCGATCGCTCTTGATATTCTTCCCGAAGCTGTTCAGGGGCAGATTATTTTTCTGTTCCAGTATGAACTGCTGACCGGCCCTGGCCGCATTGATATTACGTTCTGCCACGTCTTCCTGCCTGAAGTATTCCTTGATAAGGTTATTGAAGACCTCTATATCACATCCTGTCAGGCCGGCTACCGCTCCGATCGCCACCGAGTTTGCTGCCAGCCTGCTCCCTGTGACCTGCATAGCGATGTCGCTCATAGCCATAAATATTACGTTGTATCTCTGGCTGATATCCGGATCGCGTATAGTGTCGCAGATAGCTATGCCGTTGGGGGCAAGCTCGCTGAGATGCAGAGATACGCTCTCTTTATTGAAAGCGATCAGGAGGTCGAGGCTTTCGGAGATAGCGAGTGTCTGGGATTCCCTGACCCGAATACGGTAAAAATTGTGCCCTCCCCTGATGCGCGATTCATAGTCCTGGTCGGCAAAAACGTGGAAGCCCATGCGCGTAAAGGCCCTGGCCAGGATTGCGCCAGTGGTCTGTATACCCTGCCCTGCTTCTCCGCCTACTAAAATCTTGAAATCCATTTGTCCCAAACCGTCCCTTTGGTAATATCGGTAATAGTTGATATTATTTTATTGTGTGTGATAATTACCTTTCAAAGAAAGGTTTATCCAGACTACCTTCGTTGGAGTAGCCCTCCTGCTCCCAGAAACCCCTGTAATTTGCATCAGCGGACAGCTCTATTTCATTGACCCATTTTATCCATTTATAACCCCATTTGTCCTGTGCCACAAGCATGAAGGGGAAGCCGCGCTCTGGCGGTATTGTAACGCCGTTCATCTTGTAGGCCAGCATGATATTATTATCCGCGAGGTACTGTAAAGGCATTGACGTAGTATAGCCGTCCACTGCGTGAAGGATGACTGTATTGGCTTCCTGTTTTATGCTGGCGTTATTGAGAAGGTCCTTGACCAGCACGCCGTCCCAGAGTATTTTAACCGACCAGCCTTCTACGCAGTGAAGAGTAATCAATTTTTGATATGTGCGGAAGCCTTTTAATACTTCTTCATAGTTGTAGGAGGTTCTATTTTCGACCAGGCCGCTTATGATCAACCTGTAAGCAGCGATATCAACCTTCTGCGGCCCTCTGATTGAGTTTTCCCGGAAATCGTTAATGGATGAAAGCTTCTCTCCCTGGTATTCCTTGATCTCGAGGATTTCCGGCTGTTTTATGCCGGCATCGGACACAGGTTTACACCCGGCTGCAGTAAGCACCAGCAGCATCAAAGCTAACAGCTTCCAGCACTTTCTCATTTTGTTTCCTCAGAAGGGGGATCCGAGCGGGTAACGGCGAAGACTGCATGTACCATGACGGAAATAAGGAACAGCAGCCAGAGCAATAGTTCCGTCGACAGCCCAGATGGGCTTTGACAGTGTTGCTGCGGGGGCCGTGGGGGAGTGGGATGGAGATGAGGTAGCCGGGGCTGGTGTTGTGTTGCTGACCGGCTGGGAAGGCTTGGGCGTTGATGGCTGACAGGCCGTCACCACCAGGGGCAGGAAAAGGCAGAAAAGGACGCGGACTGTTTTATAATTATGCATAATTATAGCACCAGTGCTATATACTTATTTGAATCTCATCGTCCGAAATTACAACTTCATAGGTCTTGATTTCAGATGGATGCTTAAACGCATTACCGACGGCTGAGACTAACCCCGACCCTTTAAGCCATCTCACTACCTGACCGCTGGCAACATCGAACTGCGAACCGTGCAATGGGCAGGTTACTATAGCGCCTTCGAGCTTGCCTTTCGACAGGTTGCCTCCCATATGGGGGCACCTGTTGTCGACGGCAAAGATCCTTCCCCCCACGTTGGCCAATAAAATATCCAGGCCGCCAGACTTGAACTGCTTCATGCTGCCAGCAGGTATTTGTGAGACTTTGCCTGCGCTCACCAGTGTACTCATAGTAACCTCCCTCTGTAATAATACTTATTTAACTCTTGCTTCAACCGCTTTCCAGTCGATGTTCTTGAAAAATGCCTCGATGTAGTCAGCGCGTTTGAGTCCGTAGTCGATCATAAAAGCGTGCTCGAAAACGTCCAGTATCAACAGCGGCTGACATCCCGCGGGGTGCCCAACATCGTGTTCATTGATCCACTGGTTGATCAGCTTGCCGCCAATTACATCCTGGTAAACTACGGCCCAACCGATGCCCCGCATGGCTGCTACGCCTCTGAAGTCCTGCAACCATGTTTCATAGCTGCCGAAATTGGCAGCCAGCAGTTTGCCCAGCTTGCCGCCCTGGTCCAATGCCCCGTTGCCGCCCAGGTTTTCGAAATAATACTCGTGCAGGCGCATGCCGTTGAATTCCCATCCCAGTCGCCGTTTGAGCTCTGCGAACTCATAAGTCGCCGCTTTCCCGTCCTTGACCATGGCCTCCAGTGTATCGAAGACCTTGTTCGTATTGGCTACATAACCTTTATAAAGTGTGAAGTGGTTATTGAGCAGGGTATCGCTGAAACCCTGCATGCCCAGCAGCTTGCCGTAGTCCTTTGCTTCGTATGCCATGTTTAACCTCCTGATTATTTTAAACTTTTTTCAGATCCATGTCTTTGTTCAAGCGAGCTACGATTTCCGCCTTTTTGAATTGAATCTTCGCTCGTTAATATACCTTAGTAAATTAATTTACATTATTTTGCTCAATAAATATGTGACTGAAGTTATTTTTTCACGGTCAGGTATTTTTCCGGATTGGTATCGAAGGCTTTTTTACAGCCCATTGCACAGAAGTAATACTTCTGGCCTTTGTACTCTGAGGTCGCAGCAGCCTTTTTTTCATCAACTTCCATTTTGCATACTGGATCTATCGTCATTTGGGCACCTCCTTTCGTATTTGAGTCCTTTATTTGCGGCGGCCTGAATCCCTTCAGCCGCAGTGAATTTGATACTACCGTAACGGAACTGGCCGCCATGGCCAGGGCTGCCAGCATGGGGTTGAGAAAACCATACTGACCCAGGATGAACTGAAGTCCCGCCGGCACTCCGGAATAAATGAAGAACGGGTAAAGTATACCGGCAGCCACAGGTATCAATATGACATTGTAGGCAAAAGCCCAGAACAGATTTTGTTTGATGGTTTTCATAGTACGCTTGCTCAGCAGGATGGCAGTTGCAATACCTTTCAAGTCACCGCGGATCAGTGTTATATC
>DKFA01000026.1:33951-50005 GCA_002452695.1 Dehalococcoidia bacterium UBA6808
CACATCGGCTATAACGTTGTCGATGCCTGCCTGAACAGCGATCGATTGTGCAGTTCTTTCATTGTCGCCTGTAATCATATAGACTTCGAGACCCATATTTTTCAGGTCGGATACGGCATTGGCTGCACCGGGCTTGAGGGTATCTGCCAGGGCGATCAGTCCGGCTATCTTTCCGTCAGCGGCTAGAAACAGTACTGTCTTACCCTCGTTCCAGTAGTTTTCACTTACTGATTTGGCATCATCAAGGGCAATGCCGTTCTCTTCCATTAAGGCAATGTTGCCTATCAGTACCTTCTTGTCCTTGACAATTGCGCTTGCGCCCTGCCCGGGCAGGGCTGTGAAATTCTCGTATTTTTCAGGGTCAATATTATGCGCTGCTGCATACGAGACTATCGCTCCGGCCAGCGGGTGTTCCGATCCCTTCTCGATGGCAGCGGCCAGTCCCAGCAACAAACTGTCGTCATAAGGTGCATATGAAAGGATGTCGGTCACCTGGGGCTCCCCGCGCGTCAGTGTTCCAGTCTTGTCCATCAATACTGTATCGATTTTTTCTGCCCTTTCCAGTGCCTGGGCATTGCGGATTAGAATACCGTATTCCGCTCCCTTGCCTGTGCCTACGATAATGGCTGTGGGCGTAGCCAGGCCCAGGGCACAGGGGCAGGCGATGATGAGCACGGCGACGAAATTGAGCAAGGCATAGGTGAAGGACGGTTGCGGGCCGGCGAACAGCCAGATGATAAAAGTAACGATCGCAATGGAGATCACCACCGGCACGAAGTAGCTGGCTATCACATCGGCCAGGCGCTGTATGGGGGCCTTGCTTCCCTGCGCTTCATCCACCATGCGGATGATCTGTGCCAGCATCGTGTCCTTCCCCACACGGGTGGCCCTGAAGTGGAAGCTGCCCATCTTGTTGATAGTGGCGCCTATGACGGTATCGCCCGGCTTCTTTTCCACAGGGATGCTTTCCCCGGTGATCATCGATTCATCAATGGTCGAAGCGCCGTCGATAACAATGCCGTCAACCGGTACTTTTTCTCCAGGCCTGACGATTACGATATCTTCTGCTAACACTTCATCGATATTGATCGCAGCTTCCTGTCCGTTCCTGATCACCGTGGCGTTTTTGGGCCGCAGGCCGATCAGTTTCTTAATGGCCTCTGAGGTTTGTCCCTTGGCCTTGGCTTCCAGGAATCGTCCCATCAGGATTAGCGCAATGATCATAGATGAGGTATCGAAATAGAGAGCGTGCCCGATGCCGGCTTCCATAAAGAAACTGGGGAACAGAACAGCGGCTATGCTGTAAAGATAGGCGGCCGACGTGCCTACAGCGATAAGGGTGTTCATGTCGGCTGACCTGTGTTTTAAGGCGCCCCATGCCCCGCGGTAGAACCTCAGGCCTGCCCAGAACTGCACAGGTGTTGCCAGCAGCCATAGCACATAGGGCCTGAAAGGAAAATCCAGCGCTGGAACCATGCTGAGGGCCATGATAACGGCAGCGATGATAAGAGAGAAGACAAACCTTGTTTTCAACCCTGCGGTCTCTGCCCTGGAGGCCTGCTCAATCCTGTCGGGTTCCTCGGTTTCATCGCCCAGACCGTATCCCGCATCAGCTACAGCCCTGCGCATCTGGCCGATATCAGCGCCTTCCAGGTATTCGATGGCCGCTTTCTCCGAAGCCAGGTTGACTGTTGCTGAAACCACGCCTGGCACGCCCTGCAGCGCATGCTCAACATGAGCTACGCAGGAAGCGCAGGTCATACCGCTGACCGGGAATATGGATTTGACTGTCTTTGCCGTGTAACCGAGTTCGTTGATTGTGTGTGCGATCTTCCCGAGGTCCACTTTACTTGGGTCATAGTCAACCGTGGTCTTTTCAGAGGCGAAATTTACACTGGCGTCGTTCACGCCGCCCAGTTCGCGCAGCGCTTTTTCGATGCTATTGGCGCAGGTTGCACAGGTCATTCCTTCAATCGGGATGATTGACCTTCTAATGTGTTTCCCCTGCTCAGCAGTACTGCCAGGTAAGGTAGTAACCATAAGCCCTCAATTACAAGCCTCTTTTATCCCGCCAGCTCTCTTGATTGTGTATCAGCGTAATTCCAAAGACACTTCTATAGCTCCAGGTGTTGCTCCCAGACACCGTGGATATTACAGTATGCAAATGAGAAGAGGTGTTTAAACTCTGCTGCGTTGAGATTAAAAGCATAAACAGGTTTACTGGTGACTGGTTCGAATACTTCCCTTCCCAGATCGATCACCTGACCGTCCTTTTTTACACCGAAGGCCTGTATCCAGCAGATATGATGCTCGGGGGTGTTAGGGTGGGGTATTTCACGCCCCACCTGGATTTCGACCAGGTCTTTACCCTGATCGCCGCGCCCTTTCATAAGCTCGATGGCCGGGATGTGTTTTTCCTTGCCCTCCGAGGTGCGACCTTTAATCACATCGCTGAAATGCACTATCTTGCCGGGTTTCTCTTTCTTTATGGCGCGCTGGGCTACCAGTCTGGTATCAAGGCTGCCAGACCCGCCACATTCAGGCGTGTAACAGGTTACGTCACTGAAACTGCAGCGGTCGTGGCAGCCGGGACATGGATCGGGTGGTTTGGGCATTTCGATGACAAAATTGCATTTATCGCACATCCAGTACGTCATAGCATTACCTCATATTTATTAATTAAATCCATGCTCCCTGTGTTTGGCTGCAATGGTATCGGCCAGCTTATCCAGTGCCTTGAAATCGTCTTCCCTGGGATTACCCTTGATATAGACAGGCTCGATAACTTCGATTTTAAGGTTGGTCAGCATGCCTGTGATCTGCTCGACGGCCTTGCTGCCCCAGCCAAAGCTCCCTATGATACTGGCGAATTTCAAGTTGGGGCGAAGAGCATTGGCCAGGAAGGCTGCATTGGATGCCAGGGGATGCGCTCCCCCCAGCACGGTGCAGGTACCCAGTACCAGCGTGGCTGAATCAACCAGAGCCATGGCCAGTTTTCCTGTATCGGCCACGGTCAGGTCGAACTGTTTGACCTCGACGCCGCGTTTAATCAGGGCGCCCACCAGGTAATCTACCATGTCTTTGGTGCTGCCGTGCATCGATACATACGGCAGGAGAACGGTATTGCGAGGCTCGTTGTAGACCCAGCTTTTGTAAGCATTAAGGATGAACTCCGGTTTATGATAGATTGGACCATGGCTGGGGGCGATCATATCCAGATTGTAATCCTTCAGCTTGTCCAGGTTTCTCTGGATGTTGACGCGGAAAGGCATCATGATCTCGCCGAAATAGCGCTTGGCAGATTCAAAGATGATGAACTCGTCTTCGGCATACAGTGCGGTCTGCGCCATATGCGAGCCGAAGAAATCACAGGAAAACAGGATTTTATCTTCACGCAGGTAGGTTACCATCGTTTCCGGCCAGTGCACCCAGGGCATGTGGATGAATTCCAGTGTCTTGTTACCCAGCGACAGGGTCTCTTTGTCGTTGACAGTAATAAATACGTCCTCATTCAGGTGCAGCAGGTCTATCAACATCCCTTTGCATTTTGGGGTGCAAACAACTTTGGCCTCAGGATAGAGGTCCAGCACCAGCGGGATTGCGCCGGCATGATCCTGCTCGGCATGGTTACAAATGATGTAGTCAAGCTGGGTTACATTCAGATCGTCAAGGTTACTGGTGAGAACGTAGTCCATGGCAGGATCGACTGCGTCTATAAGCGCCGTTTTTTCGCTGCCTCTGATAAGATAAGAGTTATAGCTGGTGCCGTCCGGTGTGGGTATCAGCGAGTCAAACAGACGCCTGTCGAAATCGATCGCCCCTACGGAATCGATGCCTGGTTTGATATTACGCACATTCATGTGTTCCTCCGTCAAAGAAGCTCAAAACAAATCCTTATCTGCTTCAATTACAACTTATTAAACTGGTCTTTGCTGGCGCCGCAGACCGGACAGGTCCAGTCGTCGGGGATATCTTCAAAACGTGTGCCTGGCTTGATGCCGCCATCGGGATCGCCTTTTTCTGGGTCATAAATGTAGCCGCAGACACTACACTTGTATTTATCCATTTGAATTTTTTCCTCCTTTTTTTCTGCCTGATAGCTGGGCGCTGATTTGGGAGTAGTTCCCCGTTTTACCTGCTGATAGTAGGCATAAGTGATCGGCTCTCCTTCCTTAATGATATCGGCGTCTACCATTTCTCCTACAAAAATAGTGTGTGTATAGACATCATACTGGGCAATTACCTTTGCTTCGAGGTAAGCCAGGCTATTGTCTACTACAATGGGTGCGCCGGTCGTTCCGGTCTTGAAATTGATACCCGCAAATTTGTCCACGTCCCGGCCTGACTTGAAACCGAAACCGCCTATAAAATTGAGTGGGGTTTCCTTGGCCAGGATCGATGCCGTAAAGGCTTTACTGCTGGAAACGTATTCGTGAGTGAGGTTGTTCCTGTTCAATACACACTGGATGATCTGCGGTTCAGAGCAGATCTGGATCACCGTGTTGGCGATCTGACCGTTGATTTTATCGCCTTTAAAAGATGAGACCACGAAAAGTCCGTAGGTCAGGGAATAGAGAGCCTTGGTGTTCATTACGTGCCATCCTCCTCTTTAATTACATCATGTCTTTTTCAGCCGATTCGATTGTATCCCTGATCTGCTGGCTGAGTTCGGGCGGCAGACCTTCTATATCAACGCGCAGGAAACCTCTGACGATGGTGGCAGTGGCTTCGTCCCGAGTCAAACCTCTCATCATCAGATACTCGACCTCTTCTTCAGCGATCTTCCCCACGGCTGCTTCGTGTGAGAGATCGATGCCGGCCAGATTGCCTCTAAGCTCCGGGATGGCGTGAATGCTCCCTTCCCCCTTGAGGATAAGGCCGCGGCATTCCAAATGACCTTTGACATCGATGGCATTGCCCTCAATATAGCCGCGGGCAATAATATTGCCTCCAGTTGTGATCGTGCGCGAGATGATCTCAGTACGGGAACCGGCCCCGTCGAGTATGACCTGGGAGCCGAGGTCCAGGCTTGACCCCGGCGGCGCCACCACCACGCTGTTGAAGCGCGACACCGTATTTTTACCCACACAGCGGGCAATGGGATTGGTCTGAAGTGATTTCACCGGCTTCATAATAACGTAGTTGCTCAAGTAGACGCCGTTATCTTCGATGACAACTCCGGTACGGGGACGAACTGCCACATGGGGCGACCAGTTGTGGATCATAGTGAAACTGATCTTAGCGCCCTTCTTTATATAAAATTCAGAAATGCCCAGGTGCATGGCATCTTCTTCACTGGGCGATGCAGTGCAGCCGGTTATGATATGCAATTCGGAACCTTCCTCGGCAATGATGATGTTATGAACGCTCTGCGCAAGGTTCTTTTTACCTATATAAAGACAGGCCTGGACAGGGAAGGTTGTCTTGCTGCCGGGCAGGGCGCGTATGAAATAACCGTTGCCGGGGTTAAGTTCTACGTGCGCCGTGTATTTATCTGCGTCAACGGATACGGCCTTCCAGTAATAATCATGAAGCCAGTCGTATTTTTCAAGCGCCTTGATTGTTGACATAATCTCAATGTCGGACTGTTTTGTGACGCTGTGGATAACCGAGTGGTCCATCTGGATAATAGTGCCTGAACGCTTGCTGGCATCGTCAACCGTCACCCCGGTCTGTAGCATTTGTGCCTTGGCTTCAGCCGGTATAGTGGCAAGGTCCTCCTTGTAAGGCAGTGCTTCAGCCACATGCTCATATTTATCCAGGTTGATATCTTCACCGAAGCGCGCCTGTTTGTTGGCCGCAGTTCGGGCTTTTTCCTTAAGCACTTTCTCTGTGTTTACATCACGCATTTACGGCACTCCTCGTAGCCCTTCTTGACGATGGTCTTAAGTATTTCATGTGGATCGCCTTCGCAGATGATCGCACCGCCCAGCAGGACGTAACCGGTGCGGGCATCGACATATTCAAGTATATGGCCGGTATGTGTTATGATCAGACCGCTGCGCTCCCTTTCGCGTATATGCTGTCTCTTTTGCAGCAGCTTGTTGATCAGGTGCCCGATCAATGATATGTTGACCAGGTCTACGCCCGATTCGGGTTCATCCAGTAATACCAGGTCTGGCTGCTGGGCGAGCAACTGCGCCAGTTCGGAACGTTTTATCTCGCCGCCTGAGAAGCCGTAGTTGATATCCCTTTCCACCAGTTCGCTTAGATTGCTTGATTTGACGATCTCTTCAAGCTCGGCGTCGCTTTCACGGCCCCTGGCACAGGCGGTAATCATATCGCGTGTTTTAACGCCGCGCACGACTGGTGGACGTTGCATTGACATACCAATTCCCAGTCTGGCTCTCACATCGATTGGCATATAGGTGATATCCTGCCCTTTGAATATAATTTTGCCTCCGGTGATCACATACTTTGGCGCACCCATAATGGTCATCAGCAGTGTAGTCTTGCCGCTGCCATTGGGGCCGAAAAGCACGTGGGTTTCCCCTTTGTTTACAGTCAGGTTAACATTATGCAGGATCGGCCTTTCATCTACCGTGACAGCGAGATCTTTAATCTCCAAAATAGGCTCCGACATACTATAGTTCCTCTCGAGTTAAATTCAGGCCCCATCGAGCAAATGGTGTTCGGTGCGTGTGAACCAGCCAACGGGGTCAGTAATATATTCCTTGTAATCGACCAATCCCAGGTAATGTCCATGCTCTTCGGCGGCCAGGGAAGTAAAAAAGTCTTTCTCCGCTGCCGAGGATGCCAGTTCTGCCTGTTTGTTATAGTAATCGCGGGACTTGATCTCCATATCCATAGCGCGGGCAGTGGTTGCTATTTCCGATTTCTTGCCCATGATATTTTTGTCGGCGTTATTGATCGCTTCGCTGAAAATCGTGCCCAGCTTGGCGCCTTTAGCGGGTTTAGTATGTTCGACAGGCCAGCCTTGCTTGTCGGCGATCGACTTAAAGATTTTTTCAAACGTCTGGCGGTGACGGTCTTCCTGTTTGGCTAGCCATGCAAACAGCTCTTTACCGACAGGGTGGGTGCTCTCTTCACAAGCTTGCAGGTAGTATTTCTTACCGTCCAGCTCCATCTGGATAGCATACTTCAGTGCCTCGTTTAATCTGGCTTCTGCTTCAATCATAATATGTCCCCTTTATTTGATGCTAATTTTTGTTTGCGTGCCTCGTGCCTGGCGGGCAACGTTACATGCGCCATCCGCAGTGAGGAATGCCCAATCGTCTTGCCTTTAATTAGCCACGGTTTGCTCAATGAGTCAAATATCGTTTGAAGGTTGGCGCCGTGTTTCTCTTCAACCTTGGCCATACGGCTGTAATATATATAGTATGCCTGGGCATTGAGCTCGGTCAGAAAGGACTTCTTCAAAATTTCCTGTATATGGCTGCCGGCGATATCTTTACTCATCATAGACAACCTTTTTCCTTATATTCTGACAGACGGCGCAGATGGCGTTTTTCTTCTCCAAGTATCCTATCGATGGCAACTCTGTCTGCGGCAGAAACAAGGTCACGCAGCTCCATGTAGAAAAGTATGCTTTCCTTCTCCGCAGCTATGCCCGCCTTGAGCGAGGCGGACGGACCAGACCTGGCCGCACGGCTACGCGCCAGGTGGGAAGATGGGAATACCCTGTCTTTCAGCAGTGCGCCCAGGTATTTCCGGTATTCACCCCTGTAGCTTTGCGGCGCTGAAAAGGTTTTGTTGCCCATCAGTTTTTTAAACGTCCGGAGATGCCTTTTTTCGGCTGAAGCAAGGTAATGGTAAACTGCACGTGTTTGCTCGTCAGCAGACTGACTCGCCACCTTACTGTAAAAAGCCAGTCCGTTGCGTTCCATCTCAACAGCTATCCTGTACAGTTCATTGATTTTAAAAAATGCTGCCATATGCCCATCCTTTCTTACTGTCCCCTGTGTACGTGACCCCTTATCTTCCCAATTAGCAAATATGACTCTGAACGTCCGACCACGGTCTACGTGCGAAATATGCTTTCAATGACTCATTATAGCAATTTTTTACATTATGCAAGTAACCAAAGTCACACTTATAAGAATATTTTAACGAAATATGGTGTAAATAAAGCAGGTCGCCTTTTCGTGAGGCGACCTGGTCAATGGATTGCTGATATAAGTAATTAGCGTGCTACTCTTGCCGGATTCTTGAAGTCAGTATTGATACCTTTGCCCATTAATTTCAACTTGATCGGCGCTCCCTTGCCGTATTTTTTGTAGACCCTGCAGACCTCACATATGCTGGTGTCTTTACCGGTCGAGCCGTGATCGTCCAGTTTGCAGTAAGTTCCCTCGATTTCCCAGCAGGGGAGGAACTGGTAGAGAAAGGCTGGACATTCTGATTTTATGCTCTCAGGGCAATGACATTTTTCCCAGCAGGGCTGCTTGTCCGCCCAGTAATTGCTGTTGGCGGACTTTTCCGCTATTTGAGCCTTTTCCATTATTTCAGCTATCATGGTTTCCTCCTTTGATGATATCCAGGGTTGCAGTCTTTATGGTATAAATTTAACAGACGCATAATCCGGCGCCATCCGTCATGACACTTAATCTGCATTTGCGTAAAAGCGCATAAATGAACATTAAAGTATTAAGCGGAAATGCGTAGTGGTCGTGTCCGGCAATTTGGAGACAGAATTGTTTTAAGGCAAAATAGACAGAGAGGTTATGATAGAGAATGATTAATGAAAAAGGAAAGTTAAACCGTCTGGCTGCTGAGACCAGCCCTTATCTTCTGCAGCATGCCGCCAATCCGGTGGACTGGTATCCCTGGGGAGTTGAGGCTTTTGACAAAGCACGCAGAGAGAACAAGCCCGTTTTTCTCAGTATAGGCTATTCAGCCTGTCACTGGTGTCATGTCATGGCGCATGAATCGTTTGAAAATGAAGAGATAGCCTCTGCTTTGAACGAGGGCTTTATCAGTATAAAGGTGGACAGGGAAGAGAGGCCTGATATTGACCATGTTTATATGCAGGCGGTGCAGACCTTGACCGGCACAGGTGGTTGGCCGCTGAATGTTTTTTTGACTCCGGAAGGCAGGCCTTTCTTCGGAGGCACATATTTTCCTGTTGAAGCAAAATACGGTATGCCGGGATTTGGCTACGTGCTGGAAACGGTCAGCAGGGCTTTCGCTGAGACGCGTGATGACATTGAACAGCATGCGGGAGAACTCCAGGAAGCATTGTCAGCTAATCAATCCTTAATGGAATCGGGCATGTCGGGAACAGAAGTGCTGGATAAAGCATTTGAAAAGATGGTTGCTGATTTCGATAGCTCACAGGGAGGGTTCGGTTCAGCGCCCAAATTCCCGGAGCCGATGGCCCTTGAATTTCTTTTGAGGACCTGGTTCCGTAAAAAGGATAAGAACGCTCTCAAGATGGTTGAGTTTACGCTAACCAAGATGTCAGCCGGAGGAATATATGACCAGGTAGGAGGCGGATTCCACAGATATTCCACGGATAATATGTGGCTCGTGCCACATTTTGAAAAGATGCTATATGATAATGCCCTGCTGGCAAAGTTATATCTGTACCTGTATCAGGCTACCGCAAAAGAACTGTACAGGGATGTGTTATGCCAAACCCTGGACTATGTTCTGCGTGAGATGAAATCGGAAGAAGGCGGTTTTTTCAGCACGCAGGATGCCGATAGTGAAGGAATTGAAGGTAAATACTATACATGGGAAAAGCAGGATTTCGATAAAACGGTCGGTGACAGGGAAGCTGGTATGATGAGTGATTACTACTCGGTAACTGACAGGGGTAATTTTGAAGGCAGCAATATACTTTACATAAAGGATGCCAACAAAGCGCCGGAGGCAACGGTGCTGTCCCGCGCAAGGTTTGCGCTGGCTGTTGAAAGATCCCGGCGGGTAAAGCCGGCCCGGGATGAAAAGGTGATTGCGTCCTGGAACGGGATGATGATTAGCAGTTTGAGCGAGGCAGGCGCTGCACTGGAAAGGAAAGACTATATTGTGGCGGCAGAAGTGTGTGCCCGCTTTATCCGGGATAAGATGGTTGAAGATGGTATGCTGGTTCATACATATAAAGACGGGCGCAGGGGAGAACAGGGGTTTCTTGAGGACTATGCCTGCGTGGTGCAGGGACTGATTGATCTCTATTCGGCTACTTTTAGGGGTGAATGGTTGGACTTAGCTGTCCGTCTAGCTGACCGTGTGCTGGACCTCTTTACAGGTAATTCCGATGGCATCCTTTATGATACTCAAACGTCGGGTGAAAAACTGTTTATCGGTGTCCGCAATTTGGTGGATGGCGCGATTCCTTCAGGCAGTTCTGCGGCTGCCAGATCTTTTCTTTACCTGGCCAGGTTGACCGGGGATGATAGATATTCTAAGGTTGTGGAACCTTCAATTTTGTCGATATATAGTCAGATGGCCTCTTATCCGAGGGGTTTTGCTAACTGGTTGTGTGCGCTTGATTTCTATCTGTCGGAGAATCTTGAAATAGCGGTTATTTGTGGCAGTGATGCTGGTGAAGCAGGATTAACAAAGCAGGCTATCTGCAGAAGGTATCTGCCCAACAAGGTTATAGCTGCCTCCTGCCCTGGAATAGCGCCGGCGCAACTCAGCCCGCCCATGTTACAGGGCAAGCCTTCTGCAGGAGAAAAAACATCTGTATACATATGTTCCGGAAATACTTGCAATGAACCTGTAACCGGCAGTAACGGTCTGTCGGTGTTATTAAATAAGATTGGTGGAGTCGGATAATTGTCCGATCCGAAGTGAAAAAATATCTTATTTGTATAGCCCTGGTTTTCTGCATCTGCATGCTATACTGTGCACAGGCAGTTGTCGCTGGGGATGATGCTGGAAAGTTGAGGGGGCAGATTGAAACGGCAGCCGGCCTGGCCTTGCTGGATTTACCCCAATGGCAGTACATCAACGCCACAAAGCCGGACAGCCATAGTGTCTATGGCAATCCAGTGATTGATCAGGAATTGCTGCGTCAGCAGATCGTGCGGGTCATCCTGGACAATCGTCTGGAAATGGCACCCCCATTGAAGTTCAGGCTGGAACGTCCACCCTGCCTGCTGGTCGTCTCTCCCCGGGACAGGATTCAGTATCTTGACCGGGTGCTGCTGACGCCTGATCTTACATCTGAACAGATGGCCGCTATAGAAAGCAGTGTCGATAAGCTGGGTCTCTCATCGCTGGTCGTGCAGCTGGGGGGCCTCGGCGCAGCCTTTCCGGCCATCGTATCACCTGAGATGGGGACCAGGCAGGTCATCAACGCCGTTGTTGAGGAATGGGCACACCAGTTCCTGGCCTTAAGGCCGTTGGGGGCGCTTTATCTGCTGGATTGCCTGGGCATCAGGCAACCGCCTGATATCATCATCATGAACGAAACGCTGGCTGGTATGATGGCTGATGAGATTGGCGGCCGGGTATACCAGCTATATTATAAGGACACCGACCTGGACAGCAAGACGCCCGCAGGTGACATCGACTTTTCGTTTGAGATGCGTAATACCAGGCGGACAGTTGATATGTTGCTGAGGGCCGGCGAGATTGCAGCAGCCGAGCAATATATGGAAATGAGAAAGGAGTTCTTCATCGGGCATGGCTACAGCATCAGAAAGCTTAACCAGGCCTATTTCGCTTTTCACGGCATTTATGGCGATGACCCGGGTGCGGTTAGCCCTGTCCATGATGAGCTTAAAGCATTGAGAAGCAGGTATGCTACGCTGGCCGGGTTTGTTAACGATGTCTCTGGCATGACTGACCACAGGCAACTCAAGGAAGCTGCAGCGTTTTAATCAGCATTTCTTTCACCGCAATTGACTTTGGTATACTTTAGCGGTTATGGCTTTAATTGATCTTTTCTCAATCGTGTTGATCGGACTGGGGCTTTCTGCTGACTGTTTTGCTGTAGCGTTGACCATAGGCGCCGCCGGGAAGACTTTCTCCCCAGGAAACATGTTGAAGGTGGCGTTGTCCTTCGGTATTTTCCAGATGGCCATGCCTCTCCTGGGCTGGTTGGTCGGCCAGACGGTGGTCAGCTATATTGAGCAGTATGACCACTGGTTGGCCTTTGTTCTGCTGGCTTTTATAGGCGGTAAAATGATTATAGAATTCGTCCGCAATGGCACAGAGGCCGAATCTGTGGATATTGGCAAGTGGGGGACCCTGATAACTCTGGCTGTAGCTACCAGCATCGATTCTCTGGCTGTTGGCCTTTCCTTCGCGGTGTTGAAGATCAACATAGTCATTGCTGCCGGTATCATTGGTATGGTGGCCTTCACTGTTTCAGCCTTCAGCTTCTGGCTGGGCAGGAAGGTCAGCGCCCTGGTAGGGAGGTGTGCCCTGCTGGCTGGTGGAATTATACTTATAGTTATTGGATTGAGGATACTCATTACACATATGCTGTCGTAAGGCCCGGATTATCGTAATATCAGTTTACGTTAACGCTGTCCGGGCGTGCCCAAATAGAACAGCTTGTTGGCTACATTGCTGCCGTTGGCGAGGCACAGGTAAACCTTCTCGGATCCAGGTGAAACCTTGAACTGGACCGTGCCTGCGTTGATCTCGCCAGACGTGAAATACTGGCTGTAAAAACCGGTTCCGCTTTCGTTCAGGCTGCTGTCCCAGAATACCTGTTTGCTACTGTTTTGGGCACAGAGCTTATAAATGCCTGTGAATTTTTCATCGCTGACCTCATAACTGAAGCCGAACGGGAGGGTCGCGCTTCCCAGATTGCGTATGCTGATGTAAACAACCGCGGTATTGCCGTTCCACTGGTAGTTCTTGAGGGTGTATTCCCAATTGCTTATTGTCCGTATCTGTCCTGCCGATGTTTGGGGTATCGACGGATCAGACGCCGAAACGGTGGAAAAAGCGGAAGGCTCTCCTGCAATCAGCTGTTCGAATGTGACCTGTATATTCTGAGCCATCTGGCGCATGTTATTCTTCACGGATGGAAAGGGTCCAACATCGAGGAAAGTTGTAACCATAATCAATGCCATTGCCATGAAGATGATCAGGACGACGGTTCCTCCTATCGGTGCAGCTGGTTTCTTAGAACTGCTCATATAGTATAACGCAATATTTATTTTAATAAGGTTATAATAAAAAAGATCGTCAGACAAAATTCACATCCGGTAAAGAGGCGGCATACATGGATGCAAATTCCCTGTAAAGCCGGTTTGTCTGATCTTTTTTGTTTACATTAATGTCGGCATGATATGTCTGAAGTTCTCAATAGTCCACTGCTTTGGCTAATACCACTGCATTCGATGGTGCGGATGGTACAGGCAAAAACAGGTGTATTATTTAAGGTAGTTCGACTGATTCGCGTATAAGTTTCACAACGTCCTCTATTTTTATTGAATCTGCTTTGTCCAGGGAAAGGACGGCATCTTCAAACATTGTCATGCAGGAGGGGTATGAAACGGCCGGTACCTGTGCTCCGCAATCAAGAGCTTGTTTAATACGCAGTGTATATGTTAACCGGAATAAGGATTTCAGAGAGAGTGTTGCCGAAAATTCGTGAAATATCTAAACGAGTGGATCACAATGGAGCGGGAGACGGGATTCGAACCCGCAACAGCCTGCTTGGAGGGCAGGAACTCTACCGTTGAGTTACTCCCGCAGTAAAGTCAAATCATTGTAATGCCTGTCTGATCTGTTGTCAAAGCGAACCGCTCCTGTTAAGCAGATGGGAAATAACGGAAATCTGTATATAAATTTGTATTTGGACTGATGCTTGACATTGTGGTATTAGCAGCATATTATAAAATCAATAAAAGAGTGAATGGGGGTTGAACTTATGGCAAATGAACAGTTTACGGGCAGACCTTACGAAGATCAGGAATTGCTTTCGATCGACCGTCTGAAGAGGGCGGTCATGAACAGGATAATTGAAAGAGCCGAGGCGCTGATGGATGAGGAGTTCCCCTTGAAGGATGAACGTCTCGAGGCTCTTTTCATTGATGAGTGGAAAAAGGCCATGATTGCCGTAAGGAATTCGCCCCAGGCTAAAGAAGCATATAAGAAGTGGCTTGAGTCCAGGATGGTCGGTATGCTGGATGCCCAGATCAAGGAAGACCGCGAGCAGCTTTATTCGATGGGAGTACAGGATAAAAGCCTGTGATATTGGATTGAGTGTATAATTAAGGAGGAGGAATTTCCGGTTCCTCCTTCTTGTTTCTTTAACAATGGAAGCGGCGTATGACAGAGAAAAAAGAAATTGATAAAAGGTTCGAAGAAGCCGAAAAACAGCTGGACAAGCTAGTCCAGATGGAAAAGCGGCTGGAGATGATGTACAAGCGTATCGATCAGCTTGATACCATGGTCTCCACGCTTATCGAACGTGTCATGCGCCAGCCGGTCATTACTATCGAACTAACCTGCCCGAAATGCGGCAGTAACGTACATGTTTCCATGTCGGGTAACACCAGGATCTCCAGCAAAGATTAAATATCCAGCGTCTCACTGTTCTGCAGTTTTTTCATTTACGGTCCGTTTGACTACCTGCACCTGCATTGATAAAATGAAATGCTGTTGTGGGCGGTTAGCTCAGCTGGTTAGAGCGCTACGTTGACATCGTAGAGGTCACAAGTTCGAGTCTTGTACTGCCCACCATTCCACCTTCTTTTCCGGTCAGATGCTGATCATCGTAATGTTTATTGTAATGCTGTTTAAATGCATGGATTAACGTTTACTGCTGAGTCGGCAGGATGCCACCGATGCCGTCGACAAGTATCCCCGGTGTGCCCCGGTCAATATCCAGACGCTTCGAATCAGCGTTGTTGATCTTCCGGCAGGTGCACAGATGACCTAGCGAATGCATACTAAAGGCCGTAGCCGCGACCATTCCGATGATGATGCCGTACAGACGAATGTGCCCTGGTAAGGCCGTCCGAAAGGAACTGCGTTGACAGGCAGCACGTCTGAAAATATAATATATTTGTTTATTTGCAAAAACTAGAAGAATTATGAACTTGTCCGAGAATAACCAGGTAAAGCTAACTGCGAGGAAGAAGCCCTTCCTTTCCAGGCTGATGGACGTTTATCGCGAGGTCCAGATGTCGTTCCATTACAGCCTGATCGCATACAACCTTGGCCTGTGCGCTTCGACTGCCTACGATATGCTCAGGGTGCGGAGAGAAAAGGCATGGTCATTTCCAAGTAACTTATGCCGAGAGAATCTACCGGGCAGGGATGGGCAATATCGTATTACAGCCAACCTGTGAGACGATCGAGCACTTTGTTCCTATTGAGGTGGAAGCAAGATTGTACGGTGAATGGAATGAGGTCAGGGCGCCAGTCAGCAGTTTGGGTATAAGATCCGTCGCTGGATTTTTGCTGGGCTGTCTCTGAACGATAAATAGGTGCATCATAATCTGCGCAATAATTGTGGGTTTATCGATAAATATATTGTATCGGTACAGAATATGAGCCAGGATAAACTGGTCAGATTACAGGAGTTTATGCTGGATGTCTGGGCCAGGCTCTGGACGGGAACGTCTTTACAATATAATAAAGTGAGGTAGGAAATGATCAGGATAGTTACAGATAGCAGTTGCGACCTTTCGGATGAGATTTTAAAGGAGCTTGATATCACCATGGTCCCCCTTTCTGTCAGGTTCGGTGAAGAGATCTTCAAGGAAAGGGTGACTATGACCGCCGAACAGTTTTTTAAACGGCTGGTGGAAAGTCCGGTACACCCAGCCACCATTCAGCCCAACCCGGGAGATTTTATCAGCGCCTATGAAAAGGTCTGCCAGGGCGCTGACGGCATCGTCTCCATCCATATCAGCAGCAAACTGAGTGGTACGCTAAACTCGGCCAGGGAGGCCGTGACCACGATGAATCCGAAATGCCCGATTGAGCTTTTCGATTCGCAGACGGTAAGTATCGCCCTGGGCAATATCGTGATCGCCGCCGCTGAAGCAGCCAAACAGGGCAGGAGTATGCAGGAGGTCTTGCAGGTGGCCAGAGAGGCCTATGAGAACGTTCATGCCCTCTGTGTGCTGGATACGCTCAAGTTTCTAGAGAAAGGTGGGCGCATCGGCAAGGC
>DKFA01000074.1:0-9416 GCA_002452695.1 Dehalococcoidia bacterium UBA6808
GACCAGTTCCTGGACGGTGGGCACATCATTGATCAAGCCGATCACCTCTCCGGCGCTGATCATGCCGGCGTCGATCTCACCTTTTTCCATTAATGCCAGGCCTCCCTGGCCGGAGATTAGCGGCGCCATCTCCTGTATGCTGGCGCCTTTTCTTTCCATCTCGGCTGCCTTTTGTGTAAGCGGGGTTTTAGCCACCCTCATTGTATTCTTGAAAGCCCGGAGCAGCAGTAAAGTATCCCTTTCGGTTAGCCCGGACAGCCAGTTCTTCACGCTGTCATGCAGAGGGGCTTCCCTTGTCATCATGAAGCGTGTACCCATATTGACACCTTCGGCGCCCAGCGCCAGTGCTGCCACCAGCCCCCTGCCGTCGGCGAAACCTCCGGAACCGATGACGGGCACCTTGAGCCTGTCGGCGCAAATCGGGATCAATACCATAGAGGTTACATCATCCTCTCCCGGATGGCCGGCGCACTCGTAGCCGTCAATACTGATTACATCGCAGCCCAGCATAACCGCTTTTTGAGCATGGGGCAACGATGTGCATTTGTGTATCAGCTTGATGCCTGCTGATTTCAGCCTGGAGACATACTTTTCGGGATTGTTGCCTGCCGTCTCGACAATGGTTACACCCTCGCCGATGATAGTATCGATATAGGCATCGTAATTTATCTGTTTGAAAGTGGGTAAGAGGGTCAGATTGACGGCAAAAGGCGCGCTTGTCATAGACCTGATCTTTTTTATTTCGGCCGCTAAACTCCCAGGTGTGTCAAAGGTTAGCGCAGCCAGCGTTCCAAGACAGCCGGCGTTGGATACCGCTGAAACGAGTTCGGCTCGTGTGACCCACATCATGGCAGCCTGCATGATGGGGTATTTGATGCCCATTAGTTCAGTAAATCTGGTCTTAAACATATTCAGAAGCCCCCTTTTTTGGTTGATAATGTAACACGGGCCTAAAAGGGTGTCAATTTTGTATAATATCAGCATGGATATTCAGAAGGCCCGTGAGCTGGGTTTTTGTTTCGGTGTGCGTCGCGCTATCCGCATCATCGAGGCGGAGGCAGGCAAGGGACAGAGAATCGTTACACTGGGGCCTATCGTGCATAATAAAACAGTTGTGTCCAGGCTGAAGGGTCTCGGTGTCGATGTAGTGGACAGCGTGGATGAGCTCAACGGGGGCATTACCGCCATCTCATCGCATGGCGTCTCTCCGGCTGTAATGGAAAAGATTTATGCTGCAGGCAATACTATGATCGATACTACCTGCCCGACGGTCAGGAGCGCGCAGCAGACGGCGCAGCGGCTGGCTAAAGCCGGCTTTGGTGTGATCATCTTCGGTGAAGAGCGGCACCCCGAGGTCAGGGGATTGCTCGGTTGGGCGGGAGAACATTCGCTGGCGTCTCAGGATGCTGATTCGATTGTGCTTGATAACCTGCCCAAACGCATCGGCATCATGGCGCAGACCACTCAGACACATGATGATTTTATCCGATTCAGCAACCGCCTGATGGAAAGGTTGTTGCCGCAGTCCAGGGAGATACGTGTGGTCAATACGCTTTGCCAGGAGACGCACAAGCGCCAATCGGCAGCGCAGGAGCTGGCCGGGCAGAGCGATCTTATGATCGTGGTCGGAGGGCATAATAGCGCCAATACAAGGCGCCTGGCTGAGGTATGCTCGACTGTGGTGGAGACTCACCATATCGAAAACGCCGGGGAGATAGATACCGTTTGGCTGACGGGCAAGAAGGCTGTGGGCATTACGGCAGGCGCTTCCACGCCGGATGAGGCCATTGAGCAGGTTATTGAGCGAATCAGGTCAATTGCAGCCGGTTAGGCGGAGGGTCGGCCATTTGAAACGGTTTTTCCTTATTGTAATCGTATCAACCGCCCTGTTTATTTCCTGCCTGAGCCCTGCACAGCAGAAGCTGCAGGAGGGTGATGCATATCTGGATAAACAGGACTGGGATCAGGCCGTGGTCAGTTATAGCCTGGCTGGCGAGCTCGACCCGCAGCTAAAGCCTGCCGGGAAAATCGCTGCCGCTTATGCCGGCAAAGCGTCTTCATCATATAAAAACGCAGATTACGAGAGCGCTGTCTTCAATTTTAATAAGGCCGCTGCCTTTGACCCCCAGATTAAAGCGGATTTCGACCTGGGCTATGCATGTTACATGAGCGGCCTGTCCTATCTGGAAAAGGGCCTCTATCAAGAGGCCCGGCAGGTGTTGGGTGAGGCCATTGCGCGTGGGTACGTCAAGCCGGAGGCCTATCTGGCGCGGGCGCAGGCCTATAACAAACTCGGCATGTACTCAGGCGCCATCGGCGATGCCACAGCTTGCCTGGATATCGATCCCGCTGCCGCCGGGGCTTATTATGAGCGCGGTTTCGCGTACCTGGCGTCAGGCGAGTATCAAAAATCTATCGCCGACCTGTCGCAGTCCATCGCCCTGGGGAGCAGTTTCAAGGACGTTTATTACTATCGCGGTCTGGCTTATAAAGAGGCTGGCGACTACCGGCGGGCGATAACCGATCTTAAGCGGGCTGTGGAGATTGGGCCTGTATCCACTGATGTCCTTGTGCAGCTTGGCCGGTGCTATTACCTCTCGACGGATTACTATGCCGCTATCGAGCAGTTCACGCGGGCCATCGAGCTCAACGGTATCGATGTGGCAGTAGCCTTTAACGACAGAGCTGTCTGCCGGGGAAGGGTGGGCGAATACAACGCCGCCGTATCCGATTTGTCCATCCTGCTCAAAATGAAGCCGGCTTTCCCCCTTGCCTACTACAATCTGGGCGTGGTCTATATGAAGATGAACCAGCCCCCGCCCGGCATTGAGAACCTGGATACCTATATTTGCCTGGATCGTTCCGATAAATACGGCTGCCTCGGTTTGGCCTACGGCTGGCGCAATCACAATATTGAGTATAATTTGTGCTGCAGCAGCAGGGCCGTGTCCGGTTATGTGCTCGACAGGTGCAACAGGCTGCTGTCGGATTATTTTGGCGGGCAGAGCATACCCTTCGAAAAAGATGCCCTCTACTTCGGCACGGACCAGGACAGGGTCTATTGGTAGAAGATAATTGGGGGATTTACTGAATTTACCCGGCGACTGATTTAGCCCAGCTCGCTGGCCAGGCGTCTGCCGCCCAGTACGTGCATATGGATATGCGGCACGACCTGCGTCCCGTCCGGGCCGCAATTAACGACCAGCCGGTAGCCGCTGTCGGCGATCTTTTCCTTCTCCGCCACCTTCCTGGCTACCAGCATCATCTTGCCGGCTAGCGCCTGGTCCCGGTCTGACAGGTCGTTGACCGAGGCTATATGTTTTTTAGGGATAATAACGACGTGCACGGGCGCCATGGGATGGATGTCTCTGAAGGCCAGAAAATCATCGTCCATGTATACCACGTCTGCCGCTATCGATCCCGCCGCGATCTTACAGAATACACAGTCCATGTCAGTATCAGTTTACGCGATTCTGATAGTTTGACAGGTAGTCGTCCTCTCGATTCCGCCGATCTTGTGAAACTGCTCGGTGATGAGCTTGCCAACCGTGTCCACCGATTCCCCTTCTACGACAGCGATAATATCATACGGGCCCATCACGGCATCAACCGATTTGATACCTTCCAGCTTCTTGAGGGCGGTAAGGACCGTTTTCGTCTGACCGACTGAAGTTGTTATAAGTACAAATGCTTTGGCTGCCATAGTCCCACCTCCGTTTCTTAGCATTTTAGCCTATAGTATCGGCTTTACGCAAGCTTTCAAGTTCAACGTCGGTATAGCCCAGTGACTTCAGTATCTCTTCTGTGTGTTCACCTGGATAAGGCGCCAGGCTGCGCACCTGCCCCGGCGTGCCGGATAGTTTGATGCTGATGCCTGGCTGTCTGACCTTGCCCAGCGTGGGATGGTCGAACTCCAGCAGCATCCGGCGGTGCAGCAGTTGTGGGTCGGTGATGACCTCGTCCAGAGAGTAGACCTTGCCCACCGGCACATCATGGGCAATGAGATAATCGAACCATTCGTCTCTTGTCCTGGTCAGGAAGATAGCGCTGACCGCATCCTCCACCTCCTTCCATTTGGGGTCTACCGGTCCACTGATGAAATGGGCAGCATTGAACGAGTAGCTTGTCAGGTCCTCGCGTCCGACGGCATTGCAGAAGTTCTCCCAGAACCATTTCTCCATGCAGCCCAGACTGATTAATTTGCCGTCCTTTGTTGTGTAGGTTTTGTAATAAGGGTAGCCGCCTGCCAGCGCCCATTCGCCGCGGGGAAAAGTCAGTCCGGCGTCCAGGTGCATCTGCAGGAACCAGGTCATGATCGTGACAACGCTGTCGGTATAAGAGATATCCACCATCTGGCCTTTACCCGTGTGTTGCCTGGCTATAATGCCGGCCATGATGCCGAGAGCTCCATTGAGCGAAGCGCCGGCAAAATCCCCCAGCAAATTCAGGGGGATGGCGGGTGGCTGGCCTGGCCAGCCGATCAGGTTCAATGCTCCGGCCATGGAGATATAGTTGATATCATGCCCCGGGTTCTGGCTGTAAGGCCCGTCCTGCCCATAACCGCTCAGCGAGCAGTAGATCAGGCGGGGATTGATCTTGCTCAATCTTTCGTAGTCTACACCCATGCGCTTGACTGCTCCGGGGCGGAAGCCTTCCACTACCACATCGGCATTTTCTGTCAGCCGGTAAAATATCTTTCTCCCCTCCTCTGATTTCAGGTTGAGCCTGACGCTTTTCTTATTACGATTGAGGGGGTTGGTGCGCTGTGTGTTATTGAGGGTTTCCGCTTCTTTTCCCCCGAAGAGCCCTGCCCCGCGTCCACCCGATTGTGGCAGCGGTTCCACTTTGATGATATCTGCGCCCAGATCGCCCAGTATCATGGTGCAAAGCTCTCCCGGCGGCAGATGCACAAGCTCGATGATCCGTATACCCTCAAGCGCCAGCATAGGCCTCTCCTGTGCCATACTCCTGGAAGTCAGATAATATTACAGGCAATATGAGGAGAAGTCAATGAAACGCATTGCGCCATAATTATTGTTACCGAAAGGACGGCTTAATAACTGCTCGAGCTTTGTGCGTCGGCAAGGGCGCGCTGCCGGTATGGCTATTCGCTGTCTATCACCGGCTTGATGTTGTTGAGAATCCTGATGACGGCAGCATCCTGGTTGAGCGTGTAGAAGTGGAAGCAGCGTACGCCGTTTTCCCACAGATCAAGACACTGCTCGGTGGCCAGGTCGATGCCTGCCTTGACCACGTCCGAGGGATCTTCCATCTCCTCGAATCTTGTATAGATCGGGATGGGAATCTCCACGCCGCTCATCTCGCTGAAGTGTTCCACTTTGGCGAAATCGGTGATCGGCATGATGCCGGCTATGATCGGGATGGTGATACCGACCTGCTCAAAGCGGTCCATCATCTCGTAAAAATAGAAGTTATCGAAAAACATCTGCGTGATCGCGAACTCGGCGCCCTCTTTTATTTTCTGCTTGGCGAAGCCGGTGTCTACGCCGAGATTGGGTGATTCCATGTGCCCCTCAGGGTATACGGCAACGCCGGTGCAGAAGCTGTTATAGGACCTGATGAACCTGACCAGGTCGGAGGCGTAGCGAAAGTGCGTCTCGCCGTCGAAGAGCTCGGGGCCGTATTCATCGGGGTCTCCTCTCAAAGCCAGGATGTTCTCAATGCCCAGGTCCCGATAGTAGTTGATTACAGGCTCCAGTTCGCTCTTGCGCGGGTCGGCGCAGGTAATGTGCGGCATCACTGTCAGGTTGGCGCGCCCATGCAGCTTTTTCACGATTTGTCTGGTCTTGTCCAGTGTGTTAGGGCCGGCGTGTTGGGTCACCGATACGAATGAGGGATGATAGGCCGTCAGGTTTTCAACGCGCTGGAACAGCTTCTCCTCACCGGCGGGCGTATTGGGCGGAAAGAACTCGAAGGAAAGGCTCCTGCCGCTGGTCCTGATGATTTCACTTATCTTCATGGCTGTCCCAAAACGATGCTTATCATACAATCGGGATAGACTAAAAGCAAGTATTCCGATTTTAAGCAAATTCCAAAAACCAGATACCAAACAAGCGACAAAAATCCCTTTTCTATAATAAGACAAATGTTCTAATATATGAAACGATAGTCATGTCATTATTTGAAAAAGCCTTACAGCAACAGAACTATGAATTGGCAGCTCTTGCCATTGTCTACGGCATGCTGATTGTGATTTATGACGGAAAAAAGAAAACGCGGCGCTCAAAAAGGTAATCAGAATGCGCGCAAACACGGATTTTACAGCAAAGCGCTGGACCGGACTCAGCAACTGCAGTTACAGAAAGCCGGTGAAGTCGAGGGACTGGATCAGGAGATCGCTGTGCTCCGGGTAAAGTTGCTTTCGTTGATCGATGAGCATCCTGAACGGGTAGACCTCCAGATAAAGGCCGCCAATACCATCGCCAGCCTGGTCAAGATCCGCTACAGCATCTCCAAAGAACAGAAGAAGAGCCTCAAGGAGGCCATTGCCAAGGTTCTCACCGAACTGGCCGTGCCCCTGGGAGTCAAAACATTCCTGAAATAAATGCCAAATACCAAATTTCAAACAATAAATAAATTCTAATGAATAAAACGATACTGTTTCCTGATTTGGTTCTTATCGTCTATTTGGATTTTGGAATTTGGAGTTTGGGTTTTTAGCTTTTATGCAGTTACGCCCCTATCAGCTCGAAATCGCCCGTGCGGTGATAGATAGTATCCAGAGCGCACGCGGCCTGACATTCTCCGTAGAAATCGCCCGCCAGGGCGGAAAAAATGAGCTTTCTGCGCATATCGAGCTATTATTGCTGACCATGTTCATGGCCAGGGGCGGCACAGCCGTCAAATGCTCGCCCACCTTCAAGCCGCAGACGGTCATCTCCATGCTGCGCCTGAAACAGCGCCTCGATGACTTCCACTTTGGCGGCATCTGGACCACCGAGATGGGCTATATCATCAGGCTGGGAGCCGCCCGCCAGGTCTTCCTCTCGGCCGAGGAATCCTCCTCCGTGGTCGGCCATACCGCCGACATCCTGCTGGAGATCGACGAGTCGCAGGATGTCAGCAAGGATAAATATACCAAGGAGTTCCGACCCATGGCCTCCTCCACCAACGCCACCACCGTCCACTACGGCACGACCTGGGATGACTCGACCCTGCTGGAGGAGATCAAACAGACGAATCTCGAGCTGGAGAAGGCCGACGGCATCAGGCGACATTTCCGCTTCGACTGGCAGGAGGTGGCCCGGCACAATCCCGGCTACCGCGACTTCGTGGAATCGGAACGTGCTCGATTGGGCGAGGATCATCCTCTCTTCCGCAGTCAGTACGCCCTTTTGCCCATCCGCAGCGGCGGGGGCTTCCTCTCACATTCGCAGCTCGCGATTTTACAGGGGACGCATTCCCGGCAAAGACAGCGCCGGGATACGAGCATATATGTGGCGGGCATCGACATCGCCGGTGAGGCTGAGGTCGCTGAAGAGCTGGAGCTAACCGCGCGCGGCCGTGACGCTACTGTGATCACCATCGCTGAGCTGGAACCCCGGGCTGAAGGACCGCTGGTCAGGGTGGTGGAACATTACTGCTGGGTGGGCAGAAAACACCCGGAACTGTTCGCGCAGATGGTTGAGCTTCTGCGCAACACCTGGAACTGCAGCCGCATCGTTGTGGACGCCACCGGCATGGGCGAGCCGGTGGCCTCGTTTCTGGGCGGCGCGCTGGGCCATCGTATACTTCCCTTCAAGTTCACCCAGTCCTCCAAATCGGCGCTGGGCTTCAACCTGCTGGCTGCCGTCAATTCAGGCCGGCTCAAGCTGTATGCGCAGGACGGCTCGGCCGACCATCGGGAGTTGATGTTCGAGCTGGAGCGCGCCCGCAGCGTCTGCCGCCCCAATCAGACGATCAACTTCTTCGTCGATCCTGCCGAGGGGCACGATGATTATCTGATCAGCCTGGCGCTCTGCGTGGAAGCGGCCTCAACTGCCCTGCCTAAAAAGGCCGTGGGAAGGTAGAATTTATCTGATCCCCTTTTCTTTTTGAGGATAGGCCAGCATGGCGTACGAATCAAGAACGGCGGGACTGCTCACGCTTGATTTCCTTTTTTTTCTCGTTTTTCAAAGCTTTGGTGAGCGAACCGCCGCGTTCAAAGATGCCGCAGAACGCCGGTACAGGGCCTCTTACAATCATCATAAGTATCTTACCATATAGTAATGTCTTACCTGTTTGTAACTATACTGCCCGGTCTGAACGGCGGCAAATATTCATCCAATAAAAAAAGGGGCGGCTCAAGCCGCCCCTTTTGTAAAGTGCTGAAACTCGATTTAGATAAGGCTGGGAAGGCCCTTGGCCGCGTCTTCCATGTCGCGCAGGCGGCCGGTGGTTTCCTTCAGGCGGTCTTTCTGCGTCAGAGCGAAGGCCGAGGCCCTGTCGTAGTAGTCCCTGATCTTCTGTACGAAGGCCAGTTGTGAGAAGACGATGGTAACATCCACCGAACCTTTCTCCCTGGGGAAGTCGCCGGCGCGGATGACTGCATTCTCGGCCAGCTCGCGCAGGTAGTCGCCCAGGCCCTTGGCAATGTCCATGCTCATTTCCTTGGTCGGAGCGGCCAGCAAGTAAAGGGCGCGGCCTGCATCTTCGGGGTTGACCGAGATGGAGAGCTCGCTGACCGCAGCATCCATGGCCTGCATGGCGCGCAGCGTTTCGCTGCTCTTCTCGCGGAAGTTGACCTTGGCCAGTTCCCACGGGAAGCGGAAGCCGCGCGGTATCTCTGTGCGGCCGGTGCCGATCGCGGTCCAGCCGTCGAGGGACTGCATGATATCGCCGGCATCCATGGTCTTGGCGCCCACCGAACGGCTGTGCGTCACTTCGCCCGCGCACATCAGGTCGTAGAAAGGCTCCACAATCTGCGCATTGATGCGCGCCAGATTCATCGCCATGCTGGCGTCCTTGCGCACGTAGCGCTGGTTGTCGGCCAGGAATACGCCGTCTGCAATGGAGTGGATGGATTTCAAGCAGGTGGCGGTGTTGTACACGCTCCTCAGCTCGGCGACCTCTTCGTGCTCGAAAGGCAGTACGCACAGCGCATAGACCGGTTTTCCGATATAGCGTTCCTTGAGCATCTGGGCGATGATGGAGATGGCGCCTGAGCCGGTGCCGCCGGCCGTGCCGGCGATCAGCATGAATGCGTGTGTCTGATAGAAGAGCGGGGCTGTGCGGACGGCGTCGATTACCTTATCGCCGTCCTCCCGGGCCAGTTCGGCGCCCATTTCGTTGACTTTGCCGACGCCGTGTCCCCAGGTCTTGCGGCCGCCGATCAGAATGCGATGCATGTAATCGGAGCCAATATGTGCTAATCCGGTCAGGTCAGTCTGGTCTGTGTTGACCGCGAACGTCCCGGT
>DKFA01000074.1:9449-13973 GCA_002452695.1 Dehalococcoidia bacterium UBA6808
CCTAGCCCGATAACCATTAATTTCATCTGTTATACCTCGCTTTCATTATATTTAAACGTCCTAACCCATATTGAATTTCAATCATATTATAGCCACTGCATTTTTTTGTCAAGAATCCGAATCGGAATCCGACCTGGAATCGGTCGACCAGCCGCCTTTTTTACTGATCGTTCTTATTCTCCACCAGATCAGCCCTGCCAGGACCATTATGGCCAGCGCAATGCCGCCGATCCAGACAAATGTCGAGCCTGTGAACTCAACGGACTGCGCTTTGCTCCACGCGCTGGCATTGCCGGCCAGGTCCACCGCCCTCACCCTCCAGTAATATTTCCCCGCCATCGGCCTTTCATTGATATGCAGCGCAAGTGACGGCCTGTCCAGGCTCTCCCTGTGCGTGACGGTGTCGCTGAACCCCGCTGTCTTGCCCAGTTCAAATGTGTAAACCACCCCGCTGGGGTCGTCTACAGCCGTCCAGGTGAACTCAACCGCTTTGTTCTCAAACAGGTTGAATATCGCTCCGTCTTCGGGAGTGGTCGGGGCGGGCGCCTGGGGCGGCGTGGACTCGATCGTAACCCTGACGGTTCCGGAGGCCTTTCCACCGTCCGTCACGGTCAGCGTATGATCGCCGGCGTTGCTGACCGGGAGCTTGAACGGTATATTGATATTGCCTTTGAAGTCGGTAGATGCGGTGACCTCGCTCTTCTTGCCGTCATAAAATACATTCAGCGGCTGGTTGGAGCTGAAGCCCGCGCCGCTCAGCGCCACGCTCGATCCCACCGTTCCGTTGTCAGGGTTGACCTCCAGGTAGGGTGTGACTACCACAGTGTAGGGGGCGACATCGTCTGAACGTGTGGCGTCGCCCGAGGCTGTTACCGTGTGCCCACCGTTATGGATGGGCGGCACGCGGAACTGCGCCGACCATGACCCCTGCGCATCTGCGGTGATCTTTTCGACGACCCGCGCTCCATCGAATGTTACAGCTATATCCTGTTCATTGGCCTGGAAGCCGATGCCGTTGACCAGCAGCGTATCGCCCACATGGATCGGCTCGCCCAGCCTGTTGGATATCTGTTCCACCCTTATGCCCGGCGCTATGGTGAAGATGGCCTCGGGCACCTCCTCTGCCCTCGTCATATTGCCCCATGCGTCCAGCTTGTGCTGGCCCTGGGATGACGGCGGTATGGAGAATGATGCCTGCCATGACCCGCTGAAATCGGCGATCAGCCCCGACTTTACCTGCACATCATCGTAAGTCACTCCAATGCTCGATTCACCCGCGCCGAAGCCCGTGCCCGCTACGTTTACAATGCGTCCCACCCAGCCTGTGACAGGGGATACCGTCAGGGTGGGGCTGACCTCATATATCCTGTCGCCGACTTCCGCCGGTGTCGAGGACGGTCCTGAGGCGCTGATGGCATGGCTGCCCCTGCTGCTGACCGGGATTGTCAGCATATATTGCCAGCTTCCGTTGCGCGCTGCCTCTATATTGGTGGCCACGGTATTGCCGTCCCAGGTGACGCGTATACCCCCTTCCTGGTTGGAAAAACCGTATCCGTTGACCAGAACCTGGGACCCGACCGGGCCTTTTGTCGTCTCCAGCGCGATGGTGCTGGTGACGGTGAAATCACGTGAAAAAGTCTTGCTGCCTACCCTGAGCGTGACGGTGTGCTTGCCGCGTGCGCAGGGAGGCACCTTGAAATAGATCGGCGCGCACCCCTTGGCATCCACCACTCCCTGTGCGATCACCTGGTTTTCACTGCCCCATAATATGGAATATTCCCCCTCCCCGTACTGGCAGAAGGCAGGTATTTTAACTTCTGATCCGACGGTCCCCGTGACCGGCTCCAGGCCGAGGGAAAAAGCCTGTGCCGGGCCGGGTATGAAAGATATTGAAAGCGCTACTATTGCCAGTAGAGCTGCCGGGGTTTTAATATTCATCTACTGTGGCCGCTCCATTGATCTCATGTAATTTGCTATTTTCCAGCCATTCATTAAATTCAGAGGTGGGGCGCCTGCAGCTCAGCTTACATGTCCTTAGCTGTCAGAGTAGCCAGGAACTCGGCATTGCTCTGCGTTTTGGCCAGGCGGTCGATCACGCGCTCGGATGCGTCGGTGGGGTTATTGGAGTCCTCGGCGATCATGCTGACCATGCGTCGCAGCAGCCAGACCTTGGCTATGGTCTGCTCGCCCAGCAACAGTTCCTCACGGCGAGTGCCGCTGCGCATTATATCTATAGCCGGGAAGATACGCTTCTCCGCCAGGCGTCGGTCCAGGTGCAATTCCATGTTGCCGGTGCCTTTGAACTCTTCGTAGATTAAATCGTCCATGCGGCTGCCCGTATCCACCAGGCAGGTAGCCAGTATAGTCAGGCTGCCGCCTTCTTCTATATTCCTCGCTGCGCCGAAGAACCGCTTGGGCGGGTACAATGCCACCGAGTCGATGCCGCCCGACAGCGTCCGTCCGCTGGGAGGCATGGCCAGGTTGTAGGAGCGCGTCAGGCGCGTAATGCCGTCCAGCAGTATGACTACATCCTTGCCTATCTCCGCCAGCCTCTTGGCCCTTTCCAGCGCCAGTTCGGCCACGCGTGTATGGTTGTCCACCGGCTCATCGAATGTGGCCGAGATCACCTCGCCCTTCACCGAGCGTTTCATATCGGTTACCTCTTCCGGACGCTCCCCGATCAGGCAGACCATCAGGTGGACGTCGGGGTACTTGGCCGTGATCGCGTTGGCCACATTTTTCAGCAGCAGCGTTTTGCCCGCTTTGGGCGGTGAAACGATCAGGCCGCGCTGGCCTCTGCCGATCGGGGCGACCAGGTTGATCAGCCTGCCGGACAGGTTCTTGGGGGAGTTTTCCAGGTCGAACATCTCGTCGGGGAAGGTCGGTGTAAGCTGCCCGAAATGCGGCCTGCTCCTGGACTGGTCTGCGTCAAGCCCGTTGACGGTCTCCACCCTCAGCAGGCTGCAGTATTTCTCCCCCTCCTTGGGCGGCCTGGCCTGGCCGACCACCGTATCGCCGTTGCGCAGGCCGAACCGCCTGATCTGAGAGTTTGAGATATAAACATCGTTGGGGCCGGGAAGAAGGCTTTCCTGCCTGAGGAAGCCGTAACCTTCATCCATGATCTCCAGTATCCCCCCCAGGCTCATATAAAAGCCCGGCTGTGGCTCGGGTGGAGTTATGGCGGCAGACAGCCTGGCGATCAGCTCCTCCCGGCTCAGCGTATCGTAGTTTTCGATGCTCTGGACCCTGGCCAGCGCCATCAACTCTTCCAGCGTTTTTGTTTCAAGTTCTGTTAAGTTCATCATAATGACACCTCGAAGTAAGTAGAGTTTTGTATTTTATATATTATTTTCAGCATCCGGGCAGCGGCAACTAAATATTTTTAACGTCCCCCATCACCTTGCGCCAGTCATCCAGGAAGCGAGCTGCCCCTATATCGGTCAGGGGATGTTTGAACATCTGCAGCAGGACGTTATAGGGTATCGTCGCTATATGCGCCCCGGCCCTGGCCGCTGCCAGACAATGTTGCGGGTGCCGGATGCTGGCGGCTATGACCTCTGTTTTAAGCGCAGGATACTGCCGGTAAACCTGTACGATATCTTCGACCAGTTGCATGCCGTTTTCCCCGATATCGTCCAGCCTGCCCACAAAGGGGCTGACGAAGGCTGCTCCTGCCAGCGCGGCCAGCAAGGCCTGGTTGACCGAGAAGCAGAGTGTGCAGTTGACCTTGATGCCTTCCGCCGCCAGAATGTGCGTGGCTTCCGTGCCTTCCATGCCTGCGGGAATCTTCACCACGACGTTCCTGGCCCAGGTGGCGATCTCGCGCGCTTCCTTTACCATCCCTGCGGTGTCGGCGCTGATGACCTCGGTCGAGACCGGGCCGGGAATGATCGAGCAGATCTCCTGCACCAGCTTCTTGTAATTGACCTTGCCCTCTTTGGATACGAGGCTGGGATTGGTGGTCACGCCGCTCACCACGCCGAGCCTGGCGCCAAGCCTGATGTGTTCTACATTAGCTGTATCAAGAAAGATTCGCATATGTTTCTCCTCGCGAATTGGCCGTTATCATGAATGTGCCGCTTGTTAACATTATTTCATGGGCAGCGTGACCTGGGTGCCCTCCACCAGGGTCTCCCTGGCCGCGCCGATGAAGCTTACAAACAGGGGGTGGGGGCGGTTGGGCCGTGAGCGGAACTCGGGGTGGAACTGGCAGGCCACCATCCAGGGGTGGTCCTTGATCTCGGCGATCTCCACCAGCCGGTCGTCGGGTGAGAGCCCGCTGAAGACCACGCCCTTCTTCTCAAATAGATCGCGGTAGTCGTTATTGAATTCATAGCGATGGCGGTGGCGCTCGTAGACAACCTGCTGGTTATAGGCCGCCGCCGCCCGCGTGCCCGGCGCCAGCTTGCAGGGATATGATCCCAGCCTCATCGTGCCGCCCATATCGTTGATGCTGCGCTGGTCCGGCATCAGGTCGATGACCGGGTAAGGCGTGTTCTTGACGAACTCGGTTGAATTAGCCAG
>DKFA01000074.1:14114-24437 GCA_002452695.1 Dehalococcoidia bacterium UBA6808
GACTGCACCCAGATTATATTTATGTGCCGGTCGTGGTAAAGGCCGGCATGACAGAGCGACTCGCGTACGGAAAAATAGGCGTCTTCCAGCTCCACGTATTTGCCCACCAGCGCGATATTGATGCTCTCACGCGGCGTTTTCATCAGCGCCACCATATTACGCCACTCGGTCAGGTCGGCTCTGCCTGCAGTCAGCCTTAGCCTGCTGGTGATAAAATTGCTCAGCCCGTATTCTTCCAGGATCAGCGGCACCTCATAGATGGTCTCCGCAGTCACCATCGGTATGACGGCTTCTTTCTCAACATCGCAGAACAGCGAGATCTTATCCCGCAGTCCCTGTGAAATGGGCAGGTCGGCCCGGCAGAGGATAATGTCGGGCTGGATACCGATCCGCCTGAGCTCATTGACGCTGTGCTGTGTGGGCTTGGTCTTGAGCTCTTTGGTGGCGGCTATGTAAGGCAGGTAGGTCACGTGGATATACATGGCATTGTCCCGGCCGATCTCGTTTCGCATTTGCCGGATGGCTTCCAGGAACGGCTGGCTCTCGATGTCGCCTACGGTGCCGCCCACCTCGACGATCACTGCCTGAGCTTTGGAGATCTGCGCTACCTCGCGGATGCGCCGCTTGATCTCGTTGGTCACGTGCGGTATGACCTGGATCGTGCCTCCCAGGTAATCGCCTCTTCTCTCGCCGGCGATTACCGCTGAATAGATCTGGCCTGAGGTCACGTTCGAGGCCGACGTAAGGTCCACATCGATGAAACGCTCATAGTGGCCCAGGTCGAGGTCGGTCTCCGCCCCGTCCGTGGTGACGAAAACCTCGCCGTGCTGGTAGGGCGACATCGTGCCGGGATCGACGTTAAGATAAGGGTCGAGTTTCTGGACCGATACTGTAATGCCGCGGCTTTTCAGCAACCGGCCGATAGACGCTACGGCTATGCCCTTGCCGACTGAACTGACTACGCCGCCTGTAACAAAAATGTATTTAGCCATGTGGATTTATATGTTTTTCCTGTGTGATAACACTAATCAATCCGGGTTATACTGCATTGCGGGAAAAAGTGAACTTGCCGGGTGTATAATGATCAACTGAATCTTACTTATTATAGAAAGATAAATTTCAGCCTGTCAAGTTATTTAGCGGGTTGGCGGATAAAGAGGGCAGCGCTGCCCTCTTTATCTTTTCAGGGTTGTTACCTTCGTTTCCAGGCCAGGTAGAGAGCAGCCAGCGGGCTTAAGACCAGCGCCAGCAGGGCCAGCGCGGCCCAGGTAAGATTAAAACGCAGCAGCCAGTCAGGTGTGGCAGCCAGGCTGCTGATGAAATCGATGTACATGCCGGTGAGCGGTTCCAGTTGCGCTTTGGCCACCCTGTCCAGTGTATCTGCTTCATCGAATAGCCAGGCCGGTCCGCTGATCAGGCTGACGATGGGGACGCCGGCCTTGTGAAAGGGGGAGCCGTCGGTTGGCACGCCCAGCGGGCTGCCGGTCGGGTAAAGTAATGTACGGTCGATATGGTGGGAAGCTATTTTATTGGCAAAAATGCTGATGGCTACTGGATTCTCTGTTAGGAACACGCCGCGTGGTTGCGGGGCTCCCGTTGACGGCTGGCTGAGGGACTGGTAGTCATCGGCAATATGCTCGACTACGATGTCGAACAGCGTGTTCGCCAGTATGTCTGACTTATGCCTGGCGATGAAGTCATTTTCTGTCGCGGCGCCTACCATATGTCCGCCGGTAAACATGAAGATCATTTTGTAGGGTCTTTGTTCTGCTGGTACCCTGGCGTAGTAATCGGCCAGGCCCATGACCATGCCCACGCCGCTGCTGTCCTCCACACCGCTTTTCCAGGGTGAATCGTGATGGGAGTGGATGATGATGGTGGTTTCACTGCGGCCCGGCAGTACGCCGTAAACATTGGCGCTTTCTCCGCCTTTAGGCGAGACGTTGGCTTGCAGCACTACGCGGGCTGAAAGTTTACCTTTATTCAACAGCGTTTTGATCATTTCTCCGGTGTTTTCTTTGACATAAAGGCTGGGGATGGGGCGTAATTTGCCGTCGTAAGGGGCATAGTAGGTGAATTTGCCCATATCAGGGTAGTTTTCCAGTATGCCGATGATGGCAGCCGGCTGGCGTGCCTCGGCCTGCTCGTAGAAATCAATATATTTCAGCATCCATCCGATGGGGAAGGGCGCGGGCGCGACCCCCTTCATCATGTTTTCAGGCTCATAGGCCATGTACGTAAATAGTTTCATCTGGTCCCAACTGATATCGAGGGAAGGGATATCTACAAGAATGATCTTGTCCTTGATGTCCTGCCATTTGGGCGAGGAGATATTGCCCAGATACACCACCTCGGAAGTTACGCCGTTCTTGCCGGTCGGGCCGCTGTAGGGCACGTAGAAGCTCTCCGCCTGCCAGGCTTGGGCTGTGTCCGGCTCCAGGGTCAGATCCCACTGGACCGGTTCCCAGTAATCGAAGTTGCTTTTTTCTACCCTTACATCCGTAAACCCGGATTTTTTCAGCTCTGATTCCAGGTAGGCGATAGCTTGGTGGTCGGCCGCGGAGCCCGGTCTCCTCTCACCAAGATTGTAAATTTCACTGATCCAGGTAAAGATACGGTCGCCGGACGGAATGCCTGTCATCGAGGCGGCTCCGGACGGGTTGGCCGTAACCGCGATGAATACGGGTATTGCAATAATAATGATTGCCAGCATGATGCCGAGGGCTGTCCAGGCCAGAGCGGGCTTGGCCGCTGGTCTGGATATCTTTGTGCCCGCAAAGTAAAAGACCAGGCCGCCGATGAGAAACAGCAATCCCCCGGCCAGGAAAGGCCCTGTGTTTCCTGCCAGGGTCGCAGGCAGGGCCAGCATCATTGCCAGCAGGTTGGCGCCCGCAACTGAAGAAAAAATGTATTGCAGCAGGAACCAGGTTGAGAGGTCTATCCAGATTAGTCCCGTTGCTCTCAGCCAGGCCGTTTCCTTGCGGTTGAACCATAACGCAAAGAGCAGGATTATGAGAGGGGGAAAGAGGGAATACCAGGTCGTAAAGATGGCTAAGGGCAAACTGGATTTGTCGACTGACAGGGCGGAAATGAAAGGAAATGCAGAGAATATTGCCGCCAGGACTAATGAAATTGCAATCTGCAGGATGACCTGGCGCACAGTTGATTTTTTACCGCCTGCATGACTGACGGCCTGTCTATTATCCATAATTGCCTCCAATTATTATTTGCCGACTGCCGCATGGCGTTATTTGTCATGTCCGGGATTATACTCGAAGATCTTCACTTCCGGAACCGGCGTTGATCCGGCGCTGGCCTTCTGGCTCGATTGGAACACGGTCCGGTATCCCGTCAGCGCTTCCAGCGGCACGGGGCTTTTCAGCGGATCGACGCCGATGATGCTGCAGTTCGCCTTCTGTGTGTTTACGAAAGCTTCGGCTTCGGCGTAAGTCCTGAAGTTCTTAAGCTCCGTGATGGATTTGAATTTCTCCCCGCCGGGCAGGGATTTCTCCTCCCAGGTCATGACCGTCGCGCTCTCCGGCACAACCTGCGCGCAATCGAAGTTGTACAGACGGCTGAGCATCGTTCGGTAATACGCCGGGTAAAAGACCAGCAGCGGGACATACTTGCCTTCCCGCGCCTGCCAGCACAGCTCGTAAAAGTCGCTTTCCTGCTTATTGCTCTTGCTGGCCAGCGCGTAGAATTTGTCGTTAGGTGAAGCGATGCGGTTATCGATCACAACGTAGCGCGACCCCAGCTTTTGCATGATCTCATTGGCGGAGGCGTCGTCCTGGGCTGTGAAATACCTGGCCTCGTCGAAATGTGTGATGGCCGGGTTGGCCACAGGCATGCGGTGCCCCATCCTCAACAGCCAGTAACCGTAGTCGCTCCAGATCATCACACTGTATGCCGTCGCCGGGTAATCGTACTTTTTATCCGGCGCAGGCGCCCTGTAGTAACTGTAGTAGGAGTTGGCCTGCCCCAGGGGCTCGGGCGAGTTCTTTTTCAGCCAGTCCATGCTTTCTATCCAGGCTGCGGTGGGCATATGTCCAGGATTTTTGGCGATGTTTACGGCGTTAACTGCGCCGGGCGTTAGCATGACCACCGTCGTAACCACGGCCAGCGCTGCCAGCGATATCCTGTTGGCAGAGGGCCGGGCCGTTTTGGGAGCATGTTTACGGGCTTTTTTGCCTGCCTTCTCTGTCTCGGCCTCTTTTCTTTGAGGGATGATCAGGCTGATAGCCCAGCCCAGCAGGTAGCCGGTCAGCAGCGCCGCGCAGACCCCGAAGTAATACGTGAACCTGAGCATGGCCAGCGCCGCCAGCAGCATGACCAGCCCCCACACGGCAGTGAAGATATGCTCGGGCTTGCCCTGGCGGATGGAATTGATTATCAGCGCGGCCAGCCCGGCCATACCCAGGTATAACGCCAGCCCGTACTCTATCCAGGCCTGATCGGTCTGGAATGTCCCTCCCTGGATGAAAAGCGGCTTCATCTCGCCGACTATGGCCTGGTCGGTCCGCCAGGTGAAGATATAGGCGATGTAGTTTATGACCTGATTAAATATCTCCGGCGCTATCAGCCAGAATCCCAGGGCGCCCGCTATGGCCAGCCCGCCCAGCGTCGCCAGGAACCAGGCCGGCCGGACCTCGCGTATGCGCATGACAGAAGATATGAAGTTGAGCGCGATCGGGATCAGCACCAGCCCGGCCAGCGCCATCAGCGTCAGCTTGTCCCGCGATACCGCGACAAAGATCAGCAGGGCAAACAGAAAACAGGTTATGGCTATCTTGCTCAGATAGTCCGTAGGAAACTCCCGCAGGTAATCGCTGATGAACTGGATGACGAAGTAAACGTATAGCACCAGGATGAAGAAAAGCGCGCCCTGCCAGGTGATCAGATAGAGGCCCAGGAAGAGCCCCGCTACGAAGCTGTAGAGCAGATGCCTGCTCATGGGCGGGAACTGCCGTTTGACCAGCATATCGTACGTGAACTGCCGGCCGTCTTTGATCGCCAGTATGAAGAACATGGCGAAGTAGCTTGTGAAAAAGACCTCGGCTGAGTGGTGGTCGGTATAGCCGAGCAGAGAACGTGACAGCAGCTCGCCCGGCATGACCGCCATGATCAACGCCGCGGCCAGCCCGGCCCATTTGTTGACCAGCGCCCGGCCGATGAAAAACAGGGGGATGGTCGATAGCGCTCCCAGTATGGGGGGCACATATACTGCTATGCTGTCTATCGTTGACTGGTCCGGCGCCGCCCCTCCCAGCAGCCTGACCGCCCCCGCCACTATGTAGGCGAAGAACGTGGGTACTCTGTTGATATAGTCGCCGCCCGGGTAGATCATGTATGGATCGAACTCTATCATATTGGGGAAGTTGGGCACGAGGTTGTCCACCAGGCGCATGTAAAAATAGGAGTCGATCCCCGTCAGCCTGATGCCTTCCGCCGAGAAAATAGCCGCATACGGCAGGGCGATCCTGATATATAACGCCGCTGCCAGGCAGACTGTGACGGCGATCAGCGCAAAGGCCCAGTCGGGGAATGATCTGTTATTCATGTCTTCCTGTATCTTTATTGTATTCGAATATTTTGACCGATGAAACATCCGTATTGCCCACCCTGGCTGTCAGGCTGGAGCTGAACACCATGGAGTATTCCGGCAATGCTTCCAGCGGGACCGGGCTGGCCAGCGGATCCTTGCCCACGATACGCCAGTTCCCCGTTTTCTGCGCCGCGATAAATGCCTGGGCATCGCTGTAGCTGCCCATCGTCCTCACACCGGTGATCAGCTTGAAGGGCCGCCCGTCTTTGCCGGTCTGCGGCTCCCAGGATATTACGGCCGTTTCCTGCGGCGCATATTGCCTGCACTCGAAGCAGTACAGCCTGACCGCCATGGTATTGTAGTATTCCGGATAATACATCAGCGTCTGAACCAGCCCGTCGTTTTGCTGCCTGTAATATATCTCGTAATACTGGGACTGGTTCAGTCCGGCGGCATAGGCGATGCTCGGGAAGCCCCTCTGCCAGTTGACCATATAGTCATCGACGATTACGTATCTGGTTTTCCACTCGTCGCACAGGGCGGCCGCCCTGTCCGGCTCGCGTGCGGTGAAGTATTTCTCTTCTCCCCGCAGCGAAGCTCCCGGATTGCAGACCGGCACGCGGTGCCCGATCCGCGTGACCCAGTAGCCGTAGTCCCACCAGGTAAGCGCGCTGTAGCTGGCCTGTTTATTGTCGCCTTGATAAAGCTCGTAGTAATACCGGCTGTCGCCGAATGGTTCGGGCGATTTTTCCCTGAGCCAGTCAAGCGATTCGCACCAGGCGTCGGAGGGTGAATAGAGCGCCCTGGTCGCAACATCGAAAAACGGCCTGTCGCCGCCCGGCAGCGGTCCTGTATTGGGGTAGACTGTCAGCGCCAGCGCGGCCAGCGCCCCCACGGTCATCAGCCCGGCATTGCTTGAGGTCGTTGAGATATCGCGCTTGCCTTTGCTGGACCATTTTTTGGTTTCTTTCTTGAATGTTTCGGCAGGTTTATTCTCCGCCGCTGTTGCTTTAAACCCGCAGGACTGCAATATCAGCCAGCAGCAGACGCCCGAAAGTATGGCTATGTTGATCGCCAGGTAATAGGCAAAGCGGCGCATGGCCAGCGTTACCAGCAGTATCATCAGGGTCCAGACCGCCGTCATCAGCATGCCTGGCCGTCCCTCTTTCACCCCACGGTAGCATACTGCTGCAAATCCTGCCAGCGCCAGCAGCGAGCCGGCGGTGTAGTTGCCCCATACCAGGGCCAGCGTGAAACGGTTGTCCTGCATCAGCAGCGGCTGGCTTTCCGCTATGCTGGAAAGCGGGTTCCAGATGAACATCGCCCTGGCATAATTGAACATTTGTCCTGCCAGGTCGGGATTTATCAGGACGATCACAGCGGCCGCCGCTATCGCCGTCCCGGCCAGCGCGAAGATGTAGCAGGCCGGCTTGATTCCATATCGTTTGAAGATTATCGACAGCGCGGCCAGCGCTATCGCGCACAGCAATGCGATGACCAGCGCAACGCGTGTCAGCGGCAGCAGGTTCGCTGCCGGCCCGGAGACGGCCAGCGCCACGATATATATCACTGCGCCGCTGAGGCCCAGATACAGGGTATCCGTCTTTCTCAGGTGGTCGCTGATGAATTGCAGCGCCAGCCAGGCCAGGCTGATCAGAACGAACAGCGCCGCGCCGGCCCAGGACGCTATGTAAATGCCCAGGCACAACCCGGCCAGCGTCAACCAGGTTAACATAATAGTAAGGCCGCGCTTTTCGATGCCTCGCGCGGGCAATAGTCTTAGCTCGCGGCCTTTCTCCGCCCCCAGCAGCAGGAACAGCATGAACAGCGTGGAGAAAAATATCTCCATCGCGTGGGTATCGGCGTTTCCCAGCAGCGTGCGGGCCAGGAATTCACCGGGTATCAGCGTTATCGCCATGGCGGCCGCCAGTCCGGCCCATTTGTTATACAGCTTGCGCGCGATCAGGAAAACGGGGAAGACCAGCAGCGCCCCCAGGACGGCCGGGAAATATGCCCCTGCCAGGTCCACCGTTTGCTGGGAGGGCGCCCCTCCACCCAGCAGCCAGGCAAAAAATCCCATGAAATACACCATGAACATCGGCTGGCCGCTCAGGTCCCTGCCCGCAGGGAAGATGAAATAGGGGTCGGAGCTGCCCAGCGCCGGGAAATGGGCGCACAGATTGTCCAGCAGTCTCATGTAAAAATAGGCGTCGTTGTCGGTCATCTTGACCATGTAACCCCCGAACACCTCGTTCCACGGCAGCGAAATGCGCAGTGTCAGGGAAACGCCAAAGACCAGGACCAGCAGCACAACACAGATGACGGTCTCCCGGCTAACGCGGTTCATAGATATAAATTATACTACACAATCCCACCCACATGGTTACTTACTGGTTGACCTGCATCAGCTTGGCTTCTTTCCAGATGGCAAAATCGTTGGCGGCTGTCGCGCCTGCTTCAACGCGCAGGACGATCAAAACCTTCTGACCCTCGTAGTCGCTCAGATCGATGTCCCAGTCCTCGAACTGGCCCGGGACCGTCATTTTCCTGCCGGGCAGGAAGTTGACCGTGTCGCTCAAATCCCTCATCCCGACCTTGAATGTAACGCCGTCGCTGCCCTGGGCGTGGCCGGCCAGTCCCACACGCAGCTTAAGATGCGTTTTGGCCGGCAGTTGGATGGCCGCCGTTACAGGCGTCTTGAACTCCGGATCGACCGAGAACATGCCCCAGTAGCCCTGTATCCAGCCCTGCGGCGCCTGTTGCGGCACCATCTCCAGCCCGCCGTCGCCCAGCTTGATGTAAGCGCCCGTGGCGCTGCCCTCGCTGCCGAAGGCCGGCATCTCGCCCGCGCTGTTCCTCCAGGTGGCCAGGTGGGCCAGCGGCAGCATGTCGTAATCCAGCAGTATGCCCCAGATCCTGATCAGGCAGTTGTTGTTCTTGTTGCTTTCCTTCGCTTCGTTCTTGCCGTCTGCGCACACCTTGACCTGGCGGTTGAGAATGCTGGTATCTATGTAGCCGCTGATGCCTGTGCCGGTCGGCGCGCGTACCAGCGTACCCCATTGCTGCCGCCCCTCTCCGCTTGAGGTAGGCTGTTGGCCGCAGTCAGGCCACTGGTAGCTGGAGAAGACCAGCGTCCTTTCCTGTCCCGGCTTCATCACATCGCAGAAGCTCGTGCCGCCCATCGGCGGGAACAGGTTGTCGACATACAGGTAGGTGGTCGTTCCCGGGATTTCCAGTGAGCCGGTATTCTTGATCTTGTAGTAGACCATGCAGCCTTCCAGCCAGGCGTCTGTGACCACCAGGTCGCCGGCGCCGCTTACAGCCGCCCCGACATTGACGGTGACCTCGCGCGTGGTCGAGCCGGCATCATTGGCCGCGATCAGTTTATAAGTGGTCGTCGCCGGCGGCGTGACCGTGCGTGTGCCGGAGCTGGGGACCGTGCCGATCTCCGGCTGCAGTGTGACCCTGGTGGCGTCGCTGATCTCCCAGGACAATGTCACCGGCTGGCCGGCCGGCGCGAAATCTGGTGAAACTGTGAACTTGCTGATGACCGGCCATCCCTTCTGCAGCGAAAGGTTCTGCATGGTGAAAGGCAGGTTGATCGTATCTTTGCCGTTTACCGTCAGCGTTGCCTGGTAGCTGCCTTGGGGGAAGCTTCCCGCCGGCGGTTTGACGGTAAAGGCCATGTATTTCGTGCCTTCCCCGCTCAGGCTGCCGCTGAAAAGTTCCTTGTTGGCCATATCGGCGGCCTCGCCCTGCAGGTATATGACCTGGGCGGTTACCCGGGTGTTGGCGGGCGCATTGTTTAATTTAAACGACAGGTAAAGCCTGTCCGCCGTGAGCGGGAAAGTGTTGGATGGATCGACCGGGGCCGAGCTGCTGTCCAGGCTGGTCGACAGCGCGGCATCGCTGACCACGGCAGCCTTTCCCCCAGCCCCTCCCGTATTAATCCTGATGCCGCATCCCGGGCCGGCCGTAACTGCCAGCATTACGGCAACCAGGGCCAGGATGGATATTAAATGTAGTCGTTTCATAGCTATTTCCTCCAGATTTATCGATGTGGGTTTTCCGGCAGCCGCCCGCCCCTGTTACCAGTCCAGCGCCAGGCAGTTGTTGTTTTTATCGTATTCGCCGATCAGGTTCTGGCCGTCGGCGCAGATACGGATGGGCAGCGTATATGAACGGTTTGTGCCGTGTGTCCACTGGTAGTTGGGGAAGGACAGCGTCCTCTCCTCGCCCGGCGCCAGAACTTCCACGCGGCTGGAATCGCGGTAGTTCCCCTGGATATACAGGTAGGTCAGGGTCGGCTTGGCGTTGGGATTGGTGTAGACCCCGGGGATGACACTGGTCTGCCCGATGTTCTTGATCTTGTAGCAGGCCTTATTGCCTTCCACCCAGAAATCAGTGATCGTCAGGTCGGGTTTGTCGCTGCTGCAGGATGTAACGTTGACGGCGGCTTTGAGCGAAGTTGTCCCCGCGCTGTTGCTCGCGGTCAGGGTGTACTCCCTGCTGTTGACCGGCGCCACGATCTTGTTGCCCGTGGCTGGCACATCGCCCAGCCCCGCAATATTGACGGAGGCAGCGCCGCTTGTGCTCCAGCTCAGCGTAACTGCCTGTCCCGCGCTGATGGCTTCGGGTGTGGCGGTGAAGAAGCTGATCGTCGGCGCCTGGGCGCCGGCCTGCTGGACACCCTGGACTGTAAATGAGGTCGTCGTCGTTTCCGCCCCGTTCAGCAGGATGTAGACCGTGTATTCTCCTGCCGCCCAGGCGCCCCCGGC
>DKFA01000049.1:0-53052 GCA_002452695.1 Dehalococcoidia bacterium UBA6808
GCGTATTTGCCAGCGTATCCGCCTTTGGGATATTATTTTGCACAGGACTGATAAATAATCAAAACGAGCAGGAGGATAGGCCATGGCGGTAGAACATGTAGCGGGCAAAGATGCCGGGAAGATCATGCTATACGCATTGAGCACGTGCATCTGGTGTAGAAAAACGAGACAGTTGCTGTCGGACCTGGGTGTTGAATACGATTATCTCTATGTCGACCTGCTGCAGGGCGAAGAGAGGTCCAATGCCATGATGATGATGGAGAAGTGGAATCCGGATAGCTCCTTCCCGACCATGGTGATAAATGACGTAAAATGCATTGCAGGATTCAAAGAGAAAGAGATCAGGGAGGCGTTGAAGCTGTGAGCGGTGAGATTGAAATAACCCAGGCAGAAATCGACAGGACCTACGAGAAATACAGGAAAGAGGCGGAGAGTGGAGGCTACCACCTCAATCCGGACGTGGAGTTTGCCAAAGGGCTGATCAGGGGGCTGCTGGTCAATGAAAAGCGTTACGGATACCAGTCATGCCCATGCCGGCTGGCTTCAGGTGAAAAAGAAGATGACCTGGACATTATATGCCCCTGCGATTACCGTGATGGCGATGTGGTCAAGCAGGGCGCTTGTTACTGCGCTCTCTACGTATCGCAAAAGGTTTTAAGCGGAGAGCAGGAACTGCACTCCATTCCCGAGAGCCGGCCGCCCAGGGCGGAAAGGCAGAAAGCCAGGGCCGCCAGGGAGGCGTCAGCCAGCATGAGCCTGTCGGCTTTGCCTTATCCCGTCTGGCGCTGCAAGGTATGCGGCTATTTATGTGCGAGGGACGAGCCCCCCGAAATCTGCCCTGTTTGCAAGGCCAGGAAGGACCGTTTCGAGCGCTTTCTCTGAACGGCGGGCAAGGTCATTCGGCTAATCCCCATACGGCCGCATGGGCTGTATAATTTTGTGCTTATGGATATCAAACAGACCTGGAAGAATATCAACCTGTCCCGCATAGCATGGCTGCAGAGGAAGGGATCGATTTACTTCCCTTTCTGGAACATGGTCTTCAAATATCCGCCGTTGATGCTGTTCAACGTACTGGTAATACTCAGGGCTAATCTATTCAACACGTGCATTATCCATACGATCGGGGACAGTCACGTTGTGCCTTTTACCTACCGGTTCCCGTTCCTGGTGCATCACATATCGCAGGCCACAGCCCACAACCTTATCAAGGAAAAGAGCTTCACACGCTCGAAAGAATACCTCGAACTGTTCCTGAAGAGGGTGAATAAAAAGCGTGATGTAGTCTTCCTGGTGTTCGGAGAGATAGATGCCCGCGTGCACATATACCTGAAATACGGGCAGAGCGGACGCACCAGGACCTTCGACGAACTGATTGCGGAGACGGTCAGGCGCTACGGCGAAGCCATCATGAAGATCAGGGACCAGGGCATTGCGGTGGCCGTGCAGGGCATACCACCAGCGGCCAGCAAGGAGTTTATCACAGCGCTGCCGTTCTCAGGCAAGCCAAGCGAGCGCAGCGAAATCTCGCGCAAATTCAATGAGCAGTTGCGTGAATACTGCCGGTCGGTGGATGTGCCCTACGTCGATATACAATCCATCGCGTCGGACGAGAAAGGCTTCATCAAGAAGTACTACCTGGCGGACGAGGTGCACTGCAACAGCCGCATCGTACCTTACTGCCGGCAAAAGATAAAAGAGGCCTTCGGAAGTTCCAAAAAGATATAGGAAATAACCCTTTGCTTTTTATCATGGCTGTGCTAAAATGCTATTTGATTGACTGAGCGATCACTCGGTAGATATGAGAAAAGTACGGACCTACAGCACCGATATCGATCTTGTGCAGGAGAGGCGTGCACAGATCGTACAGACGGCGGTCGAGCTGATCGTCAAGAGGGGATACAACCGCACCAATACGAGGGAGCTGGCTACGGCGCTGGGGATGAGCACGGGCGGGCTGTACCACTGGATCGGGTCAAAGGACGACATCCTGTACCTGATCGTCAATTTCACTTCCGACCTGACCCAGGGGCTGCTTGACAACTGCGCCAGGTGCGGCGGCGGGACTGTCACACAGAAGCTGAAAGAGAGCATAAAGATTTACTTTAGCGGAGTAGAGGAGTTCCGCAATTTCCATAATTTCATCAACCATGTTATGTTGTCTCTGTCTGCCAACGACCGGCGCATCGTCTATCAGAACGAGAGCCGCATTGTTGATTATTTCGAGGGATTGCTGGACGAGGGTGTAAAGAAGGGCGAATTCAGGGAGATCGACTGCAAGTGCATTGCTCACAATATCGTGGCCATTGCCAACGCCTGGGCGAACCGCGGCTGGTACCTCAAGAGATACTACACGATTGATAAATATACCAGTGAAGAGACTGATAACTTGCTTGCACAGCTGACAGGCGTTCCAACTGCCAGCGTCCGCTCTCGATAAAAAAACAGGTATTTGCAGAAATGCGAAGGAGGGCAGGAGGATAGAAAAATACGTCAATAAGAGTATGGTAAACAGATTAGAGGTAAATAAAGGATTAAAGGAGAGAGAATGATGACCAAAGACATGACTTCAGCACTGCGGACCAAAAAACAATATATCGAAGGTCTGTCCAAGATGCGCCGCAACATATATTTCGACGGCCATCTGATCGACCGTACCGACGAGCTGCAGATGGACACTGTTAACACTATCGGTTTTACGTTTGATGCAGCACAGGACCCGAAATATCAGGACCTTATGCTGGCCAAGAGCCACCTGACGGGCAAAACGATCAATCGCTTTACACATATTCACCAGAACAAAGAAGACCTGCATAAAAAGCAGGACATGACACGGGCGCTGTGCCAGCAGGTAGGGGGTTGTATTCAGCGTTGCATGGGCATCGATGGCACAAACGCCTGCAATGCCGTCTCATATGAAGCTGATAAACAGAACAATGGCGCTACCGAGTATCACAAAAACTTTCTGAAATGGCTGGAAAAATTCCAGGACGGAGATATGGTGGGCTGCTGCGCCCAGACCGATGTCAAGGGTGACAGGATGAAGAGGCCGCACCAGCAGAAAGACCCTGATGCGTATGTAAGGATCATTGAGCGCAAGAGTGATGGTATTGTAGTGCAGGGATGCAAGGTGCACAACTCCGAGGCATCTGTGGCCGATGAGATCATAGTTGTACCCACCCGAGCGCTAACCCCGGAGGAGAAAGACTGGGCAGTTGCGTTTGCCATACCGGCCGATTGGGAGGGCGTCAAGCAGGTGGTAACCATCCATAACCTGAGGGAGCGCAAACATTATAAAAAAGGCTTTATGCAGGGCGCCACCGATTCCTATACCATCTTCGATAAGTGTTTCATCCCCTGGGAAAGGGTATTCCTGGCAGGTGAGACAACTCATGGAGGTGTGGCAGCACTTCTATTCGCTCTGTTCCACCGGCACAGCTATTCAGGTTGCAAACCAGCCATCGGCGATCTGACGATCGGGACTGTTGCGTTGGCCGCAGAGTATAACGGCATCGCCAAAGCCGGCCATGTCAGGGAAAAACTGGCCGAATTGATCATGGTAACCGAGCTTGGCTATGCCGCGGGCTTCACCGCTTCAGAAATGGGAAAACCGGAGGTTTACATGCCGGGCGTCGGTTTTGTGCCCTACGGGCCGGGCAGCTATGTTCCCAACTCGATTTACTGTAATGTCGGCCGCTGTCTGACCGGCGAGAACGTATACAGGGAAGCTGAAATTTTATGCGATATCGCAGGCGGCGTGCCGGCAACCTTCCCGCATGAAAGAGACTTCCTCAATCCAGAAACCGGCGACCTGCTGAAGAAATACACGATGCGCAATCCGGATATCAAGGTCGATAACGCGATCAAATTCTGGATGCATGTGGGAGATATACTCTGCTCGGCCAGCGGCGGTATTTCGCAGGTTGGCGGCTATCACGGTGGAGGCTCGCCCGTGATGGAGCAGATCGCTATTACCACACAGTACAACATTCAGGAAAAGAAAGACCTGGCCAAGCATATAGCCGGCATTGAAGATTAATCGATAATCGGACGACTGAGGAAATCCCCCGGTTGTTAACAACCGGGGGATTTATTTTACTTTCCCCAGGTAATTGGTAATCCTGTAGATTTATGTTACGATGACTGTGAAATAGCGGAGGTAAACTTGCCATGAAGTACAGCGAAGTGGACTATTACAAGATTGACGAGCTGCTGAACAATGAGGAGAAGATGACCCGTGACCTGGTGAGGGACTGTCTGGAGAAGGAGTTCCGGCCTTTGATCAGAGAAGCCTTCCATAACGAACGGCCGCTGGATATGCACAGGCTGGCGCCGATGCTGGGCGACCTGGGTGTACTCGGCCCCTTCATACCAAGAGAATACGGCGCGGCAGGCAGCGGGTATGTTACCTTCGGCCTGATCTGCCAGGAGGTGGAACGGATTGACAGCGCGTTGCGCAGCTTCATTGCAGTGGGGTCCGGGCTGGTCATGTTCCCTATCTGGAAATACGGTTCGGAAGAGCAGAGACGGAAATGGTTGCCGCAACTGGCCAGAGGGGCGAAGATAGGCTGCTTCGGATTGACCGAGCCCAACATCGGCTCGGATATTGCATCTTTGGAGACGGTGGCCCGGCAGGAAGGGGACAAATGGGTGATCAACGGCGCCAAGCAGTGGATTAGCGATGCGACCATAGCCGATGTGGCGGTGGTGTGGGCGAAGACGCCCGAGATGGGGATCAAAGGCTTCGTGGTGGAGAGGGGAACGCCTGGCTTTGAGCAGAAGGCTATCGAAAAGAAGGGGTCGATGAGGGCGGGAGATGTGGGAGAGCTGTATTTCAACGACTGTGCGCTGCCGCTGGACAGCATCATGCCGGAATCGAGCGGGTTGAAATCCCCGGCGTCCTGTCTGAACATAGCCCGCTACGGCATATCATGGGGCGCATTGGGGGCGGCGATGGACTGCTATAATGTGGCGCTCAACTATGCTAAAGAGAGGAAGCAGTTCGGGGCGCCGATCGCTTCCTATCAACTGGCGCAGCAGAAGCTGGTAAATATGCTGATCGAGATCACCAAGGGGCAACTGCTCTGCTACCGGCTGGGCAGGCTGATGGACGAGGGCGATGCACGCCCACAGCAGATATCGATGGCCAAGAAGAACAATGTGGGCGTGGCGCGCATGTGTGCGCGCACGGCGCGGGAGATGATGGGCGCCAACGGCGTATCGCTCGAGTATTCGCCGATCAGGCATATGGCCAATATAGAGTCCGTTTACACCTATCAGGGCACAGACGATATGCATACGCTGATCATCGGGAGGGACATCACGGGCATAGCTGCCTTCAGGCATTAGCCGGATAGTGAATGCGTGTTGAATATCTCATCCCCGAGGAGGAGCACACGGCACAAGTATGAAATACGACTTCGACAGCATGATCGACCGCCATAATACCAATTCCTTCAAGTGGGACTATGTAGCAAGGTACTACGACCATGCGGATATACTGCCCATGTGGGTGGCAGATATGGACTTCAAATCTCCGCCAGCCGTGATCGAGGCATTGCGCCGGATAGTCGACTTCGGCATATTCGGCTATTCGGGCACTCCGCCTTCTTTCTACGAAGCGATCAGCGGGTGGATGAAAAAACGGCACGGCTGGGAAGTGAACAAAGAGTGGATCACCCTATCGCCGGGCGTCGTACCGGCGCTGCACGTGCTGGTCAACGCTTTTTCAGAGCCGGGCGACCAGGTGATATTGCAAACGCCGGTGTACTATCCATTCTTCGATGCCGTCAAGGCAGGAGGACGCGAGATACTGGACAATCCACTCAGACTGGATGGGGAGCAGTACGTGATGAACCTGGCCGACCTGGAAAGCAAGATCACGTCGCGCACGAAGATGATGATACTGTGCAATCCGCACAATCCGATCAGCCGTGTATGGAGAAGGGAAGAGCTGAGGGCGCTAGGCGAGCTGTGTTTCAGGCATAACATCGTGATGGTCTCGGACGAGATACATTCAGATATCGTTTACACGGGTTTCAGTCATGTGCCTTTTCCCCTGGCGGGTGACGGATTCGCCGAAAGGACAGTGGTCTGCACTGCGGCCAGCAAGACCTTCAACCTACCTGGATTGCAGACTTCCAGCATAATCATCTCGAATGCGGAGATTAAGAAGCGTTTTGCCGAAGAGATGCGCAGGGGCGGCGTGCCCTCTCCCGGCATGTTCGGAGTGGCCGCCACCGAGGCTGCCTACCGTTACGGCGAGGACTGGCTGATGCAATTACTATCCTACCTGGAGGGCAATGTCGGCTTCGTGAGAAAATACCTGAAGGAAAACATTCCGGGCGCCAGCCTGGCGCAGCCGCAGGGCACCTATTTATTATGGCTGGATTTCAGCAACTGCGGCGTGCCTGGGGACAGGCAGGACACGTTTATCAGGGATATTGCCAGGGTGGCGCTGGAGCCCGGTTGGCTATTCGGCTGTAAGGAGAAGGGGCGAGAGAGGATGAACATCGCCTGCCCGCGCGCCTTGCTGGAGCAGGGGCTGGAAAAGATCGCAGGGGCGGTCAGACAGCTCAGGCAGGATTAAGCAGGCTGTAGCTCAGCCTTATTGAGGGTGCCATCGATGTCGGCCATGATCAGCCTGAGGCGATGAGCCGTCTGCGCTGTGATGTTTTTATACGACGGTGACATGGATGTACGACACATCATACTTCCCCGGCGTCATCCGGTCAAAGGCCGGGGTACGCCACTTGTATAGAAGGCCGTAAATCATTACAATCTTGTCTATTATTCAGAGGAAAACAGCATGGGAAACAGAAGGCTGATATTTATAGGCGCACACCCTGATGATGAAACGTTCGCCGTGGGCGGCACGCTGGCGCAATATGCTGCTGCCGGAGTGGAAGTGTATTATGCGTGCGCCACGCGGGGCGAGGCGGGCACAGTCGACCCGGCAAAGTTACGCGGGTTTAAAGAGATGGGCGACATGCGCTGGTCGGAGCTGGAATGTGCGGTGAAGGAGCTGGGACTGGCGGGGCTGGTACACCTGGGATATCGTGATTCAGGTATGCCGGGCTGGGTGGATAACAAGCACCCACAGGCGCTGATCAATGCTCCCGTGGACGAGGCCGCCGGACCGATAGTCAAGGTGATACGCGAACTGAGGCCGCAGGTGGTGGTGACGCATGACCCGATCGGAGGCTACCGGCATCCCGACCACATCGCTGTACACAAGGCGGCGGTAAGGGCATTCTATGCTTCATCGGACCCGGCTCAATACACGGAGGCGGGTGTGGCCTTCCAGCCGCAGAAGCTGTATTTTCATATTTTCCCCCGCAGAGCGCTCAAGCTGGTAGTCAGACTGATGCCGTTGATCGGGAAGGACCCGCATAAATTCGGGCGCAACGGCGATATCGACCTGGCTTCGCTGGTGGAGGTGGACTTTCCCGAGAACGCCGTGATCAGGCTGTCCGAGGAGGCGGTCAGGACGAGAGAGAGGGCGAGGCGTTGCCATATCAGCCAGATGGGCGACAGCACACCGCAATCAAAGCTGTGGCGACTTGCCAACAAGCTGCTGCAGCAACACGATTCGTACATGCGGGCCTACCCAGTGCAGAAGAGGCGCAAGGAATACGACCTGTTCGAGGGCGTGGTTTAGGGAAATAGTTTATTTTGACGCAGTGCGCAGGTTGCTGAACATAAGATTAAAGATTTTACCCAAGATATTTCAGAAAAGAAAAGCTGATTGAAAGGTAAAATAAGCAGATCAAAACGTGAAGCGATCGAAACTGGCGTCCCTGGGGGGATTCGAACCCACGACCCGCTGCTTAGAAGGCAGCCGCTCTATCCACTGAGCTACAGGGACGTATTACGAGTTTAACATATGGGATGAGCGGCTTCAACTGCAGTTGAACGTCAATTATTCGCCGGACTTTGCGGCAGCTGTGGGCTTAGTTGCCTCAGCCGCCCTGTTTCCTGACGACTCGGTCGATGTGGAGGTCTCTTTGGGCGGCTTTTGTGCCTCGGAAGTAGTCCTGCTGTCGGTAACATAGAATCCGGGGCCTTTAAAGATAATGGGGACAGGCACGAAAAGCCGACGCGCCTCTCCCCTGCATTTGGGACAATCGGCAACGCTTTCATCATTAAAGCTCTGTCTGAGCTCAAAATGTGCGTTACATTTCGTGCAGATGTATTGATATGTGGGCATAAATACCTCCGGTAACTTATCGTATAATTGTAAATTTAGCAATCTACAACCTTGTTTGCTAATTATGTATTTTAATTAGATTTGAAAAGCTAGTCAAGTGACAGTTTTAGGCAAATTCACAATAAAAAGGGGCTGTGCTATACTATGGAATTGCCCGGTAAGAGAGAGCATACAATTACCAGGTATCTGATATAAAGGGGCTCGTAGCTCAGGGGCAGAGCGGTCGGCTCATAACCGATTGGTCGCAGGTTCGAAACCTGCCGAGCCCACCATTCATAATCCCCCTTCGGGCCTGTTCCGAAGCCGGCCAGTAAATGTAGCCGATGAGTTCGTAGTAATGTTTGCCGGCGAGGTTGATCTTCTTCAGATTTACTGATAATGTTAAAAAAATGGAAACTATTGAAGGCAGAAACCCGGTCATGGAAGCGCTGAAAGCAGGCAGGAAGATCAGTAAGATTCTGCTGGAAAGCAATATCGAAAGACATGGTATAGTAGACCAGATTATACAACAGGCCAAAAGCGGCAACGTGCAGGTAGAGTTTGTCGACAGGAATACGCTGGAAAGGCAATGCTCGACCGGGGTTAACCAGGGCGTGGTGGCATTCGCAGCGCCAAAAAAATTACTGGAACTGGAGGATCTGCTGGAAATATCGCGTAAGAAAGAGGAGAAACCGTTTTACCTGTTGCTGGACGGGATCGAGGACCCGCACAACCTTGGCGCTATATTGCGTACTGCAGAGGCAACAGGAATCCACGGTGTGGTTATCAGAGAGCGCAGGGCGGCAGGCATCACTCCGGCCGTAATAAAGGCCTCGGCGGGGGCTGTGGAATATGTGCCCGTGGCGCAGGTCAATAACATTTCACAGGCCATTATCAGGCTTAAAAAGAACAATGTCTGGGTAATCGGCATCGATATGGCCGGCACCGTTGAATATACGAAGGTCGATTACACGCTACCGACGGCCATAGTGATAGGCGGGGAAGGAAAAGGCCTGTCCGATCTGGCGGCCAGGCGCTGCGACACGCTGGCCGTGATACCAATGGTGGGCAGGATATCTTCGCTGAACGCCTCAGTAGCAGCGGCTGTCGTTATGTATGAGGCATTAAGGCAGCGCGGCCGCTATCAGCCTTCCTTGATGTAGGCAAAGACCGTTTTGCCGGCGGTTGCGCCATCGCCGACCGCAGTGGCCACCTGGCGGGCGGAGTTGCGCCTGATATCGCCGGCGGCGAATAGTCCCGGCACCTTCGTCCTCATTAAATCGTCTGTAACAATATTGCCGGCTTCATCAAGTTCGACAAGGCCCTTGAACAGGCTGTTGTTGGGGATGAAACCGATAGCGACGAATACACCTTCAACAACGAGGTCGGAGAGTTCACCGGTTTTGGTACTTTTAACTATTAGCTTGGAGACCTTATCTTCGCCCTCAATTTTCCAGATGACGGAATCCCAGACGAACTCGATTTTGGGGATGGAGAAGGCGACTTTCTGCAATGCCTGCGTGGCCCTGAGCTCATGGCGCCTGTGTACGACATAGACCTTGCTGCAGTTCTGGCTAAGCTCGAGGGCGTCGGAAATGGCCGTATCGCCGCCGCCTATCACAGCGACATCCTTATTCTTGAAAAGGAAACCATCGCAGGTGGCGCAGTAGGAAACACCGCGGCCGGCAAGATTCTCCTCGCCGGGCACACCCAGTTTGCGGTAGTTGGAGCCGCTGGCAATTACAACTGCTTTAGCCTCGATCTCATCATCATTGGTCGAGATCAGGAAGGTCCTGCCTGTATGCTTGAAGGCTGTGACCTCGGAGGTTATAGTGCTGAGGCCGAACCTGGTGGACTGCTCATAAAACATCTGTCCCAGGTCCATGCCTGAAACGCCGTGGGGAAAACCGGGATAGTTCTCGACGCGCCCGGCATTGACGATCTGGCCGCCGTACATGCCGCGTTCGATCAAAACAGTATTCAGCCCGTACCTGGATGCATAGAGTCCCGCGGTCAATCCGGCCGGGCCGCCGCCGATGATTGCTACCTCATAATTCTGCATGTTACCTCCATAAAATAGTAGACATAATATTATTTTCGGCTATGGTATTTCTGGTAGACCTCTTTGAGGCGCTTATTGGTTACATGGGTATAGACCTGCGTGGTGCGGATGCTTTCATGGCCGAGCATTTCCTGCACGGAGCGCAGGTCGGCGCCGCCGATCAGCAGGTCGGTGGCAAAGGAATGCCTGAGCGTATGGGGATGAGCGTCGATGGGCAATCCTGCCATTTTGGAGTATTTTTTAACGATCCTTTCGACAGATCGCGCAGTTAAACGCATTTTTTCACCGGATTTTTCCATAGTCCTTCTACCACCATAGCGGATAAAAAGTGGTAAAAAGTTGTCTTTACGCGCTTTAAGATAGCGGTCGATCCATTCGGCTGCGGTATCCGAGAGGAAAACAACACGAATCTTATTGCCCTTTCCGCGCACCCCGAACTCTTTGCGCTCCAGGCTGACCTGGTCTCGGTTCAATTTAACAAGTTCGGAAACCCGGAGGCCGGTGCTGAAGAGAGTTTCGAGGATGGTACGGTCCCTCAGGCCGATTTCATCAGAAATCCGAGGGCTGTTAAGCAGACGGTTCAGTTGCTCAGAATTAAGAAAACTGACCATGCGCGGGCTGGATTTTGGCAGGTCGATCTTGTCGGGATGCAACGTAGAAATGTCGCGTTTAACGTTTAAATAACGTAAAAAAGAACGGAGGGCGACAATATGGTAGGTCTGCGTATTCTTATTCAAGGTCCTGCCGTTGGCATTGCGAAATGTGGCCAAAAATATACGAAACTGCCGGACGGACTCAAGATTGATGGAATCAGGGAAAAGCGGAATTTTGTTCTGTTCCAGCCAATCATGAAAACGGTAAAGATAATGCTGATATTCCTTAATTGTAAGCTGAGAGAGTGATTTTTCAATCAGCATGTATTCCAGGAAATCGCCGATGAGCGATTTGAGTCGAGAAATGCTTTTATTATCAATCATGTTTCTATTATAATCCAACACTGACAATGTCGTAAAAGTTACAGTTTACGACATATTAGCTTATTGTAAAAGATAGCGGTTGAATGTTTTGCAAGCAATAACTAATAAAGCATTCTTGAGTCATGCATTTCATAGTACCCTTCATGATGTCTGCTTGCCTTTGTGAAATTACCCTGTCTATTTGCGATTGCGAAAACTTTCCGCCTGTTACGACGAAAAATAAAATGTAAGGAAAATCAATATATTTCTTTAATTTGGCGTTAAGATTACCTGTAATTCCGTGAATTGTGGATGTATTGAATATCTCAACCGCAAAGTTAGGTTTAGCATATATATAAAAGTCCAATCTGTTCAATCCCTCGCCATATCGCTTTTCTTCATGAACACATATTTCGCCATATCGTTCAATCAGAAATCTGCCAATAGTATGCTCACCTTCTAATGAAAGCTTACCAGCTTTTTTCCACAACGCTTTTCTATGTTCTCCTTCACCATAACTTGTAAAATTAATATTGAGCTTTTTTCGAAGATTCTGAATACCACCAAACTTTAATTGTATTAGACGTGAAGTACATAGATAGGGACATGAATCGATTTCGAGAGCACTGGGATAATGGCCATTTTCAGCAAAAAATCTGTCAAATGCTTTCCCCAATAGAGGCAATGCCCATTCGCTCTGATTTACCTTGCGTGCACTCATCCCAGCATCTCCTCTATTTTGCTCAGCAGCCCATCCATATTCCAATTTTTGTGGGCCGATACCATAACGGTCATTTCAGCTGCTGTTGGAATGGAAAGAGCGATATCGCGTGCTTCGGAAAAATCGTTGACCAGCAGGTCAATTTTGTTGATAACGGTCAAGCGTAATTTATCAGATAGGTTGAGGCCATGCAAGATATCCTCAACCGTCCGGCTCTGATTGACCGCTTCACGGCTGGTGATATCGACGACATGCAGTAAAAGATCTGCTTCCTCCAGTTCCTCAAGCGTGGCTCGGAAGGCTGCGACAATGAGAGTCGGAAGCTTGTGTATGAAGCCTACAGTGTCGGTCAGCAGGATAGTTCTACCGCCGGGAAGCCTCATACGCCGCGTTACAGGATCAAGTGTGGAGAACAGTTTATTCTCGGACAGGACGCTGGACTGACAAATGGCATTTAGCAGGGTGCTTTTGCCTGCGTTGGTATAGCCGACCAGGGCCACCAGTGGCGTGCTGGATTTCTGTCTCTTACGGCGGTAAAGTTCGCGGTGTTTGCGGACGTCCTCGATCTGCTTTTTTATTTTGTTGATGCGGTTGCGGATGAGGCGGCGGTCTGTTTCTATCTGCGATTCGCCAGGACCTCTGGTGCCTATTCCTCCTCCCAGACGTTCCAGATGGCTCCACTGACCGGCCAGACGCGGCAGTATATACTGGTGCTGGGCCAGTTCCACCTGTAGCTTACCTTCGCTGGTACGGGCGCTGCGGGCGAAGATATCGAGGATGAGAGCGGTGCGGTCAATGACCTTGATCTTGAGAGCATCCTCGAGTTCACGTTGCTGACGGGGCGCAAGCTCATCGTTGACAATGACGGTATCGTAATGAAGCTCCTGTTTAAGCTCAATAAGCTCTTGAAGTTTGCCAGAGCCGAGATAGTGGGTGGAGGACGGCCTATCCATCTTCTGGGACAGGCTTCCCACTACCTGAGCGCCGGCTGTTATGGCCAGTTGATCAAGCTCCTTGATGGAACTTTCGATAGACCAACCGTCGCTGTCCCGCTTGCTATCCACACCGACCAGAATAGCACGCTCCTTATTTTGCTCCGTGTTTATGATTTCCCTGGTCATAGAATCTGAAAAAATACTATTGTTTAAGAGATAGCAGACGCCTGAGACCTTCGTCAAACCGGGCATCAGATTGTGTAAGGGAAATGCGGATGTATCCCTCGCCGGACAGTCCATAACCGGTACCGGGAGTAACGGCGACGCCCACTTTGTCCAGCAATTCTGTTACGTAGCTAACGGATGTGTGGCCCTCAGGAACTCTGGCCCAGATGTAAAATGAAGCTTTGGGCTTGAGCGCCTTTAATCCAATTTGCTGCAGGATGTCAAACATTTTATCGCGGCGTGCTTGAAGAACCATGCTGCGGGCATTGATACCATCCTGTGGACCCAGCAGCGCCTCGATAGCAGCCTCTTGAATGGCCTGAGGTATGCCTGAATCGAGGTTAGATTTAAAGCGGAAAAGAGCGTCGACAAGGGTGTGGTTGCCCACACACATACCAATTCTCCAGCCGGTCATATTAAAGGTCTTGGATAGAGAGTGGAACTCGACTCCTACTTCTTTGGCACCAGGCGCTTCGAGGAAACTATGCGGTTTATATCCGTCAAAAGCCACCTCGGTATAAGGGGCATCATGGCAGACTGCGATATTATGCTTGCGGGCAAAATCAACTACCTTCTGGAAAAAGGGCAGTTCAGCTACTGCTCCGGTGGGGTTGTTGGGGTAACAGAGCCAAAGCACTTTGGCCTTTTGCAGGACGTCCGCCGGTATAGTTTCGAGATCGGGGAGGAAGTCGTTCCGCTCAGTCAACGGCAGATAATGCACTTCGCCGCCGGCCAGCAGGCTGCTGACGGAATAAACCGGATAGCCGGGGTCAGGGACAAGAGCGACATCCCCCGGGTCCAGCAGGCAGAAGGACATATGCCCGATACCTTCCTTGGAACCGATGAGAGGCAGGACTTCTTTGGCCGGATCAAGATCAACGTTGAAACGTCTTTTGTACCATGTAGCGATGGCCAAGCAAAGCTCAGGCTGGCCCAAAGTCTCGGGATAGCGATGGTTGACCGGGTTATGGGCCGACTTGCACAATCGCTCAATGATATAATCCGGCGTAGGCAGGTCGGGATCGCCAATGGCAAAGCTGATTATGTCAATTCCCTGCGCTTTCTTTTCGGCGATTTTTTTATTTATTGCAACAAACAGATATGGCGGTATTTTGTCCAGACGCCTTGCTAAGTTCATAACTGGTAAACCCCCGAAAAAACTTCTTCAACCGGGCCCTTGAGGAAAACATCGGACTTGCCGTCCCATGATATGGTCAGGGTACCACCCGGCAACATTATGTCAACATCATTCTTAGAAATATGCTTGAGCCGGCTGATAACTGCCGTAGCGCAGGCGCCGCTGCCGCAGGCCAGCGTCTCACCGACTCCGCGCTCCCAGACACGCACGCGAAGTTTTGTGTTGTTAACAACATTTACTATCTCAAAGTTGGTGCGCTGGGGGAAGATCTCGTTGCGTTCAACCAAAGGACCGATCTCGGAAAGAGGGAATTCCTCTATACTTTCTTCGATAAAGCAGACAGCATGGGGGTTGCCCATGGAGACCGCCGAGATGGTCAGCGTATGATGCCCGGCCTTGATTACCTGGTCCAGCACCGGCTCTTTAACAGCGAGCGCGATAGGTATGGCGGCAGCGTTAAGCAGAGGTTTGCCCATATTGACCCTGGCGCTTACGACTTTTTCTCTGATTGAAGTAGTCTCGATAAGTTTGATTCCTGCGGGGGTCTCTACTGAGAGGTTTGGCCCCGGGACGATCTTGCGATCAATAGTATATTTGGCCAAGCAACGTAGTCCGTTCCCACAGATCTGTGCCTCCGAGCCGTCTGGATTAAAAATACGCATCCTCAGGTCTGCCTGTGAGGAACTCATGATCAGGATGAGGCCGTCGGCGCCGATGCCGAAATGCGGTCGACAGCTCCTGACGGCGATATCAGCCCAGTCCAGTTCAAGAGACCTGGCATCGACCATGATAAAGTCATTGCCGGTGGCCTGCATTTTGCTGAATTCAAGTAATTTACTCATAGCGGTTCCACGTTGTCGAGAAATGTCTTAATAGTGTAGATTATATCATCCCTGTTGTCATTTTTATGGGTAGTTGCCTGAAACCATCGGATACGCTCATCATTGAGGTGGAACCAGGCATATTGGCTGCGCGCGAAACGGTGCGTCTCAAATTTAATTCTGGCTATGGCATCCGCAAGATCTATTTTTCCGAAAAGAAAAGATGATATCTCTCTGTAGCCAAGGCTGGACATGGAAGGAAGACCGGGGCTGTAGCCCATTTCAAGCAAATTTTTCACTTCATCTATGAATCCCTTCTCAATCATCCTTTCGACCCTTTCATCGATAAGGCGATAGAGGTTTTCCCTCCCCGTTGTCAGCCCAAGGATGAGCACGGGGTAATCCACCCCGGTCTTAAGCTGCAATTCGGATGGTTTACGTCCCGTTTCTTTATATATTTCCAGAGCGCGGATAATGCGCCTGAGGTTATGTGGGTCCATCCTGGAGGCAGCAAGCGGATCAAGCTGCTCAAGCTCTTTGAAGAGAGCCTCAGTACCGGTTTCAGCGGCCCGGGACTGCATTGTGCGACGGTATTCGATGTCCGGCGGGACCTGCGGTACCTGCCAGCCTTCGATAATGGACCAGATGTATTGCCCGCTACCGCCGATTAGAAGAGGCAACCTGTTATGCGACTGGATACAGGCTATCGCTGCCCGGGCGGCCTGCTGGTAAAGCGCGAGGCTGTAAACCTGGTCGGGCAGAATTATATCCAACAGGTGGTGAGGGATACGCTGCCTGTCCTCAATTGGAGGCTTGGCAGTGCCTATATCCATATACCTGTAAATCTGACGGCTATCGGCATTGACGATCTCTGCGGGGAAAACTTCCGCTATAAGGCAGCCCAATTGGCTCTTGCCGACTGCCGTAGGCCCGACAATGGCGACAAGGACTTTCATCCTGAGGCCTTTGCCGCGGCGGTCTGCCTGAAGATATCGACGAATTCAGTTGCCTTGAGGCTGGCGCCGCCGACCAGACCGCCGTCAATCTCCGGTTCACGCATAAACTCGGAAATATTCGACGCTGTGACACTGCCTCCATAAAGGATGCGCACTGAATTTGCAGTCTCTCTGTTCCAGGCTGAGGCAAGAGTTTCCCGGATGAAGCCGATGGTTTTCCCGGCCTGCGATCCTGTGGCTGCCCTGCCCGTGCCGATAGCCCAGATAGGCTCATAGGCCAGCACCAGGTCGGGGGAAGGCGCAATGTTTTTCAGCCCCAGCATCACCTGTCGTTCAAGTACTGCGTTGGTACTGCCGGATTCGTTTTCTTCCAGTGTCTCACCAATGCACATGATAGGTTTCAGCCCGGCCACAAAGGCAGCCCTGACCTTTTCATTGACAATGGCATCGGTTTCGCAAAAATGCTGACGGCGCTCCGAGTGCCCGAGGATAACATACTTGCAAAGGCCTGTCAGCATGAGTGGAGATATTTCACCGGTAAAAGCGCCCTTATCTTTGAAATACATATTCTGTGCACCCAACCCGACAGTGGTTCCTTCCAATACCTGTCTGATTGCGCTGAGTGAGACGAACGGTGGACAGATCACCTTCTCTACAGTATCGTATTTCACCAGGCCGGCCAGCATCTCCCTGACAAGGGAAACAGCCTCCGGGACCGTTGTATTCATCTTCCAGTTGCCGGCAATCAAAGCTTTGCGCATTTTATACCTCTTAAAATATTTTAACTATTCGTCTAACAGAACTGCTACGCCGGGCAAAGTTTTACCTTCCAGAAAATTCATGCTGGCGCCGCCGCCGGTTGAAACATGCGTCATCTTGAAAGCGAGATTCATCTCGGTAACGATTTCAGCGGTGGAACCTCCTCCAACCACGGTGGTGGCATTGAGGTTAGCCAGCAGCTCGGCCATCTTTTTGGTACCGCGTGAAAAGGCAGGTATTTCATAAACACCCATAGGGCCGTTCCAGAATATGGTGCGGCACTTCTTCAGTTCTTCAGTAAAGAGCTCGATTGTCTGCGGCCCTATATCGACTATGTATTTACCCGAAGGGACCATGGAAATGGGAGCAATGGCGAACCTGGACTGCTCATCAACGGAATCTGCCACAATGACATCGAGAGGTAGCAGCAAGGAGATGTTGTTCTTTTTGGCTGCGGCAATAAGTTGATTGGCCAGTTCCTTCTTATCAACTTCTACGGTGGAGGCGCCTGTACCAAAGCCTTGAGCGTTCAGGAAGGTGGCAGCCATACCACCGCCAATCAGTAGCACATCGACCTTATCCATCATGTTGTTGATCAGCTTGATCTTGTCACTGACCTTGGCGCCTCCCAGCAGAGCGGCAAAAGGATGCTGGGCATTGGTAAGCAAATTGCCCAGGATGCGCAATTCCTTCTCAAGCAGAAGACCGGCATAAGCGGGCAAGAATTTGGCAACGCCATACGTGGAGGCGTGAGCACGGTGAGCGGTGCCAAAGGCGTCGTCAACGTAGATATCAGCATTCTCTGCCAACTCACCGGCGAAGGTTGGATCATTGGCCTCTTCTTCGGGATGAAAACGAAGATTTTCCAAAAGCAGTATCTCGCCGTTTTTCAATTTGCCTACGGCCTGTTTGACCTTGGGGCCGACGCAATCAGAGACGGTATAAATTGGCATATTGATCAACTGTGAGAGCCGTTCAGCAATGGGCGTCATGCGCATGGATTCGATAACTTTGCCGCCGGGTCTGCCGAGGTGAGAGCAAAGTATGATTCTGGCTTTATGCTCAAGCAGGTACCAGATGGTGGGCAGCGCAGCGATGATGCGGCTGTCATCCATGATCTCGTTGGTTTTGGGGTCCATGGGAACGTTGAAATCAACTCTGACCAGCACCCTTTTTCCTGTAACCTCTACATCACGGATACTTTTTTTCATCGACAATATTCTCCTCTACTCAGCTCTTACGTAGCCTTTTTAATAATGAGTTGCATGGGCTAATTATGGTTGAGTATATCCAATAGAACTTATTTGTTCAAGATAACAACGAGGGCTGTTTATTTTTATGGCAGATAGGATTAAACTGTAGCATAATATGCAGGATAAACCGCTGGTCATTGTAATATCTGGCCCATCGGGTGTGGGCAAGGATGCCACGATCGCCAGTATGAAAAAATCCGGCGCCAGATTTCATTATGTTGTGACCGCCACGACAAGGGTCAGAAGGGAAGGCGAGACTGATGGAACGGACTACTACTTCCTCTCCCCCACTGATTTTGAGAACAAGATCAGGGCTGATGAGTTTCTGGAGTATGCCGAGGTCTACGGAAATTACTATGGCGTACTGAAGAAAGAGGTCGAGCTTGCGCTGAATAAGGGAGAGGATGTGATAATTAAGGTGGATGTTCAGGGAGCCAGGACACTAAAGAAAAAAATACCTGAGGCGGTTTTCATTTTTCTGGTGCCGCCGTCGATCGAAGAGCTGGCTGAGCGACTTACCAACCGCAACTCCGATTCGCAGAAAGACGTGGAAACAAGGCTGGGGAAGGCCGCCGAAGAGATGAAAATGATCGAGATGTTCGATTACAGGGTGATCAACTATAGGGATGATCTCAGCCGTACTACGGATCTGGTGAAAGCTATTGTAAAAGCAGAAAAATGCAAGGTTGTCCAGCGTGATATTAAGCTGTGACCCTGTATTGTTCAGCAATCCTCGAGACAGTGGATCAATTCCTGGATGAACCGGCCTATTTATCATGCGTATGCGTTTTTGACTGTTTGACGAATGAAATAACGGTCTTTTCGCGGCGACTCATGATGCGGGCGTCCGAATCACAGTTATGATCGTAACCAAGCAGGTGCAACATGCCATGTACTATCATCAATATCATTTCATCTTCGACAGGGACGCCACGCGCAGCAGCCTGGAAGACAACCCGGGGGAAGGAGATGACGATCTCGCCCAGGTTAATAATGCCGTCCTGTTCTGGCGGGAAGTCAATCTCTGCAGCATCTGCCGCCTTTTCTGTCAGAGCAAAGGAAAGTACATCCGTAGGGCTATCGATACCCCTGTATTTGCGGTTCATTTGATGAATCTGTCTGTCATCGGTGATCATCAGGCTAACGGATACGGGCGCCGCTGTTTTTTCAGATGTGAGGACGGCCCTTATGATATTCTTCAGCCAAGTTCGGCTGAAGCTGCATCCCAGCCCGCGTTTGATTTTGATATCGATGACATGCGCAGTATTCTTCATACGGATTTATCATAACAAAGAGCAACGTGTTACACAATCATTTACGTATCCGGTTTGCTTGAAAGAAGAGTAATGACTATGCTATATTTCATGGCGCACTTAAAACGTTCGTTTTGCTGGAGGGATCGCATAGTGGTCTAGTGCGGCCGCCTGCTAAGCGGTTGCCCCGGGTAACCGGGGTCAAGGGTTCGAATCCCTTTCCCTCCGCCGTCACTCTGCTTTACCTCTGCAAGAATTAATGAGTTCCATAAGAGCATCTGCACGATGTGCTTTAGCAAGATGAGATGGCTAAAAAGCAGTTAAACTACAGAAGGGAACGGTGGGAGAGACAAGAAAAAGCTAAAATGTTGGAACTGAAAAAACAGGTAACTGAAAGATGAAATACTATATCTGGACAATTGGTTGCCAAATGAATAAGGCGGAGTCCCTGGATATCAGCGATTTTCTGGCATCCATGGATATGCAGCGCGTAAGCAAAGCTGCAGAAGCTGATATTGCCGTCCTTAACACTTGTGTGGTCAGGCAGAACGCGGAGGATAAGGTGACAGGCATGCTCGGTTACCTGAAAGGCATTTGGGCAGAGCACCCGGAGATGAAGATTGCGGTTACCGGCTGTTTTGTTACGGATGACCTGTCTGCTCTTAAACGGGCTTACCCGCATGTTAGCCTGTTCTTTCAACCAGGAGAAATAGGACGCTTTCAGGAATGGGTCCTGCAGGAATATGTCCAACAAAAAAGGCGTGTAAGGAAGATCGTCTCCCCCGTCAGTGTTTATATACCAATCATCCAGGGATGCAACAACTTTTGCTCATATTGCATCGTCCCGTACCGTCGCGGGAGGGAAAGGAGCCGAAGGCCTGAGGAGATATTAGAGCAAGCAGAAAAACTTGTGATGGGCGGCGCCAGGGAGATCATTCTTGTGGGACAGAATGTGAATACGTACGGCAAGGACCTGGAGCGGAGCTGCAGCCTGGCAAATTTACTCTCCAGGCTGAGCGGGATCAAGGGTATTGAACGAATCAGGTTTCTCACTAATCACCCCAAGGATATGAGCAAGGATCTGATCGAGGCTATAGCAGCGTTACCCAATGTGTGTCATCATGCCTGCCTGCCGTTGCAGGCAGGTGATGACGCGATACTGAAGGCCATGAACCGCAATTATACAATGGCGGATTACTTGAGGCTGGTAGACAGAATACGTTCCAGAATAGGGGATATAGCTTTGAGCACAGATATTATCGTAGGATTCCCCGGAGAGACTGATGAACAATTCCGCACTACTTACCGGGCTATCGAAGAGATACAATTCACGGCAGTACATGTCGCAGCCTATTCTACCAGAACAGGGACTGCAGCCAGCCGGGAATATAAAGACAATGTTGAACATGGAGTGAAGCTGCAGCGGCTACACTCTATAGAGGAACTGCAGAGGGAAATATTAAACGTCTCCAACAACAAGATGATTGGCGCCGATGTAGAAATACTGGTAGAAGGACAGAAGAATGGGAAATGGTTCGGGCGCACCTATAGCGATAAGCTAGTCTTTTTTACCGCCGATGGCGATTATATGGGGAAAATGGTGGATGTTGAGGTAAAAACGGCTACTGCATGGGCGTTGCAGGGTGAGTTAACCAGAGTACATTGCTTTAACTGTTAAAGTATTGTCACGGGTCTTGACAAAGCATAATTATATTGTGTACACTTGTTTTAAGAACAAGTGTACGATATAAAAAGGTGAATTATGAGAAAACCGGGAGTAAATCAAACGCGTCGGAAGATCATCAATTTCATCAGGGAATATTATGATGAAAAGGGGTATGCCCCTGCTGTCAGGGATATCATGAAGGGTTGTGAACTTAGTTCGACTGCTGTTGTTCAGCATCACCTGAAGGTGTTGGAGAGCGAACACCAGATCGAGCGAGATTCCAAGGTATTTCGCAGCATTCAGTTGCCTGACAGAAAGAGTACCATACGTGTTCCGGTGCTGGGAACGATTGCTGCCGGTTCCCCTATCCCGGTACTTGCTTCTGATACCTGGCATACGGAGGCGGTGGACACGCTGGAACTGTCAGGTGAGATTACCAGAGGCAAAGACGTTTTTGCGCTGAGGGTAAGCGGCCAGTCAATGATTGATGCCCTCATAGATGATGGGGATATCGTGTTACTGGAGCCGGTTAAGAGGGCTGACAATGGCGATATGGTAGCCGCATGGCTGATAAAAGAGGAAGAGGTTACGCTGAAAAGGTTTTTCAAAGAGGATGGAAAAGTCAGGCTGCAGCCGGCCAATACACAGATGAAACCGATCTATACGGACTCTTCCAATATATCGATCCAGGGACGTGTGGTGGCAGTGATAAGGACCCTGTAGCTATTTACGGGAAGCATGCACGCCTTCCCAGTAAGCGCTGACATTATTCAGCGCCCTGATGGCCCTGTACATGGAGGGCACAACGTAAATTCCGGCTCTGAGCAGTTCATCACGAACCTGGCGGCGCGACAATTCCATGCCTATTCTGTCCTGTCCTGTTGCAAGCTCTTCCAATACCAGTATGATGGGCTTGCGAGCCTCTTTCTGTTTGAATTCGATGATGGCGTTGAGCCTGTGCATCTGCTCGGGATAATCTTCGCCCATCAGTTCCTTCATGCCGTAGAAGAACATACGATTGATGATGAGGGCGTCGATCTTGTCCCAGTCGTGGGCAACTTTCATAACATATTGCAGGATGATAGCCGGAGCAGAAGGGGCGCCGATATCGAAGGGGTTCTTGTTGCCGGTCCCTTGCGCCGGCAGGTATCTGGCGATGGTTTCGATCACTTCAGGTGAGGAGTGCGGTATGTTCATATTGAAGACTTCGGAGATATCGCCAGCTGAGACGCCCACTCCTCCACCTCCTCCAATAATGGCCAGGTTTCTATATTCGCCCTCGGGGATATAGTGGAAGGCTGCCAGCGTATCGAGAAGCTCTTCGAAGCTGTTGGCCTGAACTGCGCCCGACTGTTTAAAAAAAGCTTCCCAGATCTTACGGTCGCCTGCCATGGACCCGGTATGGCTGCTGACAGCCCTTTTACCCGTGTCGGAAAGCCCGCCTTTCCATATGACCACGGGTTTCCTGCCTCTCAGGCTGCGTACCAGATGGGTGAAACAGCGTCCGTCAGTGACGCCCTCCAGATAGGCGCCTATGATAGCAGTCTCAGAATCAGCGGCAAAATACTCCATAAGAGAAATTTCATTGAGGTCAACACCGTTGCCGTAGCTGACGGCCTTGCTGAAAAACACATTAAAACCATCCGATCCCCAGATCAGATCGGTGACCCAGCCTCCACTCTGCGCCATAATACCGATATCCCCACTTTGTTTAGGATAGTTCGCGCCGGGCTGTAATGTAAGACCGCCTTCAGGCGAGTAGACTCCAAAGCAATTAGGACCAACGATCCGCATTTTGCCGCGGGCCAGTTTCATTATTTCCTGTTCAAGCAGCCAGCCCGCTTCATTAATTTCACGAAAGCCAGCGGAAAAAATCTCAGCAGTGGGAATACCCTTGGCTACGCAATCAGCGATTATACCGGGTACTTTAGCAGCTGGCGCACAAATTATGGCCATATCTATCTCGCCAGGTATATCTTTAACGCTGGCGTAGGCTTTCAATCCGCGAATCTCCGCAGCAGCGGGGTGGACAAGATAGATCTTACCTTTGTATCCATAGATCTGAAAGGCTTTGAGGAACTGGTTGCCAGCGTTATCATCCCTGGTGGAAACGCCGAAAAAGGCTACAGAGCGCGGACAAAACAAAGGCTCCAATTGTTTGTGTAAATCAGGCTGCATGGTCAGACACCCCCTTGAACAAGTAAGAAATGATAACACACATCAATAAAACAATGTAATAAAAACGAGGAAGGCGTGGTAAACGCCTTCCCCGCAATCAGGCAGTATATAGCCTCCCGTTATTTAATTCCTGCTTCGGCACGCAACTGTTTGGGTGTTTTGTAGAGGTCAGGGCGGACATATTTCTTTTGCATTTCGCCCTCCTGCGTCTGGAGCAGGATATACTTATCAGAGGCCTGGATCTGGGTATACGGGCAGTGGTAATCGGGTTTGGCAAATTCATACACGTTATCAGGATTAGCTATGATGCCGAAATGAAACCAGGGATCCTTCTTAACACCCCAGAAGCCGGATGTGCCTATCGGGCCGGCTATCGTTTCAGTCTCCAGCGCGTTGATGATCTTGTCGATATCACCGGTTCCGCCGGCCTTTTCTATGGCATTCTTGGCGGTGTAGATATCAGTGTAGGCGAGCAGTACGTGGAATTGAACAGGTATGCCGTATCCCTGAATGGATTATTGGAAGCTGAAAACAAACACTTTAGATAAGGAATATAAATCGTTTTTTATGCTGATTATGTAAATATCATGGAAAAACCGTGCCCAGCCTGCTGGACGTTAAAAAAACCTGTCAAGAGCCGGCTGGCTAATAATAATGAACTGCAAGGCTTGACATTTTGAACTGCCAGGGTCATACTAAATAGTACTATAGTACTGGTACGTATTTCCCACCCCTGAGGCAAGGGTAGGGGAAGAAATGAAAATCAAGTTGATCTGGATAGCGGGCATTACACTTATCGGCCTATTCATGATTGGCATGCTGGCTGCAATGCCAAGATTCTCCAACGCTGATTCTTCGTTATCGCCCGTTTCAGCAGGCGACATTATCAAGACCTATCAGAATGCTTTGCTGGGCCCGTTAAATAAGGCAGCAAGTGAAGTTAAGGACCCGGAGATCTCTGTTTTTTCGCAGAATCTGATTAAATCCTATGAACTGGAAACGGTCGGTTCAGGCGGCGCCGCCAATACAGAGATGTCAGACCTGGTACCGGATATTGCCAGAATTCAGAAGACGGCATTGAATACCACCTTAAAGGAAGCCGGTAAACAGCTAAAAGACAAAGATCTATCCGATTTCTATCATAGTTTCATAACCAAATGCGGTGTAGATAAATAACATTTTTCCGGTCGTGCCCACTATTCAAATCCACCCTTCCGAAATTTCTGCATACCTGAACAATTTGCTGTTGACCGTAAGCTTCATCAGGATTTAATATTTTCTGCGACAAACCATGTTTAAGATCAAACTTATTTACCTGGCCATCATCGTTCTAATTGTTACAGGTTGCGAAGTAAGCAGCATTTATTATCCTGCCGATATCAATGACAACCCGAGCAGTCAGGCCCACATCCGACCAATTGAAACGCGTGATTATTCAGGAGACAGGGGCGCCATTATATTTGCAATTAATCATGTTGGAGAAAAAAGCCTGAGACCTGTTATAGACCGTATTATCAGGATATTTGCCGAACAGGAGGCGCCGGTCGACATTGAAATCAGTATCCCTCGGGAAGTCAAAGGAGTTGATGCTTATGCTTTTCTGGTTCCCTATTCGGATGCAGGGGTGATCGATGTCAACCTGGACGGATCGGATATCTCCTGGCTGGATGCTGATTCTGCCAACGGGGAAAATGCTTATACCGGATTAAAAGCAGAATTGAGCAGGGACTATACTATTATCGACAGTTTATTCGGGACTTCTCCTGCAGCTTGTACGATGCCGTATGAGCGATTCAATGAGTATAACTACAAGCTGCTGCAAGACAGCGGCTTTTCTATTATCAGCTCTTTTGAGAAAGGCGGGTACAAAGCATCACGACAACCGGTCACATGGGTGGGAAAGGTTGATGATAAAGGCCTGTACAGGCTACCTGTCGTTGCCGAGATCAGTTACCCGGTTTTAAACCAATCGGTGGGTTCATCAGCCGGGGCTTTGACGCAGGAGAATACAGAATACCTGGAAAGTATAGTGGGGAGCATTAAAAGTTTTGGGGTGGCTGTGATTACACTTGATCCAGGATCGTTCACTGGTATGGACGGTAAACCCGACGACATGAAAATTGCGCAGTTGAAGGAATTGATCAGGCAAAGTCGCGCTCATGGCGAAATAGTGACCTTCACCGGTTGGAAGAGGTATGCCGACCGCTATATAGGCATCAGGCAGACACAAAACAGGGTGCTGCCTGCATATAACGGAGGCCCGGCTGTTATATTCAGGTTGGACGATGTTACGAAAGGCTGGTATGAAGAAGCGGTTAAGTCGTTGATCGAAGTATACAAGAAAAATGGTGTTCCGCTTGATTGCGGAGTTATTTCCAATGCCGGCGGGAGCAACTCCTTCGAGTTGCCCTGGCTGAAAAAATACCATGACGAAGGCGCGGTTGGAATAAGCGTACATGGTTTTGACTGGACCTACTACCAACTGGACACCTCGAAGTCAGGCCTTAGCTACGAACAGATAAGGTTCAAGCTGCAAAAAGCCAGGGACATGTACCGCAACTACTATGGTGTCGCGCCTGTAAGCTTCACGGTACCCACTGATTTCTACGATCGTGACGGCTATAATGCCGTAAGAGATGCGGGATTTAGAATATTTGCGACTCAGATTGCGGTTGATCCCCATCCATCAACGGTTCCTGTTGATTTCGACGGAAGGAAAGACCCCCATGGCATGTACAGGCTGCCTACGGCATGCGACGTCAGCATATGGGAAAATGAAAAATTCGCTGATGTGTACGATGTCAGCAAGCTGGCAACAGTGGATGATTACTGCAGGTACTACGAAGCACTCTCAACAACAATGACAGATGATCAATTCGGTTATATGGTTTGCAGTGAACTCAGGATGCTTAATGTTGCGGTAATCAGCCTGCACCCCAGTGCGTTTGTAACAGATAAAGGGAAGCTTGATCAATCCAGGATCGACAGAGTTGATGCCATCGTCAAATGGGTGAAGACCTTTGCCACGATTACAACCTTTGAGCAATGGTATAATTTCTATTCAATTGCCAGGTAGAAGAAGCAGGAGAGGTAAGCGGCGAGATAAATGCTTTTTTATTGCCTGATGCTGATGAACTCTGCCAGCGCGCCGGCCTCTCCGGAAGATGGGGGATTTTCGTGTGCCGCGATATAAGGAACGTGGAAGTATATATACTGTGGCTGAAAGAAAAAGGGCTATCTTAAAGCTCCGGGGTTATTTAAGCCACTCCATATATGAACTGAACTGAATCAGGCCATTGGTGAAAAGGCTGAAAGCGCCGACAAATGAAATGATGGCAAAAGACAGGATAATGACAGCAATTACTATCGAGACTGTGTCCCTGTTTTTCAGGCCATTGCGCAGGAACCAGATTCCCATAGGCGACAGCAACAGACCGATGATGGTACAAATAACACCAAGAGCGACATTAAGTTTTTGAATCCATTCCACGCTATCTATCTCCGCCTATCCGTACCGGCTTCATCTAGACGTTCTGACAAGTCTAACACGTCCCACCTGGCCCGTAACCAGCCTGACCTTGATGCCGCGAGGATGTACAGATGACCTGGTCAATATATCCTGTACCACTCCATCGGTCAGTCTGCCTGATTTCTGGTCTTCCTTCATTACAATTGAGACTCGCAGGCCCGGCGCAATACTGGCTCGCTCTGTAATACTCATTTGATTAATGATACAGTCTTAAGCCGGATTAAACAAAGCATCCTGAATATTATTCGGGCTCATCTTTTCTTAAAGGTTTCAATAAATATTCCAGTCCGTTAAGCTTGATCTCATGGAGAACCGACAGCAGCATGGCGATCCTGCCTCGGGGGAAACCTTTGCTGTGATACCCCACAATGTAATGTTCAGACAGATCACAAAGAATGTAGTCTGCATATTTTCCGTAAGGCATTCTGACTGAAGCCAGATCAAGCGATATCGGCGGATCGCTTGAGATGTGTATATGTACTGAGATTACTAAAGTGGTCGGGGTGAGTGGATTCGAACCACCGACTTCATGGTCCCAAACCATGCGCGCTAGCCGCTGCGCTACACCCCGCAGGAAAAGAGTATAGAATCACCAGCTATTGACGTCAAGGGCGCGGCTGGATGAGAAGCTACCTGCAATTGGGGCAGATGTCGAAAAATCCGACGGGCAGGTCTGCTTTCCTGCGAATATATTCAAGCTGGGCTTCGGGCGCCCAGTAAATGCCGCATTTTGAACACTTCTTCAATTTGAACTCAACTTTCCAATTATGAATACGGCGTACGCCGTTCTTGTCTTCCATCTTGATGGCATGGGTGGGACAAACATAGTAACATGAGCCGCAGCCGATGCAATCCGTGGCCTTTTCGAGGAAGGGTGGCGCAGGCTCTTTGCTGATGCCGCGATTGACCAGGCTGATGGCACTGACGCCGACCACCTGCTCACAGGCGCGAACGCAGAGTCCACAAACAATACAGTCATTCTTCTCCCAATATTCCTGGCGAAATGATGGTTGGGTGACTCCGTATTCAGCAGCAAGGTTTTTAATGACCTCGTTTTCAGAGCATCTGGCCAGCAGGAGATCAAGCAGCATTTTACGGTTGCGAATGACACGGTCACTGGCGGTCTGCACAATCAAGCCCTCTTCAACAGGATAAAGGCAGGAGGTCACTATGCGCGTACGCGAGCCCCTGGTTACCTCCACAACGCAGAGGCGGCATGCGCCGTAAGGTTCAATAGCTTCATTATGGCAGAGGGTCGGGATCCTGATTCCGTTATCCGTAGCTACCTGCAGCACGGTCCGTCCACGTTCAGCGGTATATTTTTTCCCGTCTATTGTTAAAGTAACTGTTTCACTCAATGCCTACAGCTCCCATCTTACAAATATCATAGCATGTTCGACACTTTATGCACTTGGATTGGTCAAGTATTACGGGTTTCCTCTTTTCAACAAAGGTTATTGCGTTAGTAGGGCAGGCCTTTACGCACAGGCCACAGCCGGGGCAATTATCCTTGATATAGAAATGGATGAGGGCTTTGCAGACCCCGGCCGGGCATTTTTTGTCACGGATATGAGCCATGTATTCATCGTGGAAATAATTTATCGTAGTTAGAACTGGATTGGGGGCCGAACTGCCCAGAGCACAGAGAGCGCTGTCCTGCAGGTGCGCTCCAAGCTCTTTGAGCAAATCAATATCGCTTTCCTGGCCCTTGCCGTCGCAAATATCGTTCAAAATCTGGCGCATGCGCTTGATGCCTTCACGGCAGGGAACACATTTACCGCAGGACTCCTCTTCCAGGAAAGTGAGGAAATAACGAGCCACATCGACCATGCAGTTGTCTTCGTCCATTACGATCATGCCGCCGGAGCCCATCATTGAGCCGGCTTTGGTCAATTCATCGAAATTAACAGGTAGATCGAGCATGCTCTCGGGCAGGCATCCACCGGAAGGTCCGCCGGTTTGTACAGCCTTGAATTTCTTGCCGTCTCTGATGCCTCCGCCGATATCAAAAATGATGTCGCGCAGCTTAATGCCAAGCGGCACCTCCACCAGACCGGTATTATTAACCTTTCCCGTGAGGGAGAAGATCTTGGTGCCGGTGTTGCCGCTTGAACCAATAGCGCTGAACCATTCAGGCCCATTGTTGATAATCAAAGGTATATTGGCCCAGGTTTCAACGTTATTCAGGTCGCTTGGTCTTTCCCAAAGGCCTTTTTCGACGGTGTGAATATATTTAGCCCTCGGCTCGCCGGGTTTGCCTTCGAGTGAGGCCATTAAGGCGGTCGATTCACCGCAGACAAAAGCCCCTCCACCCCGGTTAATACGGACGTTAAAATCAAATCCTGATCCCAGAATATCTTTTCCAAGCAGGCCGAGTTTTTCGGCCTGCTGCATGGCAATGGTGATGTTTTTGAGCGCCAGGGGATATTCATTACGAACATAAATGTAGCCCTGGTGAGCTCCGATGGCATAAGCACCGATGATCAGGCCCTCCAGTACGCTATGGGGATTGCCGCTGAGCAGGCCTTCATTGGCATAGGCGCCCGGGTCTCCTTCGTCGGCATTGACAATTACATACTTGATATCACCATGGGCGTTGCGGCAAGACTCCCACTTGGCGCCGGTCGGGAAACCACCTCCGCCACGCCCACGTAGACCCGAGGCTTTGACCATGTCAATGATTTGCTCGGGTTTCAGCTCAAAGAGCGATTTCGAGAGAGCTGAATAACCGCCGATGGCGATATAGTCCTCAATGCTGGTAGGGTCGATTTTGACGTTGTTGCCAAGAATAATACGCTGCTGCTTCTTATAGAAGGGTATATCTACCTGCGCCTGTATGTTACCAACGCTGTCATTCTTAAATAGAAGGCGTTCGATAACTATTCTATTAAGCAGGGTTTTTTCGACGATTTCTGGAATATCGTCCACCTGTATCTTCTGGTAAAAAATATTGCCGGGTTGGATGAGGGCAACCGGCCCGCGTTCACAGAAACCGTGGCAACCGGTAATTCTGAAATCAATCTTGTCAGCAACGCCGCGCTTTTCGATTTCCGTCTTAAAGGCCTCAACAACAGGATTGCTGCCGTAGGGCCGACAGGCAGTGCCGTTGCAGACTGATATACTGACCTTGCCAGCATCGGCAACTTTACCAAGTTTCTTTTGCAGCGCTTCCAGAGCTTTAGGAGATTTTAGTTTGCTTGGCATATCTATTATTCTTTATTCTTAATATTTTTTGAGCATCGGTTCGACTTTATCATTGGTCATATGCCCGAAATATTCCTCATCGATCTTAACGACCGGGCCTGTCGCACAGCACCCCATGCAATTGACCGATTCGAGTGTAAATTTACCGTCAGCCGTGGTACCACCGCGCTTAACATTAAGCTGCCTCTCAAGTGATTCCGCAATGAGTTCGCCTCCGCGAACGTGGCAGGCTGTGCCCAGACATACATTGATGATATGCTTGCCCCTTGGCTTAAGGCTGAAGGCACGGAAAAAAGTGGCCATGCTGTAAATCTGGCTCTGAGGAATATCAAGTTTTTTGCTCAGTTTGTTAAGGGCTTCACGGGGCAGGTAATTATATTCGGCCTGGATATCCTGCAGGATGGAGACAAGCTGACTTTTATCCTTATTATATTTTTTTACGATCTCAGAGACTTTATCTTTCATTTGCCCTTTTTCCTCGACGAGAGCATCTTGATTTTCTCATATTCTACGATGACTTTTTGCTGGATCTCGGCAATCTGCTCTTTGGTAAGATGGCGGAATCTACCTTGAGCCGTGAGATAGTCCTCGACAGGCCTCAGCTTTGGATAATCAAAGTTCATCTTGTATTCGCCATTCTCGATTTCATAAAGGGGAAAAACACCAGTCTCAACTGCGAGCCGTCCCATTTTAATGGTATCGCTCGATGGGCAGCGCCAGCCGGTCGGACACACTGAAAGGATATGGATATAAGAAGGCCCCTTGACCTTCCTGGCCTTCTCTATTTTATACATTATGTCAAATGGATAACTGGAGCAACTGGTAGCAACGTAGGGTATATTGTGCGCTGCGGCGATAGCAGCCATGTTTTTCTTCCAGGTGTGCTGTCCCATGCTGACCTTGCCCGAGGGGGCGGTGGTAGTGGATGCGCCGAAAGGCGTTTCGCTGGATCGTTGAATACCCGTATTCATGTAAGCTTCGTTGTCAAAGCAAACGTAAATGAAATCATGACCCCGTTCAAGCGCGCCGGAGAGGGCCTGCAGTCCGATATCGGCTGTGGCTCCATCGCCGCCCATGGCCACTACTTTAACATCCTTGATATAGCCATGCTTGCGTTTAAGGGCTTTGAGACCCGATTCAATTCCGGAGGCCACCGCCGCAGCATTCTCAAACAGCGTATGTATCCAGGAGACCTCCCAAGCAGTTTCAGGAAGCGGAGATGAGATAATCTCCATACAGCCCGTTGCATTGGAGATAATAGTGTTACGGCCGAGCGCTTTGCAGACATAGCGTAATGCCAGAACCTCGCCGCAGCCAGAGCAGGCACGGTGCCCTGAAGCGATATATTCCTTGTTTGTGACTAACTTAGGCACATAAACGCTGAGTGTTTCCACTATTCTCTCACTCCAAACATAATTATCTCGCCGGTATGGCCTGTCTTGATCTTTTCCAATCCCAGTTCCACCAGAGCAATAAAATTCTCAGGAGAAATATCACGTCCGCCCAGTCCGCCGATAATTCCGACCACATGCGGTTTTTTCTCCAGCGGATAAAGAGCTGCTTTAATTTCGGAGCAGACAGGACCGGGACCACCCAGTGAAATCGCCCTGTCCAGCACAATAACATTTTTAGCGCCGGACAGCGCTGCGACCAATTCCTCGGTTGGGAAAGGCCTCCAAAGGCGAAGGCGCACAAGCCCAACTTTTTTACCGGATTCCTGCATCCTGTCGACAGCCATCATGGCATTTTCACTGAAACTACCCATAGTAACCAGCAGAGTATCGCAATTCTCAGTCTTGTATTTCTCAACAGGCAGGTAGTGACGTCCAGTGAGCGCTCCGAATTTTTCCCAAGTTTCCAGTATGACTTTCTTGGAATTGCGTAAAGCCATATCCAGGGCTTTGCGAGTTTCAAAATAGTAATTGGGCATGGCGAAGCAGCCCATAGTTACTGGATTATCGGGATCCAGTGGAGTGGGGTGCACGTACGGCGGCAGGAATTCATTTACCGTTTTCTGATCAAGGAGATAGAACGATTCAATAACATGGGTAGCATGAAAACCGTCTACATCTACAGCTACTGGTAGCATGACATCCTTGTGTTCAGCGATGCGGAAGGCACAGAGGGTCTGATCGAAAGCCTGCTGGCCGTTTTCAACAAAAATATGTATCCAGCCTGCATCCCTGGCCATCATAACGTCGGAATGATCTCCCCAAATACTGAGCTGACCGGACAGCGCACGATTGGCGATAGCCATGACAACAGGCAGTCTGAGAGCAGAGGCAACAGTAACTACCTCGTGCATAAGAATCAGGCCCTGTCCGGCCGTAGCGGTGAAAGTTCTGGCGCCGACAGCGCTGGCGCCGAGACAGGCGCTCATGGCAGAATGCTCAGATTCTACGGGTATATATTCGGCATCGAGCTCACCGTTGGCCACCATCTCAGCCAGGCCTTCCACGATGTGGGTCTGGGGTGTGATGGGATAAGCTGCGATAACATCGACATTAGCCAGCTTGACAGCCTGGGCGATGCCGAGCGACGATTCGAGACCAACACGTTTTGAAGTCATATTCAGGCTTCCTCAACCATTTTTATTGCCTGGGTCCAGCATTCCCTGGCGCAGATTCCGCAGCCCTTACAGTAAAATAAATCGGCGCGGAAGAACCCGTCCTTTTGCTGCTTAATGCAGCCTTCGGGGCAAAAGATAGAGCAGATACCGCATTTGATGCACTTACTGTCCAGCCATTCAGGGTGCTGGGATTTCCAGTTGCCAGTACAAAAAGCCTTAGTATTGCCGACATCAGTGACCACACAACCAACAGGCAATTCATTCCATTTAGGCAGCTTCTCGACTGCGAACGATCTGGGTCTCTTATCGCCGCTTGGGGTGATCTCACTGATAACGGTGTTTTCGGCTGCCTGTTTACATGCTTCAAAATTGGATTTAGCGCGTGCCCCGAACCTTTCTTCCAGAGGTTCGCGCAGCGAGTCGCAATCTATCACTTCTGTGGCCTTTATCAAGGCGCCAAGCATGGTGGTGTTAACGATATTTACACCCAGTAATTTTTTAGCGATGGAAGCGGCATCAACCACTGCCAATTTCCAGTCACCACTGAAATCCTGCTGGAGGTCTTCAACCGACCTGGCGCTGTTGACGATCAATGTTCCGCCCGGTTTCAGACCGTCCGTGACATTGATCAGCGAGACCAATCCCGGATCAATGACGACCACGATATCCGGTTTGATGATGCCCGATCTTTCACGTACAGCCCTATCCGTGCGTATGCGGTTGAAAGCGAGCACGGGGGCCCCTCGCCTTTCGGGCCCGAAGCTGGGAAAAGCCTGGGCATATTTTCCTTCGTGTATTGCTGCCAGAGCTGTCAATTCTGCTGAGGTAACCGCACCCTGACCTCCCCGGCCATGCCATCTGATTTCAATGATATCGTTTTTCATATATCTGCCAGATACCTATCAGTTTATATAGATTTATGGGACAATGCGCCCCTGGAGGGACTTGAACCCTCGCACCCGGCTCCGGAGGCCGGCGCTCTATCCCCTGAGCTACAGGGGCAAAGTTGCTTCATAAAAGAACTCGATGAAGCTCCGGGTACACCGTAGAGTGTTAGTATAACAATTTTAATTTTCAGTTTGCAAATCGGGATTACTCACCCGCCTATAGAGATACGCTATTCGACATTCTCACATTCCCCCGTCTTGATCAGAAGTACAGGTACGGTAACAGCACGCAGGACCTTTTCAGCAACGCTGCCCCAGAACCACCTTGTTATACCAGATCGTCCATGGGTAGCCATGATGATCAGATCAACATGGTTATCATCGACATATTCAATCAGGGTCTCAGCGGGCTTGCCGGAAAGGATCACATTATCAGCTTTGATGCCTGATTTCTTGAGCCTTTCAACCATGCCATCGAGGTATTTATGCATCTCTTTTTTAACGCTGTTGTTGATCTCTTTGAGGTCTTCATCGCTGATGGCGATCTTGCCCCGTGTGGGTAGGTCAACAGGTTCAATAATGCTGATCAATTCCACACTGGCAGCCACCGGTAAGGCGATGGCTTCAACATGCGGGATGACACATTCTGCCAGGGGAGAACCGTCCAGCGGCACCAGTATTTTTTTATACATTAACAACCCTCCACGATCCTATTATAGCTTTTATACCAGATTGTCTGGTTCTAACCGACGCAGGACAAGCTTGGTTATTTCAAGTACAGGGAAGATGGACCCTGCAATTAGAACGATTATCCCGACTTCAAGGAGATTGAAGGCAAAAGTATGGAATATAGGCTCAAGGACAGGGATGCTGAAAATCAGGACGAGCAGCATGCCTTCCCAGAGAACTGCCAGGTTAAGCCATTTATTGTTGAACATACCGACTTTGAAGATAGACTTACTATCGGAGCGGAAATTGTAAGCGGTAAAGAACTGGATGACGACAAGGGTGGCAAAGCAAAACGCCTGGGCCTCTTCAACAGTGCGGCCGGTCATCAAGGCGCCTTTAAATATAGCCAGGTTGGCAATGGCGGACCAAACACCGGCGACAATCATAAGAGTCAGAATGCGCCGCGTGAAAATACTCTGACTACGCGGCCTCGGTTTACGTTTCATTATATCGAGATCAGGAGGGTCGACCGAGAGAGCTATGGCTGGAAGCCCATCGGTAGCCAGATTGACATAGAGTATCTGAATCGCAATCAGGGGCAAGGCATCGGGTGGGAACCCCAGCAAAGGGCCGAATAAAACAGCAACGGACATAATGAGTATCTCTCCCATATTGCAAGAAAGGAGATACATGAGGTATTTTTTAATATTTTCAAAAATATTTCTGCCTTCTTCAACGGCAGCGACAATAGAGGCGAAGTTATCGTCAGTTAAGATCATATCGGCAGCTTCCTTGGCAACATCTGTGCCCCGGATGCCCATGGCAACGCCGATATCGGCCTTTTTAAGGGCGGGGGCATCATTGACGCCATCTCCGGTCATGGCAACTACATGTCCCTTCTTGGCCAGAGCCTCTACAACCTCCAATTTGTTCTCGGGAGAAACGCGGGCATAGACCTCGATTTTTTCTACAGCCGCATCGAATTCGTCGCGGCTGAGTTTGGCGAGATCGGTGCCTGTTACGGCACAACCCTGTTCCAGGATGCCGAGTTCCTGAGCAATAGCAACGGCAGTAAGCTTGTGATCGCCGGTAATCATAACCGTCTTGATGCCGGCCTGTTTACATTTGTTGATAGAATCCTTGACCTCCGGTCGCGGAGGGTCGATCATGCCACCCAGGCCGAGCAGCACCATTCCTTTGTTGACCGATTCGTCCAATATATATCCGGCGGGCAGTCTTTTATAAGACGTACCAAGCACGCGCAGGGCATTGGACGCAAAACTTTGAATAATGCTGTTGATACGTTCTTTCTCGCTCTCATCAAGCGGTATTTCCCGACCATCAATCCGAATATATTCGCAAGAATTGAGGATCACCTCGGCTGCACCGTTGGAATAAGCTACCGGCCCTGTTTCTTCTGTATAAATAGCGGTCATCCTCTTGGTTTCCGAGGAAAACGGTATTTCGTTTTCCCTGGGGTACCGGCTACATATGTTTTCAATCTGCAAACCCGCTTTTACTGCAGCCACAACAAAGGCGCCTTCGGTCGGATCTCCCTTGATCTTCCAAAGGCCATCCTCTTTGAAAAGTCTGGTATCGGAGCATAAATTGGCTGAAGCAAGGTAGTGCCGCAGGTCATTATCACCGGCAGGATCGATGCTGCTGTGATTATTGAGAAAGCTGCCGGTCGGTTCATAGCCGGCGCCTGTAATATCAATGGTCTTATTGTTGACCCAGATCTTGCGCAAGGTCATCTGGTCCTGGGTCATAGTCCCTGTTTTATCGGAACAGATAATGGTGGTGCAGCCCAGTGTTTCCACTGCTGGCAGCTTGCGTACAAGAGCATGTTTTTTAACCATTTTACTAACGCCGAGAGCCAGAGATATGGTAACGACCGCAGGAAGGGCCTCTGGAACAGCTGCCACCGCCAGGCTTACGCCCCATATCAGCATCTCAAGTGGTTCATGCCCCCGTAATACACCGAGTATTGCCAGTACAAAGCAGAGGGCAAGAGCGCCGATAGCAATCCATTTACTCATCCTGTCCAGATTGATCTGAAGCGGTGTCTTTTCCTCTTCCACTTTCTCCAGCAACCCGGCAATCTTGCCGAACTCGGTGGAGGAACCGGTAGAAACAACCACGGCTGTTGCACGACCGTAAACAGCGATAGTTCCCATGAAGAGCATATTAATACGGTCACCCAGTACGGCCCCTTCATCAACCGGTTCACAAGATTTATCGATTGGCATCGATTCACCCGTAAGGGCTGCCTCCACCGTCCTGAGGTTATAATCAGCTACGATACGGGCATCGGCCGGGATTTTATCCCCGGTCCGGATAATTATCATATCGCCGGGTACCAGCTCGCGGGCAGGCACCTCACGTTCTTCACCGTCACGTAACACAGAGGCCAGGGGCGCCGCCATGCGTTTCAATGCCTGGATGGCCTTTTCGGCGCGGTACTCTTGAATGAACCCCAGTCCAGCCGCAAAAAGGACGATGATAAAGATTACGATGGCATCGGCGACTTCACCGAGAATGGCAGATAAGGCGACCGCCACCAGCAGGATTATGATGAGCAGGTTTTTGAACTGCTCCAGCAGCAAGATCCAAGCGGATTTCTGTGATTTATCCTGTAGTTCATTGTAGCCGAACTCAGCCAGTCTCCGGGCGGCCTGATCAGAAGTCAAACCTTTTTCCGATGTGTCAAGTTGGGAAAGCACTTCCTGTACTGGTAAACTATGCCAGTTTTTGTTCTGCATGGTTTTCGTCCCTGTTAAAAATTGAAAATAGCGACTAAGGCAAAATTATATCATCCTTTAGTTGTCAGTCCAAAGTGATCGGTCAGTTCATTGTCGTGTTTGGTCGACTGAGATGAGAATGATATAATAGACCGTCAGCGGAGAGGTGACCGAGTGGCTTATGGTGCCGCTCTCGAAAAGCGGTGGGCGAGAGCCTCGTGGGTTCGAATCCCACCCTCTCCGCCATATTATTAACATTGGAGAGGTGCTGGAGTGGTCTAACAGGCACGCCTGGAGAGCGTGTGTAGCTTTGTGCTACCGTGGGTTCGAATCCCACCCTCTCCGCCATTTGTAATCTGGCGGAATGACAGAAATGAACAAGACCCAAATCAAAGTCGGATTGGCCCTGGGCAGCGGGGCGGCGAGAGGCATCGCACATATCGGTGTTATCAAGGCGCTTGAGGAAGCACAGGTCCCCATAAACTACATCGCCGGCACCAGCATGGGAGCGCTGGTAGGCGCATGTTATGCGGTCGATGCTAACATCTCGCTGCTTGAGGAGATTGCCTTAGCCACCACTCCGAAGAAGCTGTCAGGATTGCTTGACCCGAAGTTCTCGATTTTCAGGGCCGGATTGCTTGGCGGCAAAAAAGTGGAAAGATTTCTTAGAGATATCATCGGGGATATCGATATCGAGAAATGTCTGATTCCCTATAGCGCTGTAGCTTGCGAACTTAAAACCGGGCGTGATATTGTGCTTGCCACAGGCCCCCTGATCAAGGCGGTGCGAGCCAGTATCTCCATTCCAGGTGTTTTTGTCCCTGTCTTATACAACGGTCTATACCTTGTAGACGGGGGTACGGTAAACCCTGTGCCGGCAGACGTGGTCAGGTCTATGGGGGCCAATTTCATTATTGCAGTCAATGTGCTGAATGACCCTAAGAAGCGCCCAAGACTGGGCTTGACCGGGGATAAAAAATCGGACAGGATGCCATCTATTTTTAACACTATCATCCAGTCACTATATGTCATGGAATACGGTATAGTCAGGGCCAACCTGCTAAAAGCCGATATATTGATCGAACCTGATGTAAGCGCCATCGAATCATACGAATTTTATCGGGGCAGCTACGCCATTGAAGCAGGTTATAAAGCGGCTTTACCGGTTATGCCGGAGATAAAAAACCTGCTCGAGCAATTTGAACATGCGTGATAACCTGGCATTATGCCGGGAGTCTTTAGTCTATTAGCCGGTCCCCGTAATTGTTTTGGCCTTTTACTCTGCTATGTTAAAATAGCTCGATTTATATGCCTTCTGCGGACGAATTAAAGTACTGGATAGGGTTCACTCGCATTCCTGGCATCGGCAGGGTGCGTCTCTGTATGCTGAGAGAACGGCTCGGTTCCCTATCAAATGTATGGGCTGCTTCTAAAAGCGACCTGCTGCATTGCGGCCTTGAAGAAAAATTGGCATCCGTCCTGATTCAAACCAGAGAAAAAATGTCTTTGGACGGAGAAATGGAAGAAATGGCCAGGTACGGTATAAGTGCGATTTCTTTTGAATCCGAGCAGTACCCGCAAATGTTGAAGGAAATCAGTGATTACCCTGCTGTCCTGTTTGTGCGCGGTGAAATACAACCGCGTGACGAAAACAGCCTGGCGGTAGTCGGCACACGTCGGGCCACAGCCTACGGCAGACAGGTAACGGAGGAGCTTGTCAGTAGCCTTGCGCTGAACGGTATAACAATCATCAGCGGACTGGCCAAGGGCATAGATACGGCCGCGCATAAAGCGACATTGGAGGCTGGGGGAAGAACGCTGGCAGTTTTTGCCTGTGGGCTTGATATAGTATATCCGCCTGAGAACGTAAAACTGGCCCGTGAGATTATGGAAAAGGGCGCTCTGATCAGCGAGTATCCGCTGGGGACCAGGCCGAAGGCCGAACACTTTCCACAAAGGAACAGAATACTCAGCGGCCTGAGCCGGGGCGTGCTGGTAGTGGAATGCGGCGAAAGCAGCGGCGCATTGATCACTGCGGAATTCGCTCTTCAGCAAAACAGAGAAGTATTTGCCGTGCCGGGCAGTGTGATGTCACCGATGAGCAAGGGGCCTAATTACCTGATACAGCAGGGCGCCAAGCTGGTGAGAAATCATAAAGATATACTGGAAGAGCTTAATTTGACTGAGATAGCGCAGCAGATACAGATGCAGGCTATCAACGCATCTAATGAAATAGAATCCATTATAATAAAATGCATCGGCGACGGGCAAGGGCATATCGACCAGATTTGCAGAGCCACCGGCCTGAATGCCGCAATAATACAGAGTAGTCTGGCCATGATGGAAATCAACGGCCAGATAAAACATACCGGAAACCTGAATTATGTACTGAATAAGAGTATGATTTAAAATCGTAAATCGCAGGGAAAAAATGGCTGTTAAACTTGTTATCGTCGAATCCCCGGCAAAAGCCAAAACACTGAATAAAATACTGGGCAAAAGCTATGTTATCCGGGCCACTATGGGGCACGTACGCGATCTGCCGGCAAACAGCCTTGGTATCAATATTGAGCACGGATTTGAACCGGTATATCGCTTAATACCCCAACGCAAAGCGGTGATCAATGAGATCAAAGACCTGGCCAAAACCGCGTCAGCCGTTTTCCTGGCAACCGACCCCGATCGGGAAGGCGAGGCCATTTCCTGGCACCTGATCGAAGCTGCCAAACTGGATAAAGGGAAGGCGCCGCTACACAGGGTCACTTTCCACGAGATTACAAGGGAAGCGGTTGAGGAAGCATTCCGACATCCCCGCCTGGTAGACATGCGGATGGTAGATGCGCAGCAGGCCAGGCGCGTGCTTGATCGTCTGGTGGGCTATAAACTCAGTCCACTGCTTTGGAAAAAAGTGCTGAAAGGACTTTCGGCAGGCAGGGTTCAATCGGCTGCGGTGAGGCTGGTTGTCGACAGAGAAAGGGAAATACTCGCTTTTGTGCCGGTGGAATACTGGACGATTGAAGCAGAATTAAAGCAAAAAGATAAGAAGAATGGCAGTTTCAGAGCGCAATTCATAGGTTATGAAAGGGGCAAGAAGCTGCCCATACCTGACAAACAGCGCTGCGACGAGATAGTAGCAGACCTCAAGATGTCGAAATACAGCGTTAGCGCTGTAGACAGAAAAGAGGTCAACCGGCAGCCGGCTCCGCCCTTCATCACCAGCACCCTGCAGCAGGAAGCTGTACGCAAGCTCCACTTTACGGCTAAAAAGACCATGATGATAGCGCAACAGTTGTACGAAGGTTTGCCGATCGGGGAAGAAGGCGATACAGGGTTGATTACGTATATGCGCACAGACTCCACTCACATGGCGGCTACTGCAATAGATGAGATAAGAGACTATATAAAAGCATCTTTTGAAGGCAAATATCTTCCACCTTCAGCCCGGCATTTCAGCAAGAAAGTCAAGATGGCACAAGAAGCGCATGAAGCCATCAGGCCCACCAGGGCCCACAGGGAGCCCGTGCAAATCAAGAAATTTCTTAATAGAGATCAATTTGCGCTGTATGAACTGATATGGAAACGCGCCATCGCAAGCCAGATGTCCAATGCCCTTTACGATACACTTACCATTGACATTAAGGCGGCAAGCCCCGCCTCTAAAAAATCATATCTGCTTCAGACCAAAGCTTCGTCGCTGAAATTCCCGGGGTTTATGGCGCTTTACATTGAAGGAAAGGACGAAGAGAAAGACGAGTTTGATGAGGATCAGAATGTGATTCCACAGCTTTCCCTGGGCGAGATTCTCGAGCTTGTCCAGCTATTCCCGGCGCAGTTTTTTACTCAACCACCTGCCCGTTATACAGAAGCTACCCTGATCAAGGCTCTTGAGCAAAAAGGCATCGGGCGGCCCAGTACATATGCTCCTATTATCTCGACAATTCTGGACAGAGGTTATGTATATAAGGATGGGGGCAAACTGCGTCCGGAAGAGATAGGCATGATAGTCAACGATCTGCTGGTATCCAGTTTCCCAAATATTGTAGATTTTAATTTTACAGCCAAGATGGAGGATGAACTGGATGAGATCGCAAAAGGAAAACTCAAATGGTCATCGGTTATCAAATCGTTTTACGGCCCGTTTGACAATGACCTGCGTGAGGCGCAGACCAATATCCCGAAGATTGTGATTAAAGCGGAGGAGAAATGCCCCGAATGCGGCGGACCGATGGTGGTGAAATCAAGCAGATTCGGAAAGTTCCTGGCCTGCGAAAATTATCCCGAATGCAAGGGGAAAAAGCCGCTTAATTCAGGCGTCAGAAATGGTAGCCAGAAAGAAGCGCCGGAAGGCGAAACACCAACGGAACCCTGCCCGATTTGCGGAAAGACCATGATAGTGAAAGCAGGACGTTACGGCCGGTTTTTGGCCTGCCCTGATTACCCTAAATGCACGGGTAAAATGGCGTTGGGGCAAAAAAACTGGCAAAAGCCCAGCGACAGCGGCAACGAGAACAGCAAGATGAAAGCAAGTGAAGAGAAGTGCCCTGAGTGCGGCAGCGAGATGGTGCTTAAATATGGCAAATTCGGCAAATTTCTGGCTTGCAGCAGGTATCCTGACTGCAAAACAACTAAAAGAATTTACAAATATCATGGAAAGAAAGTTGCTTCTGAACAGGGCGAAGAGCGATAGTATATGCTGAACAGGTTAAATGCGCTCCGCCGGAAGTTGGAAATTGAAGGGATTGACGGTATCCTGATCGGATATCCCTGCAACCGCAGATACATCACAGGGTTTACCGGATCAGCAGGTTGGGTTATCGTAACACAGACAAGAGCCGTGCTGGCGGTGGATTTCAGATATGTGGAACAGGCCAGATCTGAGTCCCCTGCATTTGAGATAAGCTACATCACAAGCGATGTTAGCGAATGGCTTCCCTCCCGCCTTGTAGACCTGGGTATTATCAAGCTTGGAATCGAGGTTGATCACATGACCGTTTCCCAGTACCAAGCAATAATAAAATCCCTGCGCGAGAAAGCTGGTTTGGTACAGATCGTACAAACTACCGATATGGTTGAGTCATTAAGGATTATCAAAGATGCCGAGGAGCTAACTTGCATCGCTAAAGCGTGCGACATAGCGGATCTGGCTGTGACGTACATCAGGTCACATCTGAGGACTGGAATAACCGAGAAGCAGTTTGCCTGGGAGCTGGAAAGTTTTATGCGGCAGAATGAGAGCGGTTTGATGCCGTTCGATATAATAGTTGCCTCCGGCACCAATGCTGCGTTGCCGCATGCGCGTCCCGGTGAAAAGGTGATTGGGGAAGGGGAACCCATAATAATCGACCTGGGCGCCAGCTATCATGGGTATTGCAGCGACATGACCCGCACATTTATAATTGGGAAAGAAGACAATACTTTTAATAATATCTATAATATCGTATTGAGCGCCCAGAACGCAGGGTTGACGTTGATAAAACCTGAAATGGAGTGCTCAGCCGCCGATGGGCTGGTGAGGTCCATGATCAGCAACGCCGGTTATGGAGAAAACTTCGGACACGGTTTAGGGCATGGCGTGGGACTTGAAACGCATGAAGCACCCAGGCTGGGGACCCGGAGCAGCGATAAGCTCCAGGAAGGCATGGTTTTCACAGTGGAACCAGGCATATATATCCCGGGTTGGGGAGGCATAAGGATCGAAGATACTGTTACAATAAAGGACGGAAAAATTATCTGTCTGACAAAATCGGATAAAAACGCCCTGATATCTGGAGGATAAATGCCATGATCGATGCAGGTGAATTAAAAAAGGGAATCACAATAATGCTGGACGGTCAGTTGTACCAGGTGCTTGACTATAACCATATCAAAATGGGAAGGGGTTCAGCGCAGATTAGAATACGTTTAAGAGACATCAAGGGCGGGCATACGATTGAGAAGTCATTTCAGGCCAGTGAAAAATTTGCCAAAGTATTTTTGGAAAGACGCCCTGTGCAGTATCTGTATAACGATGGTGATCTATTCCATTTTATGGATGCCGAGACATATGAACAGTTTGCGGTGGAGAAAGCATTGATCGGCGATGCCATCAACTATATGAAGGAAAATATGAACCTTGAGATTGTCATATACAAGGGCACAGCTATAGGCGTAGAATTGCCCGTTTCGGTCGAGTTGCAAATAGTGGAAACAGGGCCGGGATTTAAAGGTAATACGGCCAGCGCGGGAGGCAAACCAGCCAAGCTGGAGACGGGTATCACGATCCAGGTGCCCTTCTTCCTCAACACTGGCGATAAGATTAAAGTCGACACCAGGACTGGCGAATATCTGGAAAGGCTCTGACCGTTGCTTAATGCCGACCTGCATGTGCATAGCTGGCGCTCAGTTGATTCCTATATGTCCTACGATCAATTGATCAAGGCCTGCCAGACCAAAGGCATCGATTGTATTGGTCTTTCCGACCACGGCACTACCAGAGGCGCCCGGGACCTGGCCAGAATCGCCCCCTTCAAGGTCATAGTCTGCGAAGAGATTATGACCCCATACGGCGAGATCATGGGCATGTTTTTAAATGAGGACATCCCCAATAATATCTCTGTTGAAGACACGATCAGGCGGATACGTGAGCAAAATGGCCTGGTCTGTATCCCCCACCCTTTTGACAGGGTTCGTCCGTCCGCCTTCCGCAACCTGAAAAAGCTGGAAAGCATCATGGACGAGGTCGATATCATAGAGGTATTCAACTCCCGCAGCCTTTATCCGGGCATCGGCAAGAAGTCCATTGAGCTAGCGCAGCGTTTTCACAAGGTCATGAGCGCCGGGTCGGATGCGCACAGTCCGGCTGAGATCGGCTATGTGCACATAGCGATGGAAGATTTTAATAACAACACAGAATTTCTGGACTCCCTGTCAAAGGCAAAGATCGATGGCAGGAAATCCAACGTGCTGTTGCATTTGGTCAGCACTACAGCCAGATTGCGCAAACGAAGCAACAGGGAAGAATAATGCTGAAGATCGGCTGGTTTTCTACCGCAAGGGGGGACAGTTCGAGGAATTTGCTTATCGAAGCTGTTAACAGCATAGAGAAGGGCGAGCTTAAGGCTAAGATAGAGTTCGTCTTCTGTAGCAGGGAACCAGGGGAGGCAGAGAAGACGGATAGATTTATAGACCTTGTAAACAAATATCAGATACCTCTGGTCTGCCTGTCGGTAAAGAAATTTGCCGCAGCCCGCCAGCAAAATATTGCAGTGAAAGATGAGCAACTGCCGGACTGGCGAATGGAATACGACCGTAAGGTGATGTCGCTGTTAAGTAATTACAACGTAGATATTTGTATCCTGGCAGGGTACATGTTGATCGTTGGCAGTGAGATGTGCAGCAGGTACGATATGATCAACCTGCATCCTGCTTTGCCGGACGGTCCCAAAGGCACCTGGCAGGAGGTTATCTGGCAGTTGATTAGCGAGAAAGCCACACGTTCCGGCGTGATGATGCACCTGGTTACTCCGCAGCTCGACAGGGGGCCTGTGATAACCTATTGCAGCTATGCTATTACAGGACCCGACTTCGATGATTTGTGGTATCAAATAGACACTGCCTCAATATCAAAAATCAAGATTGAGCAGGGTGAAGAGAACAGCCTTTTTAAAGCCATCCGCAGGGCCGGCTTCAGCAGGGAAATCCCCTTGATCATCCATACGTTAAAAGCCTTCAGCGAAGGCAGGATAAGGATCAATGCCGATAAGAAGCTGGCCGATGCGTCAGGAAAGATAATAAATGGCTACGACCTAACAGCGGAGATAAACAGGGTTGTTTGATCTGTAAAATGATGGATAAATAAACAAGGGCTGCTTGGCCAAGCCCCTCGTTATTTATCCGGACTGCGATTTACTTCTTTTAGTCGAGGCTGTCAAAATACCGTCTATGAGACCGTATTCGACCGCCTGTTCGGCATTAAAATAAATATCCCTGTCAGTATCCTGTCGGACTTTCTCGTAGGGCTGGCCAGTATGCTTGGATAAAATTTTAGCCACCAGTTCATCAAGTCTCTCGAACTCCTTTGCAGCGATCTTGATATCAGTGATCTGACCCTGTGTACCGGCGCGGCCCTGGTGCATGTGAATAGTTGAGTTGGGCAGAGCAAATCTCTTGCCTTTAGCGCCTGTGCAAAGCAGCACTGTACCCATGCTGTAGGCGGAGCCTACGCAGATAGTGGAAACTTCCGGCTGGATCAATTGCATTGTATCATAGATGGCCAGACCCGCCGTTACAACACCGCCCGGGGAGTGGATGTAGATACTGATGTCCTTATCGGGGTCTTCCCTGGCAAGGTAAAGGAGCTGAGCTACTACAACATTAGCCACCTGGTCGTCGATCTGTGTTCCCAGGAAGATGATTCTCTCTTTAAGCAGCAACGAGTAGATGTCCATAAACCTCTCGCCCCTGGCGCTGCTTTCTATGACAGTCGGAATTATGTCAAGCGGTGATCTTTCCATTTACTAACCTCCAATATTTGTTTTATTGCTTACTGCTGACCGGTCACCATTTTGGTCAGCAAGTCCATTGTCTTGTTAATAACGATCATTTCACGCAGGGATTCCCTGGGCTGGGGCAGGCCGAAAAGCTGCCTGACCTTATCTGCGCGACTCTCGTCCGCTTTGATCATAGTCTCGATCTGCTCGTTGATCTGGTCATCGGAGACGGTTATATTTTCCAGTTCGCCGATCTTGCTGGTTACCAGATAAGCTTTGACCCTGTCTGCAGCTGCAGGTTTGAGGTCTTCCCTGTGTTGCTCAAGTGTCTTCTTGGAAGCTGAAAGGTAATTTTCCAGGCCTTTCATACCTTCGGGGAAATTGCGGGCTTCCTCCTCAATGATATGCTCTACTTCCTTGTCCACCAGCACAGGTGGGAAAACGATCTGGCTGCCCTCGATAATGGCGCGGATAAGGTTGTTTTCAAACTCTTTTCGGGCAGCCTCATCGGCACGTGACTGCATACTTTCCTTTATTTTGGCTTTGAGGTCAGCCACAGTCTCGGCGCCTGAATTTTTGGCGAACTCGTCATTGACTTCGGGCAGGCTCACTTCCTTAACATCTTTGACCGTGACAGAGAATGACCAGTCCTTGCCCGCCAGGTCCTTGATTTCAAAATCGTCGTTGAAGCTGATGGTAAAAGCGGTATTATCGCCCTTCTTCAGCCCGACCATTTTTTCAGCAAAACCAGGAACGGGATACTTTGAGCCTTCCCTGACCTCGAAGCTGGCATCTTTTCTGTCCAGGACCTGCTCTTCATTGCATTTACCGGTTATATCAAGGGTTATGACATCATTGAACTTGATCTCCCTTTCCACAGGGACCAGGCTGCCGAACTGCATGCGCAATTGTTCGATGACCTGGTTGACCTCCTCGTCGGTGACTTCCTTTTTCTCCAGTTGCATTTTTATCTCGCGGTAATTGCCCGGGGTAACCTCCGGCTTGGTCGGCACAACCACCTTGAATTTAACCGGTTCAACTCCCAACAGCTCTATATGAGGTTCGGCAATGGCAGTGATCGATTCCAGCTTGAGCGCCTCCTGGTAGACCTCCGGTATCATGTGTTCGATGGCTTCCTGCAGGATAACATGTCGGCCCACCTGCTGTTCAACCAGCGTTTTGGGCGCCTTGCCTTTGCGGAAGCCTGGTAGAGTAACTTCCCTGGCCACGTGTTCCAGACCGAGCGCCATATACTTGTCGGTCTCGGGGCCTTCCATTTCTACCGTGAGAGCTACCTGGCAGTTGTCCATTTTTTCGGATGAAGTTTTCATATTCTGCGTATCACCTTGAATTATTATAACATTGACTATTTCGACTTCAAAAAGGCTATGTCGGTTGCTCCATATCGATCAGGGCCAGATGCAAATCCTTCAACTGCTGGCTGGAAATCGATGATGGAGCGTCCTGCATGAGGTCAACGGCAGCCTGATTCTTAGGGAAAGCCATCACATCCCTGATAGTCCTGCTATTGGTCAAAAGCATAAGAAAGCGGTCGATGCCCGGCGCAATCCCGCCGTGGGGTGGGGCACCATACTCGAAGGCCTCGATGAAATTGCCGAACTTGTTGAGTATCTCTTCGCTGGAATATCCAAGTATGTCAAATATCTTCTGTTGCATTTCCCTGGTATGTATCCTGATGCTGCCGCTGGAAAGCTCGAAGCCGTTGCAGATAATATCATAGTGGCGGGCGCGGACTTTACCCGGGTCTGATGACAGCAGCGGGATATCATCCTCCATGGGGGCTGTAAAGGGATGGTGCATGGAGTCCCAACCCTTGCGGTCTTCGTTCCATTCAAACAACGGAAAATCAAGGATGAAGGCAAAGGCCATCGTGGCGGGATCACATAGATTCAGCCGCCTGCCCATCTCCCTGCGAATCTCATCAAGCACCCTGTTGCACATGTCCTTTTTGCCGGCAGCCAGCAGAATGAGATCGCCCGGTTTGGCGTCAAACATACGCACAACATCCCTCAGTTGTTCCAGACTGAGGTACCTGGCAGCAACAGACCTGACCTGTTCCAGGGACAGGTGTTCGATATTGCCGTCGCCTGTTTCAGCGTGCCAGGCCAGTGAGACAAGACCTCCGGCGCCCGACAATTTGGCCATCTCGGTCAATTCCTCCAACTGCTTCTTTGAATATCCTGCACAGCCGGGCACACAGATGCCCTTGACCACACCTTTGTTCTGGATGGCCGATTTGAAGATGGCGAACTCGCTGTTGCCGGCTATGAAGGAGATATCTTTTAGCTCCATGCCAAAGCGGATATCGGGCTTATCAGAGCCGAACCTCTCCATGGCATCGGCGTAAGTCAAGCGGGGGAAGGGTTTGAGCAACTTGATGTGAGGAGTGAGGGTTTCGATAAGTGAGGTAAACATATCTTCACACAAGCTCAGTATATCCTCCTCGGAAATGAAGCTCATCTCGATATCAAGTTGAGTGAACTCAGGCTGGCGGTCGGAGCGCTGGTCTTCGTCACGGAAACAGCGGGCAACCTGATAATATTTTTCAATGCCTGCCACCATCAGGAGCTGCTTGAGCTGTTGAGGCGACTGGGGCAGAGCATAAAACTGGCCGGGATGAACCCGGCTGGGCACCACATAATCACGAGCGCCTTCCGGGGTGCTTTTGACCAGGATGGGAGTTTCAACCTCGATAAACCCGCGGGCATCGAGAAAATCACGCATAAACTTGATCACGCGGTGCCGCAGTATCAAATTATCCCGCATAGTAGCCCGGCGAAGATGCAAATAACGGTATCTGAGCAAGATGGACTCATCGACATCGACTTCTTCATTGATATAAAAAGGCGGCGTCTTTGAGGTATTCATGATATTGATATTCGTGGCGAAGACTTCGATCTCGCCTGTGGGCAACCTGGGATTTTCCGTACCCACCGGCCTTTTCTCAACCCTGCCCATAACCTGAATAACATATTCGTTGCGCAGAACAGTGGCCTTTTCGTGGGTATCCGCTGATATTTCAGGATTGAAGACAACCTGGACCAGGCCTTCCCTGTCCCGAAGGTCGATAAAAATGAGTCCGCCGAGATCACGGCGGCGATGCACCCAACCGGCCAGTGTCACAAACTCACCGATATTGCGGGTGCGCAACTCTCCACAGTTATGCGTCTTTAACAAGGAACCCTCCTAAAGAGGAAATTATAGCTTAATACGTTTGCGCTACACAAAGTTTCAGGCATTTTGAGCGTAAGCCGCAGAAAAAAACAGTAGAAAAAAACAACTGACAATATAGGAACAGAAGCCGTCTATCTACACGAGTACTTTGCCCGCAGTTTGGGTTTTTCGATCTTGCCGGTAGGATTGCGAGGCACCTTGTCAAAAATAACTTTGCGTGGCACTTTATGTCGGGCAAGATGTGTCTTGCAGAACTCGATAGCCTCTTCTTCGGTTAAATGGTCGCCGGGCTTAATATCTATAATCGCAACGGCTATCTCCCCCAGACGTTCATCAGGGATCCCAATGACAGCCACATCGTTAACGCATTTATGATTATGTAAACAATCTTCCACTTCAACAGGGAAAATGTTCTCACCGCCTGTAATAATGAGGTCTTTCTTACGGTCCACCAGAAAGATAAAACCGTCATCGTCCATGGTGGCCATGTCACCCGTTAACAGCCAGCCGTCCTTGAGGCATTCAGCGGTTTTCTCCGGGTTTTTATAATACTCCTTCATAACCCCGTCGCCACGCACAGCCAGTTCGCCGACCTGATTTTTACCCAGGGTATGGCCTTTGTCATCGATGATCTTAGTTTCCCAGTTGAACCCTGCTTTGCCGATGGCGCCGGCCTTGTGCAGGTTCTCAATGCCGAGATGAACACAACCCGGACCGGTCGATTCGGTCAATCCGTAATTAGTATCATATTGCATATTGGGGAAAACCTGTTTCCACTGCCGTATCAATGAAGGCGGCACAGGTTGCGCGCCGATATGCATCAGCCGCCATGAATCAAGATTGTAGTCCTTTCTGTTTAGCTCTCCTTTCTCCAGCGCTACGAGTATATCGTGCGCCCAGGGCACAAGTAACCAGACGATCGTGCCTTTCTCCCTGTCCACCGTTTCCAAAATGTTGCGAGGTCCGACCTCGTTGAGCAGAGTGGCCTTCCCGCCGACGATCAGGCTGCCGAACCAGTGCATCTTGGAACCGGTGTGGTAGAGGGGAGGAATGAGAATGAAATTATCATCGCGGGTCTGGCGGTGGTGCGCCCACTCAGTAATAGCTGCGCTTTTAATATTGCTATGCGTTAATAAGATCGGCTTGGGTTTCCCCGTGGTACCGGAAGTGAAATAAAGACTGCAACCCTCGTCATCGCGCAGCTCGATCTTTGGCGCCTGGTCGCCCATTCCGGCAATAAAATCCCGGTAGTTATCCATGTATCCAGGAGCATTATCCGGGACGGCAATGAACTTCTTAATTTTTTTCAGATGAGGGCGCGCTTCATTGATCCGTTCGAAGAACTCCTCTCCAACGATGGCTGTCCTGGCCTCAGAAATGTCTGCACAATAAATAAGATCGCTGCTGTTAAAGCGGAAATTGAGGGGCACTACCCAGGCGCCGGTACGCAGTATGCCGAAATAGGCGATCAGCCAATCGATGGAATTCATCATCCAGTGAATGACCCTGTCGCCCTTTTTCACGCCGCAACTCAACAGCGAATTGGCGACGCGGTTGGCTTCACTATCGAATTCTTTCCATGTGATCTCACGGCGAAATTTTTTCGATGGTTTCAGCTCGACCAGCGCGCAATCATCTGCGTAGAGCCTGGCATTTCTGGCCAACATTTCCGGGATGGTAATCATACTGTTTAATCTCCTGCGGAGGTTTGATAATCAGTAGCGCGTCATGCTGGGCAGGAAGGTAGCGATCTGCGGGAAAGCCAGCAATATGGCGGCAGCTATGACAAGGGCAATAAGGAAAGGAAAGATGCCCTTAAAAATCGTTTCCAGCGGCACTCCCCCGGCCGCGCCATGAATTACATATACGTTCAGACCGACCGGCGGAGTGATGACGCCCATCTCGGTTACCAATACGATGACGACTCCGAACCAGATCGGATCAAGCCCCAGCGCCAGGACGACCGGGAAGAAGACGGGGATGGTGAGGGTTATCAGCGCAAGTGAGTCCATGAAGCACCCACCGATGAGGTAAATGACGATAACCACCGCCATAATTGCCATTGGTGGAAGCGGCAGCGCCCCAACCCAGTCTGTCAGCATCATGGGTATTTTGGTTACAGCGATGAAATGCCCGAAGACTGTAGCTCCTGCCACAATAACCATGACCATAGCCGTAACCCGTACGGCATCTTTAAGCGCATTGACAAACCCTGGCCAGGTAAGTGTCCGTGTGACAAGTCCAATCAGGATAGCACCGCCCACACCTGCACCGCCTGCCTGCGTTGGGCTGAACCAGCCAAAGAAAAGTCCCAGGATCACGAAACAGAATAAAATCAGCATCTCGGTGACGCCGGCCAGCGCTTCGACTTTTTCCTTAAAGGTGGAGCCGACTGCGGCAGGCGCCAGTTCAGGCTTGCGCCAGACCATGATGACTATGGCAGCCATAAGCAGCACGGCGATAAGCAGACCGGGCAGGACTCCGGCTATAAAGAGCTTGCCGATAGATTGCTCCGTGAGAATTCCGTAAACAATAAAGATTGTGCTGGGAGGAATCATGATGCCCAGTGTACCAGCGGCAGCAACCACACCGGTAGCCAGCGAATCGTCATATTTATAGCGTTTCATCTCCGGTATGCAGACCTTGCCCATAGCTGCCGCGGTGGCGCTGGTGGAGCCGTTGATGGCAGCAAAACCTGCGCAGCCAAGAATGGTGGCCAGGGCCAGCCCGCCGCGGAACCGGCTGAAGAGAACATACCCGGCATCGTAGAGTCGCAGGCTCATACCGGATTCTGAAGCAATACAACCCATCAGGGTAAACATGGGGATCACTGTCAGTGAATAAGATGAAAAGATATCAAAGAAGTCTCTTGCCAGTATGTTCATACCGGCATCCAGCGTAACGAACATGCTGAATCCAACCACTCCGACCAGGGCCATGGTAAAGCCGACGGGCATGCGGAGCAGGAAGATCACTATCAGGAGTATGATGCTTACGATGCCGATTACTACGGGGTCCATAGCATTAGCTCTCCCTCAACACCTTTAAAAGCTGCATTATCAAAGCCAGGATAACAACGATACAGCTAAACCCCATGGCCCAGACAAAAGGATAATAAGGCAGAGCCATGGTCATAGAGACTTCGCCGCTGGCCTGGAGAGCAGTTCCATATTTAAAACTGCGTATAGACAGGATGATAAAAAGAACAATGGAAAGCAGATAGACAAAGGTGGCGATGATTTTCTGGGCTGTTTTGGGCAACCTTGTGACCAACATTTCGACTTCGATATGCCCGTGCGCGAGTTGTGTTTCGGCAATGGCGAATGAGACAGCTATCACGCTAAAATAGCTGACGAGCTCAATGCCGCCGGGTACAGGTGTCTTGAACAATTTATTGCCTATGATATCGGCCACTACAATAACAACCATAACAGCCAGCGCCAGACAGGCAACATAATTGGCCCATTTGGAACACGCTGTCACAAATTTTTCAAAATTGCTGAATAATAATCTCAAGAATATTCACCCAGCGGCTGATTGCTATATTCTATTTACCTTTATTATCTATTTTTATTATCTATTTTCCGAACTCTTTCTTATTGAACTCTATGATGGTTTCATCCGAAGGAGATTGAGGCGCATACTCCCTGGCCTTTTCAACAAGGAATTTTTCATATTCAGCAGATGGCAAACCCTTGCTGGAAAGATCTCGAATGAAATCAGCAGTCAAAGGCAAGGTGGCATCCACCCAGCGGGCTGATTCGGTAGCGGAGAGGTTAATCACCTCACGGCCTTCGAAAGTCTGGAAATAATTCATAGCGGAGACGTCATAATTGGTCCAGACCATGCCATGCTTATCGATCCATTCCCTGCTGACCTGGGTGAAAACATCCTGGATATCGGCCGGGAGGCTATTCCACTTATCCTTGTTCATTACGACAAACATATTGGCTGTGCTGCCGACGTCAGTGCACTGCGTGACGTATTTGACAATCTCGGCCTGCTTCCAGCCTTCCAACACCTCGCGGGGAGTGTAGCTGCCGTCGATGGTGTTCTTGGACATCAGGTCATATGCTTCGTTCTGGGCTGCTCCATAGCCTTTGCCACCCAACGCCCCGATGATGGCAGCACCAATGCCGGTTGACCTGATTACCAGACCCTTCATATCTTCCAACTGACGAACTGGTTTACTGACAGTCAGAAGCACGCTGGGACCATGCGCATGGAAATAGAGCACATGCACGTCATCGAGTTCCGCAGGCTTGAACTTGTTGTAGTAATCATTGGCTACACGTGTCGCAACCCAGCCGTTAAGGTAGCCATGGGGCAATTCGACAAGCTCCGATGCGGGGAAGCGGCCTTTGGTGTAGGAAACAACCGACATGCCCAGGTCGGAAAGGCCGTTGACCACGCCGTCATAGACCTTATCGGCTTTGGTCAGGGTACCACCGGCAAAGACAGTGATTTTAACCCTTCCATTGGTTCTCTTGTCGATTTCGTCGCAGAACTTTTGGGCAAGAAGCGCGTTCTTGTGCACCGGCGGGAAAAAGACGCTGTAGCTGAATTCATAAACCTTATTGTCAGACGGATTGGCTGCTGTTGAACCGCTTGCTGGAGCAGCAGGCTTGTTTTCGGTTGCTGCCGGAGCTGGCGTGTTGCAGGCTGCCAAAATCGGCAAA
>DKFA01000049.1:53107-62688 GCA_002452695.1 Dehalococcoidia bacterium UBA6808
GGAACGTGACTCCAGCACTGCTACGGGGCTGCAGCAGCTTATCCAGAGTCACCTTGCGTAGATATATTTATTGGCGTGCATCTATGCTAAGTTCGTATCAAATATTTATTCTGAATTTCTTGGGGTATATTATATTACCATATATATCTATGTCAAGTTACACGGTTTATAGTATACATGTTACAATATGGTTTATCCAGTAATTACGGATTGGTGAACTAATAATATCTCAGAGGAGGCGGGCATGGCTATATATCTGATGCTCTCAACACTAACCGGCGACGGCAGAAAGGCTATTGAAGAATATCCTGAGAAGCTCAAAGAATTGAATAAAGAGGTCGAATATATGGGCGTTAAGATACTGGCGCAGTACGCTCTGCTGGGTCAATACGATTTTGTCCATATCGTCGAAGCGCCGAGCAATGAAAAGGCAGCCGAACTGGCGATCCATCTGTCCGCCGGGGGGCTGCAGAGCCTGACATTGCCGGCTATCGGGCTGGACAGCCTGATCGAACAACTGAAGAAGAAGCCTTCCATATTTTAGGCGAGCTTAGGTTGAATTTGAATATTAATCGCCAGTATAATAAACGTTCGATTTTAACCTGATTGCAAATCGAGATAGCATGAACAAGGTAAGGAAACTTCTTTCAGGCAATGAGGCGATTGCGCTGGGCGCATACCATGCCGGAGCTCAGGTAGCGACTGCCTACCCGGGCACGCCCAGCACTGAAATCCTCGAGGCCATAGCGGAACATAAAGATATTTACGCCGAATGGTCGACCAATGAGAAGGTAGCCATGGAAGTCGGCCTGGGCGCCTCATATGCCGGCGTGAGGACCCTGGTTTCGATGAAACATGTGGGGTTGAACGTTGCCGCTGATCCTTTTATGGCGGCCGCTACGACTGGTGTTCACGGCGGGCTGGTGGTTATCTCTGCGGACGATCCTGGCATACACAGCTCGCAGGGTGAGCAGGACAACAGGCATTTTGCAAAGCTGGCCAGGGTCCCCATGTTAGAACCGGCGGACAGCCAGGAAGCCTATGATTTTATCCAGATTGCCTATGAATTGAGCGAGAAATATGATACCCCGGTGCTTTTCCGTATAACCACGCGGGTAGCACATTCCAAGTCGGTGGTGGAAATTGATGAATCACATTCCCGCCCGGCCAGAAGTAAGAGATTTCAGCATGACGTGGAAAAATACGTTATGCTGCCGAGCAATGCCCGAACCAGGGTACCTAATATGCACAAGCGCATTACCGAACTGGTGGAATTTGCTGAAAACACAAACATGAACCGCATTATTCAGGGACCGGACAGGCTTGGCATTATTACGGGCGGAGTGGGATATCAGTATGCACGCGAAGCGTTCACTGATGCCTCTTTCCTGAAGCTCGGCATGATCTATCCGCTTCCGCCCAAATTGCTGCGCAGTTTTACAGGAAAGGTGAAAAAGTCGTTTGTGGTGGAGGAACTCGACCCATTCCTTGAGGAAGGTATAAAGATACTGGGCATAAATGTTGAGGGCAAGCAGCACATCCCGCGCGCCGGTGAGCTTAACAGCTTGTCCGTTTATAATGCAGCAGTAAAGGCCGGAATCGAGGAGGAAACAGGCAGAATCGTTGATGCACACGCAGTTAAAGACCTGCCCGGCAGACCTCCGCTACTTTGTCCAGGATGCCCGCACTCGGGGGCATTTTTTGTTTTAAGCACCATGGGACAGCGCGCCAAATTGCTTGATGCGGCAGGCAAATCGGCAACGGAGTCCAATTTGATCATTACGGGCGATATTGGCTGCTACACTCTGGCAGCCTATCCTCCCTTGAGGGCCATGGATACAACAGCCTGCATGGGCGCCAGCATAGGCCAGGCCATCGGTCTGGAAAAAGCCGGCGTAAGCGGCAAGGTGATAGCCGTGATAGGCGATTCCACTTTTATGCATTCAGGCATTACCGGCGTAGTTGATGCCGTTTACAACAATGCGAAAATAACGGTGCTGGTGTTAGACAATGGCACGACCGCCATGACCGGGCACCAGGACCACCCTGGCACAGGCGTAACAGCCCAGGGCATCGTGACAAAGGCCGTCGATATAGAGAAAATAGTCAGGGGCATCGGCGTCAACGATGTACAGGTGGTTAATGCCTTTGACGTTAAGGCAGTCCGGCAAGCGATCAAATCAGCGCTGGACCACGATGAGCTTTCCGTTGTGATAGTGAGAGGCGACTGCGCTGTGAAAAACAAGAAGCGCAGCAACCCGCGGCAGGTAGACACGGATAAGTGCAACAATTGTGATGTCTGCCTGATGATTGGCTGCCCGGCCATACAAAAAAAGGACGGCAAGCTGCACATTGATATTAACGCGTGCATGGGCGATGAGTGCGGCATCTGCAGCCAAATATGTCCCAAACGGGCTATCGTGCCGGTATCGGGGAAATAGATTATAGTGAGCAAAATGGATACGCAAAAGCAGGATATCCTGATGGTCGGAGTCGGCGGCCAGGGCATCATACTGGCCAGCGACATACTGGGAGATACAGCTCTGGCCATGGGGCTGGACGTTAAAAAGACCGACACCCTGGGCATGGCGCAGCGCGGCGGCAGCGTGACCAGCCACCTGCGTATTGCACCGGTTGTTTACGCCCCTTTGATCAGCCCGCATGGCGCGGATATATTGCTGGCTTTTGAAAAACTGGAAGCGGCGCGCTGGGTCAACTATGTTCGGCCGGGCGGGCTGGTCATTATCAATAATCATGCAATCCCGCCGTTGTCGATCTCACTTGGTACTCAAAAGTACCCTGCTGACAAATTGATCATCGAGTCTTTCAGACAAAGGACCGCTAAAACGCTAGTGGTCGAGGGGTCGAAAGAGACTGAGAGGCTGGGAGACGTAAGGGCGCTGAATATTTTTATGCTGGGTTATTTGTCCAGATTCTTCCCGATAAAGATTAGCGATGATCTGTGGAAGAAATGTATTAGTGAAAGGCTCCCGGCAAGGATACATGACCTGAACCTCAGGGCTTTTGCCAGAGGAAAGGAGGTTGCTGCCAGTGTCGCTATCTGAAAATGTAAGAAGGCGGATGCAGGAAGGGTCGTTCATACGGAAGATGTTCGAAGAGGGCAACCTGCTACGAAAAAAACATGGAGCTGATAATGTCTTCGATTTATCGCTGGGCAACCCGATAATAGAGCCGCCTGCCGAGTTCAAACAGGCCCTCAAGCATCTGAGCGACAACCCCCTGGCAGGCATGCACCGTTATATGGAAAATGCCGGGTACGAAGAAACCCGGTCGGCTGTAGCCAAACAGGTATCGCTGGAAAACAATGTAAACTGCACGGCAGGCGACATTGTCATGACCGTAGGTGCAGGAGGAGCGCTTAACATTATTCTGAAAGCAATCCTGAATCCAGGTGACGAGGTAATCGTTTTTGCTCCTTTCTTCATGGAATATGACAATTATATTGATAACCACGGCGGAAAGACCGTCGCGCTGATGACTACGGAGGATTTTTTGCCTGATCTTAGCAAACTGGAGAAGGCTATCCATAAAAAGACCCGGGCTGTCATTATCAATTCACCCAACAACCCAACTGGAGTTGTTTATCCGGAAAAGCTTGTCAGGGAGATGGGGGAGGCGCTGGCTCGCAAAGAAAAGCAATACAATACACATATTTACCTTATCAGCGACGAGGTCTACAGCAACCTGATGTACGACGGTCTGAAGTATGTGCCTATTTTCCCCGCCTATCACAGGAGCTTGATTGCCACGTCACATTCCAAGGATCTGGCGCTGCCGGGTGAGCGTATTGGCTATGTGGCAGTCCATCCCGAAATCGAGAATAAGGCCGAGCTGATCAACGGACTGATTTTTTGCAACCGCATACTGGGCTTTGTGAATGCTCCGGCCTTGATGCAGAACATCGTACGTCACCTTCAGCACGTGAGCGTGTCAATTTCCGAGTATGAGGAAAAAAGAAATTTCCTGTATAATAACCTGACCAGTATGGGTTACAAGCTGGTGAAACCGCAGGGCGCATTCTATATGTTCCCCCGGTCGCCGATTGAGAACGACGTGGAATTTGTTCACGAATTGCAAAAATTAAATGTCCTGACAGTCCCCGGCCGGGGATTTGGAACTCCCGGCTATTTTCGCATTTCCTACTGCGTCAATTTTAAGACCATCGAAGGCTCCCTCTTCGGCTTTAGAAAGGTAGCTGAGCAGTTTAGACTCTCTTAACAGAGCGGGCTAAACTCTCAGATTCGCCTGTCTCATGTAAATCCACATGATAGATACACGTACCATTCCACAGCTAATCCAAGAGAATTACCTCAAATGGGGTAAGCAGACCGCCATGTGCGTAAAAAAGCGCGGCATCTGGCATAAGTATGACTGGTCAAGCTACTTTACCAGGGTAAAACTTCTTTCACTGGGTATGATCAGTTTAGGATTGCAGCGGGGCGATGTTGTTTGCATCATCGGAGACAACGAACCGGAATGGTTCTGGGCTGAGTTTGCAGTGCAATCGGCGGGCGGGATAGCTACCGGCGCCTATGTTGACTCGGTGCCCTCCGAACTAAAATACATCGCCAGCCACTCCGGCGCCAGCTTCGCCGTAGCCAACGACCAGGAACAGGCCGACAAGTTTTTGGAAATACAGCCTGAGTTGCCGAATCTAAAGAAGGTCATCTACTGGGACCCCAAGGGGCTGCACAACTACGACAACCCGCTGCTGGTCAGCTTCGCAAATGTGCTGGCAATGGGCAGGGAATATGAGAAGGAGCACCCCGGGTTGTTCGAGCAAAATATAAGCCAGGGAAAACCGGATGATACTGCGTTCATCTACTACACATCCGGGACCACGGGCCTGCCCAAGGGTGCGATACTGACACACCGCGCTTTGATCCAGACTGCCCACGGCTTCGTAAGCTACTACCCTCTGAGCGAGCAAGACGACCTTGTATCGAACTTTCCGGCTGCCTGGGTGGGAGATAGTTATTTTGCCACTATCCCACATCTGTTGACAGGCGCCCGCCTGAATTTTGCCGAGGAACCGGAGACAATCGCGTCAGATACACGAGAGGTTGGACCGGATTTCGCTATATACGGTCCACGCCAGTGGGAAAGTTTGGTAAGCGAAATTCAGGTCAAGATAACCGATACCCACCCGCTGAAAAGGTTCGCCTATAACCTGCTGATTCCGATCGGTTACAAAATAGCGGAGCTGAATTTCCAGGACAGGAAACCAAACATTCTTTGGAAGATTCTGCATGCCGTTGCCTACTACCTGCTGCTGCGTCCTCTAAAAGACAGGCTAGGGCTTAAAAAAGTCAGGTTTGCCGTTACAGGAAGCTCAGTGCTGAGCCTGGATACATTCAAGTTGATACATGCCGTCGGCATCGAGCTGAGGCAGACCTACGCCAGCACGGAAGCCGGGTTCATCTCATCGCACAACAAAGGAGAGATTGATTTTCAGAGCGTAGGACGCCCGGCTGTAGGGGTCGAGGTGCGCATCAATAACGAGGGTGAACTGCTGGTGCGTAGCGACTGCACATTCAAGGAGTATTTAAACGAGCCGGAGAAGACGGCCAGGGTCAAGAAGGACGGCTGGTGCTACACGGGCGACGCCGTGAATATAAATGAAAACGGGCACCTGATTTTCCTGGACAGGCTGGAGCATATGGGCACACTGGTCACCGGCGCCCGTTATGCGCCGCAGTATATTGAGGGGCGGCTGCGCTTCAGCCCATATATCAAGGACGCCATGGTGATCGGAGGCAGAGATAAGTCATTTGTGGCAGCCATTATTAATATCGACTTCGCCATGGTGGGTAAATGGGCGGAGCGCAAAGGCATCGCCTACACAACCTTCGTCGACCTTTCACAAAAGCAGGAAGTGGCCGAACTGATCAAGAAAGACCTGGTCAGAGTCAATAGCTACCTGCCCGAGTTGTCGAGAGTAAAGCGTTACATGCTGCTGCACAAGGAGTTCGACCCTGATGAAGCAGAACTGACACGCACGCGCAAGCTTAGACGCGAATTTGTTGAAATGCGCTACAAGCCGGTTATCGACGCAATCTATAGCGACAAGGATTCGTTGACAGTGGATGCATCCATCACCTACCGCGATGGCAGGAAGGGGACGGTATCCACACAAATCGGTATTTGGGACTTACAGGAATGAATAGATGGAACAGCTAATCCAGTATACGATTACAGGCCTGGCGGTGGGTATGATCTATGCCCTGATCGCGCTGGGCTTCGCGTTAATCTGGAAATCGAGCCGTGTGGCCAACCTAGCGCTGGGACAGTTGGTGCTGATCTCATCATGGTTTACCTACGGCATGCTGGTACAGGCGCGTTTCCCGATCTGGTTGGGCATAATACTGACTGTCATTTTTGCCATTTTTCTGGGCTGGGCGATAGAACGGTTCACACTGAGGCCGTTGATCGGACAACCGGCGCTTTCCCTGATCGCGGTCACGTTGGGACTGGGCTATTTTCTGGAGGGTATCGTGGTCGTGGCCTGGCCAATTAGCGTGGCCAAGCTTCCCCAGATTTTTCCAAACGAACCGGTCTATATAGGGTCAGCGGTCATATCACAGGAATACCTGTGGGCTGCGGGCATATCACTGGCGCTATTCGTCCTGCTGTCACTATTTTTCAAATATCACAAGATGGGGATCGCGATGCGGGCAACAGCAGATGATCAATTGGCCGTGCAGGCCTGCGCGGTACCGATCAACCGTATCTTTTCTTTATCATGGATCTTTGCCTGCATTGTAGCGGCGATCGGCGGAGTGCTGATTTCCAGCATCGGTGGCATCACCAATGCGTTGATCGAGACCGGCTTCAAATCGTTCTCTGTGGTGATATTGGGCGGAATGGACTCCTTCCTCGGCTGCATGGTAGCGGGGCCTTTGATCGGACTTCTGGAAAATGTAGGCGCCGGTTATTTAACCGCAATCATAGGCCCGGGCATCAAGGACCTGATTCCCTTTGTAATTATCATCCTGGTGATGCTGATCAAACCATATGGACTATTTGGCGAAGAAAGGATTGAGAGGATTTAAGCGATGAGCCTTCCCTGCGGTACACGTAATTATTCTTATGCAACGGATATTGCCATCATCCGTACCAAGACACAATGGGTCATGTTCATTGCATTTCTGCTGCTAATATTCAGCTTCCCCTTTTATTTCCCCAGGTTCTGGCTGGACGTGATGAATTTGATCGGCATTACTATCATCGCCATTATTGGTCTGAATATATTGGTCGGTTACTGCGGGCAGCTTTCCATAGGTCATGCCGGTTTCATGGCAGTGGGCGCCTATACAACCGCCATTCTAACGGCCAATTTTCAGATACCCTTCCTGCTGGCGTTGCTCCTGTCAGGCATAGCGGCCGGCCTGATCGGGCTACTGTTTGGTGTCCCTTCAATGAGGGTAAAGGGATTCTACCTGGCCATCACGACCATTGCGGCGCAGTTCATCATCATCTGGATCATAAATCACTGGACCGATGTAACCAAAGGATCGATGGGCCTGGGAGTCGATGCCGCGTCGATCGGACCGCTGTCATTTGACAGCGAAGCAAGCCAGTATTTTCTGATAATTTCGATCACAGCATTGTGCGTCCTGTTTGCGACCAACCTGGCGCGCAGCCGGGCAGGCAGGGCTTTCATTGCAGTCAGGGACAACGACCTGGCAGCCGAGGTAATGGGCATTAATGTCTTCTCATATAAACTACTGGCTTTCTTTCTGGGATGCTTCTTTGCAGGTATCGCCGGATCGCTGTTTGCCCAGTGGCGAGGCCATATTACCCCTGAAGATTTCACCTTCCAGCAGTCCATTCTATATATTGGCATTCTTATCATCGGCGGCCTGGGCACATCGATTGGGCCGATCATCGGGGTTGTCTTCATCAGGCTACTGGAACAATTCGTGACTTTGCTTGCTCCACTGGTAGAGAGGAGCTTCCCCGACATCCCATCCGGTTTTGCTACGGGCTTGAGCCCGATGGTCTTTGGCCTGGTAATGGTAGTATTTCTAGTGCTGGAACCGCGTGGCCTGGCACACAGGTGGAATTTATTCAAAGCATCCTACAGGATGTGGCCGTTCTCATATTAAATACAAGACCCTCAAGAGGGTTTGAGATAAAGAGAATTAAAAAAGGGGGATTTAATGAGGAAAAACAGAACATTCAAGGCGGTTTCACTGGTTGTGGTGGTCGCCTTCATCTTTACGGTCCTGGCCGGATGCGCCTCTCAGGCCCCGGCAGAGAAACCTGCTGTAAAGAAGCCGATCAAGATTGGTATGAGCATATGCTTCACCGGGACTGCGGCTGAGAAAGGACAGCCTATCGGCCAGGGTGAGCTTGACGCCTGGAAATATATCAACGAAGAACTGGGCGGCATCAACGGAAACAAAATCGAAATCGTATGGTACGATACGGCATATAATGCAGCAATCGCAACAACGAACGTTAAAAAACTTATGGATGACGGCTGTCTGTTCTTCACGATAGTCTCTTCAGCAGATGCTACAGCTTCCAAGGAAGCAGCCAATAAAGCCGGTTTCCCCGGCCTGGTCATCTTCAGCTCTCCTTCGTTGACCAATCCGCCGGGGCGCCTGTATTCGCAGCTGCCCGATTACGGTGACGACTGGGCTGCTTTCTGCAACTACTATCTGAAAAATATCTGGAAGGGCACCGGTAAACCAAAGATGGCGCTGGCGATACTGAGCAACTCGACAGGATACGGCGTAAGAGACGCTGCCAGGGTGGCCGCTGACGATCTGGGCATCGACATCGTAACCGTCGAGGAACATAAGACAACTACTATCTCTGAGATAGACGCTCTGACCAGGATCAAGGCAAAGAATCCTGACGTGCTGTTCATCGGCAGCACTCCAGCCCCGACATCCGTGATATTGAAGAATGCCTATGAATTGAAATTAACACCGGGTATGACAATTGCCTGCGGGCACGCCGGTTTCACCAAAGCTTTGATAGACCTGGCAGGCAAGGATATCAGCGATGGCATCTACGGCGTCTTCCCGACGGTAAACTGGGGAGACGATGTTAAAGGCATGCCCAAAATGAATGAATACTGCACAGCCAATCATAAACAATATGTCGGCAACAACGATTACCTGTGCGGATGGACGGCCTCGCTGATCAACGCGGAGATTATTAGACAGGCATTGAAGAACTCCAGCCTGGATGTGCTAGCCAAAGGTGACGCCACCGCCTGGAAAATTGCAGAGGAGAAAGGCTTCCGCATGGTCAAAGGTTATGACGTCGAAGGGCTGCATGGCCCGGTGGACTTCTCCGATCCTGTTGATAGACGCGGGTCAAAGTCGGTGAAAGTATTCCAGATCAAGAATGGAGAAATGACAGCGCTCACCGGATGGATAGACGCTCCTTACATCAAATACCAGTAATTTACAACAACAGATGTTAAAACTGACCAACATAGAGGTCTCGTACCTCAATGTAGTGAAGGTCCTGCACGGGATTTCGATCTCCGTGGATGACGGTCTGGTTGTGGCCTTGCTCGGCGCCAATGGCGCCGGCAAGAC
>DKFA01000027.1 GCA_002452695.1 Dehalococcoidia bacterium UBA6808
GACAGCAGTATATAAATGAAGATATTCAGCGGCTGTATATATTGCAGCGTCAGATGAATGCCCAGCGTAAGCGCGCCTGTGGTAACGAGTACCATCAGCAGCCCGGCGATGAACTGCCGTATCCTCCCCGACCCCGGCATCAGCTTAAGTTCGAAGGAGACCAGTTTGCCCAGCCATGCCACCGGATGGAAACGGTTGGGCGCTTCCCCCAGGGCGAGGTCGATAAGCAGGGCCAGGACGAGTATTAAAATTCCCTCCATCACCGTAGCCTTATCCGTGGTTATGGTTGTTGCCGCTGACCAGCGTGACCGGCAGCCCGTTGACGGGGTGCGGCCCCACGTACACGTCGAGTCCGAAGACCTCCCTGATCAGCGGCGGCGTGATGATCTCGGCTGGAGTACCCTGGCTGAACACGCGGCCATCCTTCAGCATGACCAGCCGGTGGCAGTACTGTGAGGCCAGGTTGAGGTCGTGCAGCGCTATCACCACGGTCATATCCCTGTCCCGGCAGAGCAAGCGCAGGAAGTTCATGATCTCTACCTGGTAGTTGACATCCAGGTTGGCGGTTGGCTCGTCCAGCAGTAAAACGCCCGCTTCCTGTGCGATGGCGCGCGCTATCACCACGCGCTGCCTCTCGCCGCCGGAAAGCTGGTTGATACACTTGCCTGCCAGGTGCGCCGTGTGGGTGGTCTCCAGTGCGTTGCAGGCGATGGCGATGTCACCCTTGCTCTCATAACGCAGCAGTCCGAGGTGGGGAGTGCGTCCCATCAGCACGATATCCAGCGCGGTAAAAAGCTCAGGCAGGGCAGCGCTCTGCGGCGCCAGTGATATACGGCGGGCCACCGCGTCGCGCCGCAGTTCATTGATATCTGTCCCGTCCAGGCAGACCACACCCGCGCTGGCAGGCAGCAGACCGGCCATCAGTTTAAGCAGCGTGCTCTTGCCCGACCCGTTGGGGCCGATGATGCCCAGCAGTTCCTGCGGCCGCGTCTCCAGCGTCACATCGCTCAGCGCAATATGCTTTCCGTATGTGTGGCCGGCGTTTTTCAGCGTGATGACGGGCATTAAAACACCGCCTTTTTCTTCTGGCTGAGCAGGTAGAGAAAGAACGGGGCGCCGATGAAGGCCGTGATCACGCCGATCGGCACTTCGGTAGGTGGAAGGATGGTGCGCGCTGCCGTATCGGCCAGGATAAGGAAGGACGCGCCTGTCAGCAGCGACATGGGCAGCAGTTGTCTGTAGTCCGGACCGAAGAGCAGCCTGACGGCATGGGGGACGATAATGCCCACGAAGCCGATCACGCCGCAGAAGCATACGGAGGCGGCGGTGCAGAGCGTTGCGGCGCCCAGCACGACAAGCTTGGTGCCCTCCACGTTGATGCCGAGCTGGCTGGCCTGATCCTCGTCCAGTTGCATGATATTTAGCGGCCGGGCCAGCAGGAGGAGTATGGCTGAACCGATTAAAATATAGGGCAGCATGATGTATACGCCCCGCCAGTCGGCTACCGAGATGGTGCCCAGCAGCCAGAAGATGATGCCGTGCACCCTGTCGCCCGAGATGATCAGCAGGTAGGATGTGATGGCCGAGAGGAAGGCTCCTACAGCCACGCCCCCCAGTATCATGGTGGTCAGCGGCAGGGTCTTGCCCGTACGTGAAATCAGGAAGACGGCCAGCACGCTCAGCAGGGCGCCGGCGAAGGCCAGCGCCGGGATAGCGGCGGCCGGCATGCTGAAGGGAAGCAGGAAGCCTATCACCGCTCCCAGCGCCGCGCCCTGCGAAATGCCGATCAGGTAGGGATCGGCCAGCGGGTTGCGGAACATGCCCTGGTAGGCGGCTCCCGAAATGGCCAGCGCTGCCCCTGCCAGACCTGCCATGAAAATGCGCGGCAGGCGGATATCCAGCACTATGGTGGACAGGGTGGGGGGGAAGGCCGCCGGCGCGGCGCCCGTCATCAGACGGGTCAGCAATATCTGGAAGATATCGGGGAAAGGTATGGCAGCGCTGCCGGCGCCGCAGGCCAGCACGATTGTAACCAGCAGGAAAAGCCCTGCTCCTCCCAGCGAGATCCAGTTGGCGCGCAGCCGCCTGAAATATGTTGCCGAGATAGTCTCTAATACGTTATCCATGCTATTTCCCGGTTTTTATTGCGGGGAAGCAGTACTCGGTCGCCCCCGGCATTATCATCGAAATGCAGTTAAACCTGTCCATAAAATCTCGCTTAAAACAAAAAACCCTGCTCCTTCGAGCAGGGGGATTCACATAAATAATAAATCCCACCCCCTAACTCCGCGGAGGTAGCTTTGCGCAAGGTGGCGTTCTGACTGTAACAGCAGGCGGGACTGTGCCGGGATTACACCGGCTTGCTTTCCTTTAAGCCCCCGGGAGGCCCAGGGACGCCTTGCGTGAGATATTCTGTTGTCCTAAGCATAGATGGTCGGTGGGCTGGATGTCAAAGTGAGAGGAGTTATTAGGCGACTAANNCCCACCCTGATGCGGTAAGCGGTTACAGCACCTTTGATCTTCCTGATGCCATGGGGTCGGGGCTCATGTGCCAGTTTGTCAATAGCAGCAGCCAGGCGGTCAAATTCCTGCCTGCGGATGTAGGCGCAAAGCTTTTGAAGGTCACGGTCGGCAGCGGGAGAGATTTCGATCTGATAAGCTTCGGGGTCCGGCATCAAATATTTTCCGCCTTACTTACTGCCACTCCTCCTGGTGATTGCCTTGTCCACCTGCTTGCGGACATCACTCCAGGGACGGCCACCCATGGCTTTATATTCAGCCCGTGAAGCCTTGATAACCGGGGTAAGCTCGGCATCTTCGCGGCTTTCCAGCCACTCGGTGACTGCTTCAGCAATAATCTCGCTGGCTGTGAGACGGCGGCGGACGGCAGCTATTTTCAGGTTGGTATAAAGCTCATCATTGTGGAAAACGACTGTCATTCTCCTGCTCATCTTTTCCCTCCGTACATGCATACAAGCATATCAGTATACATATGCCTGTATTATAGCAGTACCAGCAAGATGCTGCATTCGATTGATGTAAATTCTGATATCCTTAAAATAAAGATGGTCGGTGGGGTGGATGTCAAAGTGAGAGCATCATCTTTCTTGCCATAGCGCACAGGCGAGGTTATAATCTACGGCAAGGTAACTGCCTCGATGATATTGAAAAAAATTCCCGCGTGGGCTGTTGTATTATTCCTGCTCGTATGCATCGTGGCTGTCGCCCTCTGGCTGAGGATCGTCCTGCCGTTCAGCCAGGTATTCGTGAATGACTGGATCAAGCTGACCGGCGTGGACACCTATTATTACATGCGTCAGGTTGATAACATCGTCAGGCATTTCCCCACCCTGACGCCGTTCGATCCGTATTTCATGTTCCCCGAAGGCAGGAGCACCGAGCTGCAGCCCAATTTCTTCTCGTACACAATGGCTGCAATCGTCTGGCTGCTGGGGATGGGAACCCAGGACCAGCATATGGTTGATGTGATCGCCGTATACATCCCGCCCATGATGGCTGGCGCTATCGTTGTGATCGTATTTTTTCTGGGCAGGGCGCTGGTCAACAAGTGGGCCGGCCTGCTGGCTGCCCTCATGATAGCGATCATGCCGGGTGAATTCCTTAACCGTTCATTGCTGGGCTACACCGACCAGCATGTCGCCGAGGTCATGTGGTCCGCCCTGACCATGCTGCTGCTGATGCTGGCGCTTAAACAGTCGCAGGGCATGGACCTGGCTTATGTGCGTGACAAAGGCTGGCGTGGCGCGCTCAAGCCGGCCGTCACCTCTGTGCTTGCCGGTCTGGCGCTGGGCATCTTTGCGCTGACCTGGCTCGGCGCCCCGCTTTTCATACTGATCGTCTTCGTTTATCTGGTTGTTCAGATAATCGTAGACCACCTGGCAGGGCGCAGTCCCGTCATCAATGCCGCAGTAGGCGTGACCGTTCTGCTGGTCAGTCTGATCGTATACCTGCCTCAATCGCGCAGCTTTTTCTCGCTGGCTGCCATCCTGGGCGGGGTGACCCTGACCGCCGTATTCGTGGCAATCTCCTATTTTATGAGCAGAAAAAACTACAACAGGCCGCTCTTCGTGGTAGCCATCGGCCTTTTCAGCCTGCTGGCAGCCCTGGTGATGTACCTGCTTACGCCCGGCCTTTTCCTTTCTTTGCTGAACAGTTTCCTCGGAGTGTTTGCCTGGAAACCGGAAACCACTATTATGGAAATGCAGCCGCTGCTGCTGAATAAAGGTGTATTCACGATTAATGTGGCCCTGGGCAACTATACTTCAGGTCTATTGCTGGGACTGGGCGGACTGATACTCGTCATCTGGCAGGCTTTCAGGAAACCCGAACCTTCCAGGCTGTTGCTGATCGTCTGGAGCATAATCATACTTTTCGCTGCGCTGGCGATGCGCAGGTTCGCCTATTATTTTGCTGTCAATATCGCGCTCTTTACCGGTATCCTGGCCTGGTGGATACTTGGCTTCGCAGGTTTTGGCAAAGAGCAAAAGCCCGTTGAGCCGGTCAAACCGGCTGCTTTGCGCACCAAGGCCGCCCGGAAGAAAGTAGCGGTAAAGAAAAGGAAGGACCGGGGACAACTGGTCTGGATGGCCGTCGTCCTCCCCATCGTATTGTTTGTCATGGTTTATCCCAATTTCGGGCCGTGGCCCAAGGGTGAGCGGCCGGCGATCGACGTGGCTACCCAGCCGCTCTTCGCTCCCTCCAATGCCTGGTGCGAAAGCCTGGAATGGATGCGGAATAATACGCCTGAGCCGCTGGGTGATGCCGACGCATATTATGCGCTGTATAAGAATCCTGGTGATACGGGCGGCTATGTATATCCCCGCAATGCCTACGGCGTGCTCGCCTGGTGGGATTACGGCTACTGGATCACACGCATCGCCAGGAGGATACCTTTCTCCAACCCCGGCACCGCGGCGGAGCGGGGCGAATACAAGTACTTCCTGGCGCAGAACGAAGCTGCCGCTGTCGAGCTGACCAAAGAGATGTATATCAAATACGTGATAGTCGATTTCGAGCTGGCTTCTTACGACGGCAAGTTCCATGCCATGCCGACCTGGAACGGGGAAAAATACAGCAAATACTACGAGATATATATCCAGAAGAAGGACAATACCTACGTGCCTTCCATATTATTCCACCCCGAGTATTACCGCAGCATGGTCATCCGACTGTACAACTTCGAAGGCAAAGAGGTTATTCCCACCAATGTCGACGTGATCGAATACAGATGGGTCAAAGTTGCCGACGGCAACATGTACAAGGAGCTGATCGACGATAAGAAGTTCAAGACCTATGAAGAGGCTGTCCAGTTTATGGAGAACAACAAGGGCAAGAACTACGAGATCGTCGGCGCCGACCCCTATAACAGCCCCGTCCCGCTGGAAGCCCTCAAGAACTATAAAAAGGTCTACGGCTCAAAGGATAAGACCGGCCCGGAGAACGGGTCCAACTCGCTGGTCAAGATATTTGAGTATACGCTGTAGTAATTATCGCTGCAACCTGCTTCATTGCGCCCCTCTCTCGCTATTTCTGCCGGTTACAAGACTAATTATCTGCATGACCGAATCGATATCGTGCCGGTCGTAAAATCTCAGCAGGAAGCTTGCCGCAAAGTAGATCAGCGCGGCTGCAGGGACCAGTAGCAGCAGGTTAAGGTCGGTGAAATACCAGATAAATACGCCCATGATCGCACTGGACAGTGCAATTTTGAGAAAATCCATGCCCACTGATTTCAAAGAGAGGGCATATCCCAGTTTAAGTGTGAGTGGATAGGCGATTACCAGCACGAGTAATTCAGTTATTGATTTGACATAGCTGGCAGCAAGATAGCTGAACATTGGTATCAGTATAATATTCAGAACAAGATTAAATATGGCTGCGATCAGGGTTATTTTTGTTCCCAGCACCTGTTTGTTGAGTGAATAGAGCAGCGGGGTGTAGCAGCCATTAAGGAAAATAAAAACAGTAGCCCATATTAGCACCTGAAGGGCCGTGGTTGCCGCTGTAAAACCGGGCCCATAAATCTGTGTGATAAACCTTCCTGATAACATGACCGTACCTACTCCAATCGGGATGGAAAGCAGCATCATGTATTTAAAATACCGGCTGAATGTGGTTTTTAATATCTCGGGAGAGGATATTGAAAGTCGCGACATGAGTGGCAATAAAGTGGCGTTGAAGGCGACGTTGATGAATAGCGGTACAGAGGAGAGTTTGTAGGCTGCATTGTACCACCCAACGACTTCATCCCCGCTGGTCTTGGAGAGGATGATCGTGTCAATATAATAATAGACCATTACGAAAAATGATTGCAGCGCAAAAGGCCAGGATTCGGTTAATGTAGATTTCCAGAAGACTTTGTCAAACCTGAAAACGCCTGCAGTGTAATACCTGAACGAGGTGTGGGGAAAGGGCAGGGTCAGGGCGATGCAATAAAGCAGCACAACAGTATTTGAGATAACATAGACAAACGCGAAGCCGATGAGGTCAAGGTTAAAGTTTATTGCGAGCAGGACCCCAGCAAGTGTGACAAGGCTGTTCGTGATCTGCCCCGCGGCAACCAGCTCCATCCGCTCATTGGCCTGAAAAACGGAGTAGTATAGCAATGAGAAGAGCTGGATAACGGTAGCGCTCCACAAAATGTAGACCACATGAATGGTCTGCTGGGGATAGCCCATGATATGTGTAAAGACTATGATTAATATGAAGGCTGCAGAAGAAAATATGAGTCGCATCAGGTTTACATTGGCTATGTATCGCGGGGCACTGCTTTTGTCCTTGGCGATTTCACGTATGGCCAGTGTCTGAAGGCCGAGATCACCGAATACAGAAAAGAAGCTGGTGATTGCAGTAGCAAGGGACAGTATGCCAAAATTGGCGGCTCCAAGGTACCGGGCGGAATACATGGCAGTCAGGAAAAGGAAGAAATAGGTAATGACCTGTGAAACAAGGAGCACCGAGACGTTCTTTGCGACTTTTTGTAGGTTGTTCAAATCAACTGACCTGCCTGAGCGGGATCGCTACGAATAATCATATAATAATCCATTACAGATTGGTAATTTTATTACAGATGCTCTTCTGAGAACGTTGTTTGCTACCGGGTGCGGTCTATTTTCCCTTATTGCTATGATTACCTATAATTGTTAATAAGCAATCTCTGGCGAAACTGCAAAAAGGTAGAAAAGGCGTAGCATCCAAGCTAAAATATGGGCAAGCTTAATCAATTAGAGGGGTGACATGTTTAGAGAGAATAAGAAATATCAACTGAGCCTGTTCAGGATGGTGTATCAGTTGCCTTTAAGTGTGAAGAAGATGCTGGACGAGAGCTGGGCGCTGGCTTTCTGGAGATTAGTCTTCGACAAGATAGATGAAAGGCGCTATTCTGTGCTCTACAGTAATAAGGAAATAAGCACTTCTTCCCTGCAAAACCCGGCCGATGATACCACCACCTTCACGTGGGAGGGGTACGAAGATCATCAGGGCTATGTATTTAACGTAGCGGAGACCTGCTCCCCGGTCAATCCGGTGCAGATATTGACCGACGTATCCCTTTATCCAAACGTAGTCTCGGATGAAGTAATTGCCGCCGAGAGAGTCCCTGAGATTAAGGAACGGATGGATATTACGGAGATGATAACAGATGTTGGCTTTACCGGCGATGTTTCGGAGAAAGTATGTGATACGGAAGGGGTGGCGCTAATATCCATCGAAGTGAAAGGAAGGCAGTTATCGGAGGACGAGCTTTTCGTTGCAGAACGGCAGAAATTCTATAGCCTTTACTTCACTGATCGAAAAGTGACGGTGACCCGGAGACGGCAGGCGCTGGACGAAGAGGGCTATCGAGAGAAGTGCCGTTTGAGGCTGGCGGTGGAAGGTGTGGTAAGCCAGTTCAAGCAAAGGACGCGCAATGGGAAGCTAAAGGTTCGTGGCTACCAGAGGGCGAGGAATGTGATAATCACAATGGCGATCGGTATTAACTTCGGGCGGATATGGGCCTATTTGGAACAGAAAAAGCGGGACATGACCCGCTCCCTGATACCTAATATTTGTCTTGTTAGCGGCCTTGGCAGTAATTTTCACCGGGAAATGAGTCCGTAAGCGCCTGATGGCTCAAACTATATTCCTAAAGGCAATCTGTTGAAAGGTAGTTTTGCAGGAACGTCAATACTGACGCTTGATAATAATATTGAGCGTTATCTGGAAAATATTCAGATAACAGCGGTTAAGCGGTAGAGTTCTATGGTTGAATCAGTTCAATTAATGTTCATACTGGTTGAATAGGATTAAATTTCTAACTGGAGATATTTGAATGAAAATTGGTATTTTAGGCGGCGGCCTTACCGGCTTAACCCTGGCCGCCAATCTAGAAAAAGATTATGAAGTACTGGAAAAGGATGCTGTCTGCGGCGGTTTGTGCAGGAGCCTGCAAGAGGAAGGGTTTACATTTGATTATGGTGGAGCGCATATCATTTTTTCGCGCAATCAGGCCCCGGTGGATTTCATGGTGAATATGCTGGGCGAAAATCTGGTCAGAGGGAGAAGAAATAATAAGGTTCTGTTTAAAGGCATACTGGTTAAATATCCCTTCGAAAACGGCCTGTCAGACCTAGCCAAGCAGGATAATTTTGAGTGCTTGTATTATTATCTGAAAAACGAGTATCCTTCTCCCACCAACTTTAAGGAGTGGATTTATTACACTTTTGGTAAAGGCATTGCAGAAAAATATCTGGTCCCGTACAACGAGAAAATCTGGAATTACGATACGGCCCGGATGAGCATGCACTGGATGGAGGGTCGTGTGCCGCGCCCGCCTATCGAGGATGTGATCAAATCGGCAGTAGGTATAGAGACAGAGGGATATACGCACCAGCTTTACTTCTTTTACCCGAAGACAGGAGGTATCCAGGCCCTGATTAAAGCGCTGGAGTACAAGGCGCCGAATATAAGCAGAGAATTCAATGTAACTAGGATTGTCAAGCAGGGCGCAGGTTGGGTAATATCCGACGGTAAGGGCGAAAAAAGATTCGATGAGGTCGTAGCCACTATACCGGTGGCTGATATATTGGGTGCCATGTCTGAAGTGCCGCAAGATGTTTCCACTGCTTTAAATAAATTGCGGTATAATTCCCTGATCTGTGTGATGCTGGGTATTGCCAAACCTCATATCAATGATATGACTGCAGTTTATATCCCTGACAGGGAGTTTCTTCCCAACAGGATTGGCTTCCCTATGAATTTCTCCGCAGATAATGTGCCTGAGGGTAAATCATCTCTGGTAGCGGAGATCACCTGCAATAAGGGCGACAGGGTGTATGATATGAGTGATGAAGATGTCATCACCCATGTTGTTGAAGGGTTACACGAGCGTAAGATTATTGACAAAAAAGATCTGTGTTATAGTAAGGTAATGCGTACAAAATATGCGTATGTGGTATATGATCTGGAGTATCTGAAAAACGTAAAAATCGTTCGGGATTATCTTGTACAGACAGGGGTGATCTTGTGCGGACGGTTTGCCGAATTTGAATATATAAATATGGATGCCTGTATAGAGAGGGCTATCAAGCTGGCCGTAGTATTAAACAGGGGGTAAAAATGAAAATTGAACTACTTGAAATCATGGCATGCCCGAAATGCAGGAACTCTGAGATTAAACTGGAGAAAGCAGATTTTGAGGGTCATGATATTATTGAAGGTCTGTTAACCTGCCCCCAATGTGGCAACACCTATAAAATTGCCAACGGCATCCCAAATATGATTGCAGATATGCCGGAAAATGGCGTGAGTGGCAGTGGCAATAGTAACAAGCATTATGAGATCAGGGAGGCTAATATCGACTATTATGAAAACATAGGAGATGTTTTCGATATCGATAAGATACACTCGGTCTGCCTCAATGATTTTAATCAACAAAGAATCGAAGGCGTAGTTAAGGATATTGCCTGCAAGACCGGTGCGGAATGGTTTCTGGATATTGGCTGCGGAACCGGAAATGTATTAAAGTTTGGCACAAAGCATTTCAAGCATGCGGTTGGAGTGGATATCTCTCCCAAACTGCTCCAGCAGGCCAGAGCCAAAGGACTGGATGTTGTCAGGGGCGATATAACGGTCTTGCCTTTCAGGCAGGGGGTCTTCGATGCGGTATCGTCCTTTTCTGTAGTACATCACATATATGATTACAGCTTTCTCATTATGGAGTTGGGCAGGGCAGTCAAAAAGAATGGGTTCCTGTATACGGACTGGGACCCCCAGAAAATATCTCATGCCAATTCCATCTTGTTCAATATGGTGAGAGTGGTTTTTTTTGTACTTGTGAAAATTGGTATTTATAATGGACTGGCAAAAAGCATACATTCCGATCCCGATATTAAGATAGATGATCAAGCTATAGACTACATGAAACTGCATCCTGAATTAAAGGAAATATATAAAAAAGCAGAATATCACGAGCAGATCCGGGACAGAGGTTTGGACCGTGAAATATTAATAAAAGCTTTAGCCGAAGCTGGCTTTGACAAGGTAGATATTACTGGACACTGGCAAGGTAAAAAATATATAGATTTGCATTTGAGTCGCATGAACAGGATTGAGTTATGGCTGAGAAGTAAATCTATTCAGAAGCCTGTCGATGCTCTGATGGAAAATATAATGATTGTCGCACATCATGAATGAAGGATAGATAGAATGCATATAAACTACGTTATGTGGGGGGTAGCGAGGACAGGCGGAACCGTAACATTTACTGAGATCGGGAAGCGTCTTTTAAAAAAAGGACACAAGGTTACAATCACTGCCTTTGATGATGGATATGGACATAAGACGCCTCAGGGCTACAAACCGGATTGGGAGAAAACCATCCCCATCGAATATATTCCGGTGGACCTCGGCGTTAAATACTGGCGGTTTCTGATTGATACGTTTGTAAGATTATTAAAGCCTCATGCCATGGCGGCCGAGTGGGAAAAGATTTATAAGATGGTTGACCACATTCCCGATTGTGATATCAACGTTGCCACCTATTTCCCGTCGGCTTTTTCCCTGTATTTCAGCCATAAAGGGAAAAAACAGTTTTATCACATGCAGCATTTCGAGCCGCTCTTTTATGATCCTGAGGTGCCCTTTGATTCACCTAACAAATATGTGAAGCTTGCAGCCAGGATGACGGAACCGATGGCGCCGATGGCCCTGGAGACAACGGCGATGTCCAGGCTAGCTGATCTGTCCTATATGCTTCCAATCAACAAGATAGCCAATTCGCTATGGTTAAAAAATATAATCAAGGAGAAATACGGGACAGATTCTTACCTGATCAACCATGCCATCCGCAATGATATATTTTATCCGCGTAACGATGTTAGCAAGCCGGCCGGAAAACGCGTGTTGAGTTTGGGTAAATCATCGATGTTCTGGAAAGGGACGGGCACATTGGTAGACGCAATGAAAATTGTAGTCAAAAAGTATCCTGATGTAGAGCTGGTATTTTATGGTGTGGAAAAGAATCCCTCTATCGATTTTCCGCACAAATATATTTACAGTCCATCATTCGATGACCTGGCCAAACTATATTGTTCTTCACATGTCGTGGTCTGCCCGTCTTGGTATGAAAGCTTCCCTGCGCCCCCACTGGAAGGCATGTCATGCGGCGTTCCTGTAGTTACTACATCGATTGGCGTTGAGGACTATGCGAGGGACGGTGAAAATAGTCTGGTGGTGCCGCCCCGCAATGCCGAAGCGATGGCTGAGGCTATTTGCCGTGTGCTGGGAGATGAAGCCCTGAGTAAGAAACTTAGCAGCAACGGATTAGAAACAGCCAGTCAGTTCTCTTGGGACAAGACAACGGATAACATAGAAAAGTTGTTTGAAAAAGTATTGCATGAAAAGGAATGATGATTAAGAAATGTTTTGTGACAGGCGGTGCCGGTTTTATCGGCAGCCATTTGGTGGACAGGTTGATCGCCGACGGTAAGGAAGTTACTGTTTATGATAATTTCACCTCGGGCAGGATGGAGTTCATCGAGCACCACCTCAAGTCGAAAAACTTCAAATACATTAAAGCCGACATGCTGGATTTCGAGACATTGAAGAAATCGGTGGGCGGGCACGATATGGTCTTTCACCTCTCGGCCAATCCCGATGCACGGCAGGGGAATCTGAACCACCGGCTGGACCTGGAGCAGGAGACGGTGGCCACATATAATCTACTGGAGTCGATGTATCTGGCCGGTGTTAAGAAGATTATGATGGCCTCCAGCGGCACGATTTACGGCGAGACGCCTGTCATACCTCTGACAGAAGACTATGGCCCTGTGCTGCCGATCTCGCTTTACGGCGCCGGCAAACTGGCCTGCGAGGGGCTGATCACTGCCTACTGCAATACCTTCGGCATGCAGGCTTGGATCTATCGCTTCGCCAATATTGTCGGGGGCAGGACCACGCACGGCGTCATCTTTGATTTCATTAATAAGTTGAAGAGCAACCCGCATGAACTGGAGATACTGGGTGACGGCACCCAGTGCAAGCCCTACCTGCACGTCAAAGAATGCGTCGACGGTATACTCTTTGGGGTTGCCCATGCCAGTGAGATGGTCAACGTTTACAACCTGGGCTGCGACACGGCGACGGATGTTACCACTATTGCAAAAATACTGGTAACCGAGATGGGGCTGAATAACGTTAAATTCAAGTACACGGGCGGCGACAGGGGCTGGCCGGGTGATGTGCCGCAGACGCGTTTCGATGTCTCTAAGATCAATAAACTCGGTTGGCATGCATCGAGAAATTCGGATGAGGCCGTACGGCAGGCCATTAAAGATGTCGTAGGCGGGAAACCGTAGGGGATGCAGGCCGTTATCTTCGCAGGCGGGCTGGCAACCAGACTTGGTGAAGTTACCAGGAAAATACCGAAATCCATGGTCACTATAGCCGGACGGCCGTTTCTTGAGTACCAGTTGGAGTTCCTCAAAGAGAACCGGATTGATGATGTGGTCCTCTGTGTGGGACATCTGGGCGAGCAGATCGAGAGCTATTTCGGCGACGGCAGTAAATATGGTATACGCATGCGCTACAGCTATGAACAGGGTCAACTGCTGGGTACCGGCGGGGCACTGAAAAATTCCGCCGCATTGCTTGATGATGTCTTCTTCACACTGTACGGTGATTCATACGTGTCACTGGATTTTCCCGCCGTAATGTCATTCTTCAGGAAATTTGATAAACTTGCGCTTATGACCATATTCAAAAACTATGGCCGCTACGATAAAAGCAATATCGCTGTGGGGGGCGATCTGGTCAGACAGTACGGCAGCGCTGGCCCTGAAAAGGAACTCATATATATCGATTACGGCGTCAGCCTTTTTCGTAAGGAGGCGCTGGACATGGTCCCGGCAGGTGTGCCCTCTGCCCTGGGCGATCTTTTCCATCAGCTTATTGAGAACAAACAACTGCTGGCTTATGAGGCGGACCAGCGTTTCTATCAGATCGGGTCGCACGAAGGCCTGCAGGAATTCAGAGAATTAATTGAAGGCAAGATGAAAAAATGATTATTTCGAGAGCACCGGTAAGGATCACACTGGGCGGTGGTGGCACGGACCTCAAATCCTACTATGCCAAATACGGCGGTTTCCCCATTGCCGCAGCCATCGACAGGTATATTTTTATATCTGCCAACAAGCGGTTCTACGACAGCATCAGGCTGAGCTATTCCAAGACTGAGATAGTCGACCGTGTCGACTTGATCAAGCATTCCATCTTCCGTGAAGCTATGAAGATGATGGATATTGACAGCGGTATTGAGATTGTTTCCATCGCAGATGTGCCGGCCAACTGCGGCCTGGGCACCTCTTCAAGCTTCACCGTTTCGTTATTAAATGCGCTGCATGCGTATAAGAGGGACTTTGTTACGCTCAGGCAACTGGCCGAGGAAGCTTGCCGGATCGAGATTGAGATATTAGGTGAGCCGATCGGCAAGCAGGACCAGTATATTGCCGCCTTCGGCGGCGTAACCTGCCTTACCTTCGAAAAGACCGGTGATGTCATTGTTGAGCCGTTGAAGATACCTGACGATGCACTCGATCAGCTAGAAAATAATGTCTTCCTCTTTCATACCGGCATCGAGCGTAGCGCTTCTGACATCCTGCAGGACCAGGATACGAGGAGCCAGAAAGAGGATAAGAGTATCATCGACAACCTGCATATGGTCAAGGATATCGGCCTTCGCACCAGGGCAGTACTGGAAAAAGGGGATATAGACAGCTTCGGCGTCCTGCTGGAAGAGCACTGGCAGATCAAGAAGAAACGTTCAGACAAGATGAGCGATCCTTTCATGGATGAATGCTATGAAGCTGGCAAAAAAAGCGGCGCTCTGGGAGGCAAGATTATCGGCGCAGGAGGCGGAGGTTTCTTCATGTTCTACTGCCGCGGCGGCAATGGAACGAACCTCATACAAAGCATGAAAAAGATGGGCCTGAGGCTGATGAAGTTCCATTTTGATTTTGAAGGCGCTAAAATTCTGGTAAATATGAAGAAGTATTAGGAGAATGATGTGAATAATTCCAGGTATATCAAGAATTATTTTAACGATATGGTCCTGATCACGCAGAAAATCTCGGTGGAAGATATCGATAAGGTCATCGAACTGCTGTTTCAGGCGTGGAAGGATAAGCGCCGCATTTTTATGTGCGGTAACGGCGGCTCCGCCTCGACCGCTACGCATTTTGCCTGCGACCTGGCCAAGGGTACTATTGTGCCCAATAAAGGCAGGTTCAAGGTCATGTGCCTGAATGACAATATCCCGCTGGTTAGCGCTCTGACCAACGATGAAGGCTTTGACAACCTTTTCATCGAGCAGTTGAAGTCGAATTTCGAAATGGGCGACGTGCTGATATGCCTTTCTGTGCACGGCGGCGCTGGCAAAGATAAGGCCGGCTTGTGGTCGCAGAACCTGTTAAAAGCCATGAAATACGTCATGGACAATGGTGGGAAGACGATCGGCTTCAGCGGGTTCGACGGTGGTCCCATGAAGGACATCGCTGATGTTTGTATAACCGTACCCTTTAACTCAACACCGCAGGTGGAATCATTCCACCTGGCCATTGAGCACCTGATTACCAATTGCCTGAAAGAAAAAATTGAGCGGGATTAGATAGAAGGATAGAATTTGAAGGCGATATTTCTCGACAGGGATGGCGTAATCAACCAGCTTGTTTTTTATCACGAGCAGGGGATTATTGATTCCCCCTACACCATCGCGCAATATAAACTGATCGACGGCGTATGCGACGCCATCAATCTTTTCCATCAACAGGGATTCAAGGTGGTGGTGGTCTCCAACCAGCCGGGCGTGGCCAAAGGCTATATCGACCTTGCTATGTTCGAAGCTCTGCGTAATAAAATGAAGTCGGACCTGGCAGCCGGGGGCGCCTTAGTAGATGGTGAATATTACTGTTTGCATCATCCCGAGGCGGCAGTACCGGAATACAGGATTGTTTGCGATTGCAGAAAGCCAAAACCTGGCCTGTTGCTGAGGGCGGCGCATGAACTGTCGCTGGACCTGGCAGGATCATGGATGATCGGTGATAACTTTACAGATGTCCAGGCCGGTGCTGCTGCGGGTTGCAGGACCATACTGCTGGGAAGGGCAAAATGCGAATTGTGCCGTTTGCTGGACGAAAATAACACGCACCCTGATTTTATTGCGTCGAATATAACTGAAGCTGCGAAAATTGTTATCAAGGAGTAAACAAGATGAAGATTTTTATCGATTCTGCCAATGTGAATGAGATTACCAAATGGATGGAGATGGGCATCATCGACGGAGTCACCACCAATCCCTCCATTATGTTGAAAGATGGAATCTATGATATCGATGCCGGAGGCAAAAAGATCACCAAACTGGTCCACCCCATGCCGGTCAGCCTTGAAGTTACCACCGATGATCTGCCCCAGATGCTGGCGCAGGGCCGCAAGCTGGCCAGGATAGCATCCAATGCCGTGATCAAGATACCCCAGGTTACGCGGGCCGGCGTTCCCTGCTATGGTGTGATCAGACAACTGGAAAAGGAAGGTATCAAGGTAAATGCCACGGTGGCCATGTCGTTCGGACAGGTGATGCTGGCAGCCAAATCGGGTGCCACTTATATTAGCATTTTTGCAGGCAGGGTGGGGGATGAGGGAGGAGATGCGCCGCAGTTGATCGCCGACTCCGTGGAATGGCTGGATAGGTGGAGTTACGGCAGCGAGATCATCGTGGGCAGTATACGTTCCGTAGCCGATATTTGGACGGCCGCTCTAGCAGGAGCTCATATTATAACGATCCCACCGCAGTTTCTTAACCTGCTGGCCGACCACAAGTATTCACGGGCCACCGTTGAACAGTTCCTTAACGATGCCAACAAAGCCCTGGGCATTATGAAAGTCCCCGCGAAAAAGAAGAAATAGGTAGGCATTTCCTCCGCCGGGCTTTATGCTAATTAATTATGAGCGGCGCAAAGGTTTCGGTCATCATCCTCAACTGGAACGGTTTGAACGATACCATCGATTGTCTGGAATCGCTTAAACAGGTTGATTATCCCGATTTCGATATTGTTGTCATAGATAACGGTTCAAGCGGCAACGATGCCGCTGTGCTAGCAGAGAGGTATGCGGGCTGCATACACCTGCTGGGGAGCAGCGAAAATCTGGGCTATGCGGCAGGGATCAACCTCGGCATCAGGTATGTACAGGACCACCTCGACAGTGCCTATGTGTTACTGCTCAACAACGATACTCTGCTTGATCCAGCCTTTTTAACGCTGCTGGTAAAGGCGTTCCAGGACGACTCTGCTGTAGGCATAGCCGGCCCCAAGGTTTATTACTATGATTATCCTGACAGGGTGCAAAGCGCGGGCAACAGGGTGAATATGTATACCGGGCAGATCACCATGATCGGTAACAAGCAGGTCGACCGTGGACAGTTCGACAATATCGAACGTGTTGATTTCTTTGCGCCCTGCCTGCTGGTCAGCCGTGCCCTGATCGATAAGATCGGGTTGCTGGATGAGAGCTATTTCTGCTATTGGGAGGATGCCGACTACTGCACCAGGGCCAGACATGCCGGATATAAAGTAACCTATGTTCCTGCATCAAAGGTCTGGCACAGGACGCCGGTCAAGCTGAAGGCCACCGACAGGGAGCCCGCAAAAAGCAAGACGGCCGCTATCTTTCCTTATTATTACATCACACGCAACAGCTGGCTTTTCATGAGGAAGCATGCAACAAAGCTGCAATATACTACTTTTTGCCTGTATTTCTTTACAGTCAATCTCGTATTAATGGCGGGTGCCTCGCTGTTCTATCACCGCAGCGTCAAGCTGTTCGGGGCCTTCCTGGCGGGAATACGTGACGGGCTGGCGGGAATAAAAGGCAGGACTTTTAAATAGCTGCGCGTGTTTTGGCATACAGCAGCCACATCTCTTCCTGCAGGTTGGAGCTGCCTGAACCAACCAGGCGGAAGCCGCATTTATCCAGCATGCTGGTGTAATCCGTTCTGGTATAACGGTATTCCTTCTCCCATGATGCACCGGAGAGGGAATGCCACAACTCTTTAAGCCTGCCTGTCAGCGATGTCTGGTCCGGCTGTACAAGCAGTATATATCGGCGTGAAATACGGCACATTTCTTTTACAATTTCCAGAGCGTCGGACCTGTTTTCGTAATGTTCCAGCACGCCCTGCGAAAAGACCATGTCGAATGAACCATCGGCAAAACCTGTCTGCTTGATATCCCTCAGGAAAACATCCTTATCGGTCTGAAACCCAAAAAGTTGGGCACTTATTTTAAGGCTGTTAACGGCAGCGTCGATGCCGATGGCTTTTGCATAGCCCAGTCTGCGCAAGATACTAAGCGTGGATCCGCTGCCGCAGCCGGCGTCCACGATGCTCGCCGTGAGCGGAAGGCTGATGCCTGCCAATACCTTGCGCAGGGTCTTGATGCGCTCGGCATGCAGCCTCCTGCCAAAAAAATTGGGTGCCCTGTAGCCCTGCCAGATCTGGTCCCAGCCGTTGACGACCGGGTTATCGTCATTCTTCATATCTATATCGCAACCGAAAAGATTGTCTAAGGTCTATATTGTCGCAGTATTCATGCCGCCTGTCTATCAGCGTGTTGTTTTAACCGCGTCCCTGATCTGCCAGACCTCGCTGCCGCCGTTGATATAGATACGGTTGCCGGACTGCATTGCCGTTGACAGCCCGGGCAGGTCTTCAACGCCCAGGTGTTCCCTCATGCCCGGCCTTCCCTCATTGAAAAAGGCCAGTTCATCCTTACTGGTGTTCCATGATGTGAAGAAAATGTAGCCATCGGGATAAGCGCCGTTATTGCGGTCGAAAAATGCGGTGCGCAGGCGGGGCGGGTAGTCCTCAAATTCCACTACCTTGAAGGCATGGACGTCCGTAAACACGGTGGCATTGTCGCAGGCGCGCTGCGACAGCCAGCGGGCGGCGGCGCCGTCCTGCCGGTTGAAATTGCCGGCCAGGT
>DKFA01000060.1 GCA_002452695.1 Dehalococcoidia bacterium UBA6808
TAGTGTTTTTTCAAATAGCCCCTGCGCACCGCCCACATTTCACCGTTGACGACGATATTATTGGCCACCAGTTTGAAATCGTTGGAATGGAAGTCGCCGCTTTCCTCGCCGTCCTTGAGAATAAGCTCGAAAGAGGAAATGTAGTTGTTCTCAATCTCGATCATCCTGTCACGCAATTCTGTGCTGGCATTCTTGATCTCACGATAGAAACCGAGGGCAAAATCCTGGTTGCTGTCCATCGTCCTGCACAGCAGGTCGATGGCGTATTTCAAAGCATCCACCGGTTTCATCGTACGCCGGGCAGAGATAATCTTTTCGAAGAATCCCTGATACTTGCTCAGACCATAGCCGATGATCAAGTTCAGGATATCTTCCTTGGAGCCGATGTAGTGATAGAGGGTACCCATGCCGATATTGCAGGCTTTGGCCACCTGCCGCACGTTAAGGCTGGCCCATCCGTGCCTGGCGACCAGAGCTGCTGCCGAAATAGCTATTTGGGCACGGCGGGCCTCGATCAGATTGCCGTTTCGGCTGTACGTCCGGATGTTCTTTTGATCAGAAGCTGTCATTTATCCTTCGCCCTGTATCTACCCGTGTTAGTATTGCATTATATCCTACCGGTCAATCTTTGAATAGCCTGCCCCGCCAATTATGGTAATCGATGCTCTATATTTTGTTGGATAAAACACACTGAAAACATTGACAAGCGGTAGTGGATATGCTTAAATAACCGAACAAATGCTATAGAACAAGTGCTCGGATTTCGGCGACGGGGATACGATAATCAGGGCGGTGGAAAATATGGATTTCAGTCTTGAACAAAGCGAGGTTTCATTAAAAGAAGATATCCGCGGTTTTGCCGAGCAGGAAATACCACACAACTGGATAGTCAATTTCCTGGATGAGGAAAGCCGTGATGAAGACTGGGCTTTCAGCCTGTCCATATCCCGCAAGCTGGCGCAAAAGGGGTGGCTGGTGATGAACTGGCCGAAGAAATATGGTGGATGTGACGCTTCCTGGGTTAAGTACACGGTTTTTGCTATGGCGGCCGCATATTATGGAATTCCCGGCCTTTCCATGGGCGTGAGCGGCACAGGATGGATTGGCCCTTCCCTGATGCTATATGGTAATGAAGATCAAAGACAGAGGTACCTGCCGGAGATTGCCTCGGGCAGCCCGGATGGTATATGGTGTACAGGCTATAGCGAACCCAACTCGGGATCGGATTTTGCCAGCATTAAAACCAGGGCTGTCAGGCAGAGCGGCGAGTATGTAGTCAACGGGCAGAAGATCTGGACGAGCTGTGCGCACCGGGCCAGGTGGTGCTGGCTGGCCGTAAAAACGGGAGACAGCGAGGCCAGGGCGCAGGATAGTATCAGCATACTGATTGTAGACATGCGGAGCCCGGGCATAACCGTCAAACCGCTATTGAACTATTCCGGAGAACATATTTTCAATGAGGTGTTCTTTGATGATGTCAGGGTACCCCTTGGGAACCTGGTAGGGGAGGAAAACCGCGGCTGGTATCAGTTGATGAAGTCACTGGTATACGAAAGAAATAGCTTCGGTGGACAATCTTACGGCACGAGCAAAAGGATCCTCGACAGCCTGGTCAGGTATGCCGGCGAAACATGCAGGGCTGGGAAAACCATAGCAAAGGATCCTGTGATCAGGCACAGGTTGGCTGAAAATGCGGTGGAGATCGATATCCTCAAGATGTTCCTCTATGAGATAGCCTGGAAAATGGATGTGGGCATGGCGCCGCTCTATGAGTCCTCACGCAACAAGGCGATGGCCGATCATGTTCTTGAAAAGATTGCCCTGACAGGGACCGAAATACTGGGTTCTTCTTGCCAGGTTGCGCAGCGTTCAAAAATGGCCCGGTTGAATGGCCTCATTCAGAGACAATATTTGATGTTTCCCGGCAATGCTATTGCCGCAGGCACTGACGAGATAGAGAAAAATATCATCGGCAAATTTAAACTGGGGCTGCCCAGATCATATTAAGGCCGAGGCATTCGATGGATTTTAACTATACCGAGCAACAGTTGATGCTCCGAAGCATAGCCCGAGACTTCCTGTCTCGTGAGTGCCCCAGGTCGGCGGTAAGGCTGTTGGAAAAGGATGAGAAAGGATACGATCCTGTCATCTGGCAACGAATGGCCGAGTTGGGATGGCTGGGACTGGTCCTGCCTGAGATATATGGTGGGATGGAGGCAGGCTTCATGGAGCTGGTTGTGTTAATGGAAGAAATCGGACGGAACATCCTGCCCGGACCATATTTCGCCACGGTGGCCCTGGCCGCATTGCCTGTCCTGGAATACGGCAATGAAGTACAGAAGTCGCTGTATCTGCCGCCGATTGCGCGTGGAGAAAAAATTTGGACGCTGGCCGCGGAAGAAGCAGATGCAGGCAGCGATTTTAATGCAATGATTACGTACGCGTGCCCGGATGGCGATGGCTATTGTTTAAATGGGGGAAAAACCTTTGTGCCGTATGCTGCAGCTGCTGACTATATGCTGGTGCCGGCCCTGGTCCCATCAGACAAAGAGAACGGCCTAACTCTGTTTATTGTAGAACCATCGTTGATGGGGGTGAAGGTTGAACTTGTGCCCACATTGACGGGTGAAAACCTGGGATCGATCAGGTTCAGAGGCGTCAGGCTCGCCGAGAAAGATATCCTGGGAGGGCTGGGCAGGGCCGAAGTAATAATGGAAAATATGTTGGAAAAAGCTGGGCTGCTCAAGTGCGCCGAGGTATCCGGCGCCTGCCAGGCTGTACTTGATATGAGCAGCGCCTACGCACAGGAAAGGGTGCAGTTCGGGCATCCGATCGGGGCTTTTCAAACGATACAGCACAGGCTGGTGGATATGCTCACGTCTGTGGAAGGGTTGAAGTACCTGGTCTATCAGGCTGCCTGGTTAATGAGTGTGGGATTGCCCTGTTCCGAGCAGGTGGCGATGGCGAAGGTAAAAGCCAATGACGTCTACCAGAATGTGGCGCTGGCTGGCGTCAAGATCCACGGTGCGATCGGTTTTTCACAGGACCATGATATAGGGCTTTACTACAGGCGGGCGCTGGCTTCCCGCTTTTTCCCTTACAGTAACGACCATTACCTTGAAAAAATTGCTGGGCATATCGGTCTTTAACAGTAATAGCGATGTATCAAAGTCAGGAGTAAATGGAGGTATAAATGCGAAAAGTAGCTGTCATCGGTGTGGGAATGACCAAATTTAGCGGCAAGCAGAGCAAAACTGCAGTGGAGCTTTTTACCGAGGCGGCAGCCGATGCGATTGAGGAATCAAATATAAAGCCTAAAGATATTCAGGCGCTGTTTGTCGGCAACAGCCTGGGCGATTTTGAAGAAGGACAGGCGCAGATACAGGCCTTCTGCGCCGAAAGCCTGGGAGCCTTTAATGTGCGCGCCAACCGCTATGAAAATGCCTGCGCATCCGCGTCAGCTGCGATACAGGACGCTTTCATGTGGGTGGCAGGGGGTTTTTACGATATTGTCCTGGTGGGTGGCACAGAGGTGGCCGCCAAGATGGGCACACCACTGGCGACGCGTACCTTTGCCATGTTCAGCGACAGCTGTTATGAATATCCGGTCGGCATCACCTTCCCCGGCGTTTTCGCGCTGCTGACCCATCTTTATTCGAAGAAATACGATATACCGCTGCCGGAATTGAAAAGGCAGATGGCGCAGGTATCGGTCAACTCGCATTACTATGGTTCACGCAATCCGAAAGCGCAACTACAGAAAGAGATTTCCGTAGATGACGTTCTTAACAGCAGGGTGGTGGCATCCCCTCTTCAACTGCAGGACTGCTGCCCGTTCACCGATGGCGCTGCCGCCCTGGTGCTGGCCAGCGAAAAATTGGCCAAAAAATTGACGGCCAAACCTGTTTATATTGCAGGTATAGGGCAGACATCGTCGGGCAATCTGGTCTCGCAAAAGGACCATTTGCCTCACCTGTATGCGAGGGAACTGGCCGGCCGGCAGTCCTATGCCATGGCCGGCATGCGGCCTTCGGATATAGACGTTGTGGAACTCCACGACTGCTTTAGCATCGCGGCCATCATTGCCCTGGAGAGCCTGGGCTTTTTCCCCTACGGCAAGGCCGGGGAAGCAGTTTTGAGGGGTGAGACCAGAATCGATGGAAAGATAGCGGTGAATCCTTCGGGTGGATTGAAGGCCAAGGGGCATCCTATCGGGGCTACAGGAGCTGCTCAGGCTTACGAGATAGTGAAACAGTTGCGAGGTGAAAGCGGTGAGCGCCAGGTGGAAGGCGCACGAGTGGGGATGACCGATACACTGGGTGGCGACGGAGGCACACTGACCAACATAATTTTTAAACGCGGCTGGTAATTAAACCGCATAATGAGTCGGAGGGCTGATAATTATGGAATATAAACTGACTTTCAAAGACTATAACGAGGCCTTGAAACAGCATAGACTGTGCGGCCTGAAATGCAGAAGTTGCGGTGAGGTGGTTGCCCAGCCCAGGCTGGCTTGCGGAAAATGCGGTTCGTCGCAGCTTGATGTTATTAATCTGCAGGGTGCAGGTGTGCTTCGAAGCTTCACTGTGATCAATGTTGCTCCCGAGGGGAGGGAAAAAGATGTGCCGTATATCGTCGTGCTGGTGGAATTGAACGAAGGTCCGTGGATCATGGGTAATCTGACAGGGGTTGCGCCCGATTCTGCAAACATGGAATTGATCGGCCGTAAAGTCGTGATGGAAGGGATTGTTGCCGTATCAGATAAATTTACAGGGGGTGAGGTGGCCGGTCCGGTTTTTGCCCTGGATAGCCAGTTAACCTGAACATAAATTAGCCTTTTCGGCTTGGGTTTAAGGAATCTGAAGGCGAATTTTGTTATTATGTATGCTGTTCAAGGCAGAAGTATCAGGTATTGCTGCTCAATACTGCAGCAGAGATTAATTAACAAAGGAAAGGAAATGAGATGGGACAAGATAAAACCTCCACATATGAGTTAAAGCACAGGATACGGGTCGTAACTGCTACCAGCCTTTTTGATGGACATGATGCGGCTATCAATATCATGCGCCGTCTGATTCAGGCAGGAGGAGCGGAGGTGATACACCTCGGTCACAGCCGTTCTGTGTTTGAAATCGTTGAAGCTGCCATACATGAAGATGTGCAGGCTGTGGCCGTCTCCTCGTACCAGGGCGGTCATATGGAATTCTTCAAATACATGAGGGATATGCTGGTGGAAAGAGGCGCAGGCCACATCCGCATTTTTGGCGGCGGTGGCGGGGTGATCCGTCCCAACGAGATAAAGGAGTTGCAGGAATACGGCATTGAAAGGATATACGATCCCGAAGATGGCCGTAAGATGGGGCTGCTCGGTATGATCAGTGATCTGCTCAAACGCAGCGACTATCATACTATCAATATTAAATCTGAAAACGATAAGTCCAAGAGGGGCGCCGCGGTCCCTGAACCGCCTGACCTGGAGAAGAAGGACGCTGTTTATCTAGCCCGCATGATTACGCTGGCCGAGATGGGCGTGGACCCCTGGAAGCAGCATTCAGTCGAGATCGCAAAAATGGCGAAAAAGAACAATGCGCCTGTAATCGGCATCACCGGAACGGGCGGCGCAGGTAAAAGCTCGCTGTTGGATGAACTGGTACTGCGTTTCCGCAACGATAACCCGGATAAAAAAGTGGCCATCCTCTCGGCCGATCCGTCCAAGCGCAGGACGGGTGGCGCTTTGCTGGGTGACCGCATCCGCATGAATTATATTTACGGCGACGGCGTATATATGCGTTCGCTGGCCACGCGGGGTTCGAGAACCGAGTTGCCGGGGATGATCAAGGATGCTATCGACATAGTCAAGGCCTCGGGCTATGACCTGGTGCTGGTCGAGACGGCCGGCATCGGGCAGGGAGACACGGCCGTAGTGGACATCTCAGATATCTGCCTTTATGTTATGACCTCTGAGTACGGCGCGCCCACACAGTTGGAAAAGATCGACATGCTGGACCATGCCGACATCATCGTCCTGAATAAATTTGACCGCAAGGGGTCGGAGGATGCGCTGCGCGACGTGCGTATGCAGCTCCGGCGTACCCATAACTGGTTCGACCGCAAACTGGATGATATGCCTGTCTACGGCACAATTGCCTCCCGTTTTAATGATGAGGGGGTAAACGGGCTTTATGCAGGACTAATTAAACTGATTGATGAGAAACGTGGCCGCAAGTTTACCTGCAATATCGCACCGGAGAAATCTGCGAAGACCAGTTCGATCACCTATATTATCCCGCCTGACCGTATCCGCTATCTGGGAGAGATCGCGGATACCGTGCGGGGTTACAAGAAAATGGTTCGCAAGCAGTCTGAAATAGCCCGTAAGCTTCAGCACCTGCAGACAGCCCTGGCCGAAATTCATGATGCAGACTCGGCCAAAACGATTGAGAAACATATCCGTGAGTTGCGTGCCAGGCAGGACCCGGCCGCACATAAATTGCTGGAAAGATGGGAGGAATTGAGAAACTCTTATTGCGGCGATATTTTCCGCTACAAGGTGCGGGGGCACGAATATCAGGTACAGCTCACCGAGGAGACGCTGGCTGGCACCCGTATACCGCGCGTTATTGTCCCAACGGTCAAAGACGATGGCGACAAGCTCGAGTACATGATGCTTGAGAACGTACCCGGCAAATTCCCTTATACTGCAGGGTCATTCCCGTTCAGGCGGCAGGGGGAAGACCCCAAACGCCAGTTCGCCGGCGAAGGCGGCCCGGTGCGGACCAACGCCCGCTTCCATTACCTGTCGCAGGGCGACCAGGCCAAGAGGCTTTCCACTGCTTTTGACTCGGTTACGCTTTATGGAGAAGATCCCCAGGAACGGCCTGACATATTCGGCAAGATCGGTGAATCGGGTGTCTCGATTTGCACGCTCGACGATATTAAGAAACTTTACAGCGGATTTGACCTCTGTTCGCCCAACACCTCAGTGTCCATGACCATCAATGGCCCGGCGCCGGTCATGCTGGCATTCTTCTTCAACTGCGCCATCGACCAGCAGGTGGACAAATTCGTCAAGGAGCAGGGCCGTGTCCCGACGCCCCGGGAACATGAGGAGATTAAAACAAGGACGCTCTCCAACGTCAGGGGCACGGTGCAGGCCGACATACTCAAGGAAGACCAGGGACAGAACACCTGCATATTTTCAACCGGGTTCGCCCTCAAGATGATGGGCGATATTCAGGAATATTTCATCAAGAACAATGTGCGCAACTACTACTCGGTCTCGATCTCGGGCTACCATATCGCCGAGGCCGGCGCAAATCCGATCACCCAGGTGGCTTTCACGCTGGCCAACGGCTTTACCTACGTGGAGTATTACCTGCAGCGCGGCTTCCCCATCGATTCCTTCGCCCCCAACCTTTCCTTCTTCTTCTCCAACGGTATGGATGCAGAGTATGCTGTGATTGGCCGCGTGGCGCGCAGGATCTGGGCCATTGCCATGAAAGAAAAATACGGCGGCAACGAACGCAGCCAGCAGCTCAAATACCATATCCAGACCTCCGGCAGATCGTTGCATGCGCAGGAGATACAGTTCAACGATATCCGCACCACGCTGCAGGCATTGCTGGCCTTCTATGATAACTGCAACTCTCTGCATACCAACTCCTATGATGAGGCCATCACTACTCCCACCGAGGAATCGGTGCGCAGGGCTATGGCTATTCAGTTGATCACGACCAGGGAGTTCGGCTTGACAAAAAATGAGAATGTCTGGCAGGGCTCCTACATCATCGAACAGCTCACCGAACTGGTGGAAGAGGCCATACTGGATGAATTTGAGCGCATCTCCAAACGAGGTGGGGTGCTGGGCGCCATGGAACTGCAATACCAGCGCGGTAAAATTCAGGATGAGTCGCTGCTATATGAGCAGCGCAAACACTCGGGCGAGCTGCCCATCATTGGAGTCAACACCTATCTTAATCCCAATGCCGAGGACCTCATACCTCAGGAGATACCGCTGAGCAGATCCACACCGGAAGAGAAACAGGAGCAGATCGATAACTTGCGCGCCTTCCAGAAGAAGAACAGCGCGAAGGCGGCCAGGTCGCTGCTCAAGCTGCAGCAGGTGGCGCGAGAGGGCGGTAACATCTTTGAGCAGTTGATGGAAACAGGCCGCTATGCTTCGCTGGGCCAGATAATCAGCGCCCTTTATGAGGTTGGCGGTAAATACCGCCGCAATATGTAGTCAATAAAATTCCTGTACCGGGCCGATGCCACTTATGCGGAGGTCCCGGCAGTATCATTTACTCGTCCTGCCGCTGGTTACGCAGGAACTCCTCGACGTCACGTATGATCTGATCGTCGCCAGCCACATCTGTCCCTGATACACTGCCTTCCTCGTCATACTGGTCCTCGAGCGTCTTGAGGAAATGGCGCATCTGCTCATTTTCGTTCAGCAGCGAAATCGTAATAATCGTCCGATTTCATTTCTGCCAGCTTCACGGCAGATAACTGGTCGATGATGTACGAGACCGTGCCGGTGGATACCTGGGCGGCATTGGGCCAGCCCAGGAATGCTGCCACCATGTCGGGCTGGCGCAGTACGGGATGTTCAAAGAATATTATCCTATCAGGTTCCATAGCTTAATAGTTACCGCAGCAGAATACATCGAACTTGACTGTCCCTTTGGCCTCATTCCCGCTCTCATCCGTTACCACTACGTCCAGTGTATACTCCCCTCCTGCTCCGGGTGCAATCCACGTCACGCTGCTGGCCGTCCCTTCAGCCAGGCCATCGGCCTGCAATTTGCCGTTGGAGGACGTCCAGGTATATTTTAGCTTTTTTACGTCGTTCCCTTCGACTCTGCATTCCACGGTTGAAGATGTCCAGATACGGACTCTTTTGGATGCAGTTACAGGATCTTTGGCGGGAACTTTCAGGTTGAGCACAACCGGGGCATCAGGAGTGGTGGAGCCGTCGGCATTGATATAGACTCTGACGTCCTTGACCATGGTTGCCTCCAGTCCCTTGCTGTCGGTGACTGTAACTGTGATTTGATAATTCCCCATGGCGGAAGGCGAAAGCCAGGTAATCCTTTCTCCAGCGCCGGTGATCGTGCCGTCATCGGCCGACCAGCGGTAGGTCAGCGTGTCACCATCGGGATCGGAAGCAGTGCAGATAAACTGGTCCTCAACGTTGGGAGACCAATCAGTCGCCCCGGTAATGCCACTTATCATCGGCGGTCGGTTTGGCTGAGGCGCCGCCTGGCTGGCACAGGACAGGCCGGCCATAGCGACTATCGAAATTGCAGCGGCAAGATAAATCAAGTTGTTATATTTCATTCTTTTTCATCCTTTCGAAATATTTGGAATATTACGGGTCGCGACAGCACAGCACTTCAACGACTACTTCGCCTGTGGCCTGCCTGCCCTGTTTATCCGAAACTACGACAGTTACGGTGAAAAAACCGCTCGCGCCGGGGGCGATCCAACCTACCCTGCTGGCCCTGCCCGCAGCCAGGTTTTCAGCAACCAGCTTACCGCCTCCGTCTGTCCAGTTATAAGTCAATCCAGCCGGGTCTACACTGTTCACATTACATTGTATCTCTGCGGTCGTGAATGTACGCAATTTGGTTTTAGCGATGACGGCATTGTCGGACGGAATGGTCAGATTGAGGTAAATGGTCTTGTCAGGCGTTTTGTTGTGGTAGGGGTCATCAGTTACCTTGAATTTCTTGCTGAAGGTCGTCTCTCCTCCCTTGTTGCTGACGACTTTGACGGTGACGCTGTAATCGCCCAGTGAATTTGGAGCTGTCCAGGTCACAGTCTGCCCCTCGCCTTTGATTGTGCCTTTTTCCGCTGACCAGGTGTAGCTCAGGTCGCCTTTATTGGCATCCTCGGCAGCACAGATCAGAGGGTTCTCTTCCAGCGGCTTGATCTCGCGTTTCCCGACGATGTCCGTTACCACTATGGAAGAGGTTCCGGAACAGGCCAGAGGCAGTGCTGCCGCCGATACAAACAGCACAGCGCTCAAAGCCCTGAAAACCGTCTTTGCATGAAGCATAATAATCCTCTTTTTTTTCTTGGCGTTTTAGCAATTAATGCTGCCGGGAAGGGCAGGGCTTAATCACAATAGCTTAAATATTATATAATTTTAGACCGTCTTAATTAAATTAAGGCAGCTTATTCGGGTGAATTTCAGAGTGTTGAGGCCATAACAGCATATGCAGTGGATACCTTTTACCACCGCTATATTGAGCTTCATCTTTGCAGCGTATTCGTTGCGGCTGTTCATAGCACGGAAGAAAAACTGTCTGTTGATCTGGACAATCGGGCTGCTGTTCTACGGGCTGGCTGGCTGCATGGGGTTTATTATCGAGTCAGGCATTATTAATCTGCTTGTCTACCGCCTGTGGTATCTGATGGGAGCAATCTTCAGCGCCGCTTACCTGGCTGTGGGAGTCCTGTACTGCATCGCGTCACGCAGGCTGGCGTTTCCACTTTTGCTGGTATGTGCCGTAGCATCTGTCTATGCCTGTATCATACTCTTTTTAGCCCCCATCGATATTTCAGGTATGCATGGCCTGAGCAGCAGACCCCTGCCCCTGCAGGTGCGCATATTATCCCCGTTCTTCAACATTGCAGCCGGCCTGGTCACCGTGTATGCTGTTATCTATGGGATAGTCGGTCTGATGAAAAAAACTTTGACGGCGCTGGAAGGGGTCGGCTTGATATTAATAGGCGTCGGTATGGTGCTGCCCGCCATTGCCGGCATCTACCTGAGGCTGGGCGCGCAGGTCAGCATTTACACCTATAGCATGGAACTGATGGGACTGATAGTATTTTATGTTGGTGTACTGCTCGGTTACGTAGTCAGTGAAATAGGGACATCTCAAAGCGAAACACCGCAGCTGGAAAAATAGACGGAGGAGCTAAACAAGATGGATAAGAGCCATTACCAGGAAATGGATGAGATTTTCCACCCGGGGAATGTAGCTATTATCGGCGCTTCTCCCAGCTCTGATATAGCCACACAGGCACAGGTTAAAACCAAGATCAGGGAACGGTTGTATCCGGTCAATCCCAAATACAAAGAGATCTTCGGCCGGATATGCTATCCCAGTATACTGGACGTGCCGGTTCCGGTGGACTACGTGATTATAAGCGTCAGCGCCGCGATGGTGCCCGATGTGATCCAGGACTGTATCAGGAAGGGCGTTAAAGCTGCCCACATCTACAGCTCCGGCTTTGCAGAGACGGGCATCAAAGAATGCATCGAGCTTGAGAACAGGCTGAAGGCGGTAGCTGCCGGCAAGATCAGGATAATTGGACCGAACTGCTTCGGTATATATTGCCCGAAATCAGGCCTTGCCATTGTCCCCGAATCTCCCGAGGAGGAGGGCGGTATCGGCGTGATAGCCCAGAGCGGAAGCGTGGCTGAATCGTTTTCCTATTATGCCAGGGTGAAAAACCTGCGTTTCAGCAAAGTAGTCAGCTACGGCAACGCCATTGACCTGGATTGCCCCGATTTCCTCGATTACATGGCCGATGATCCCCAGACAAAAATAATTGCGCTGTATATTGAAGGCGTCAGGGATGGGGCGCGGCTAAGGCAATCATTGAGCTATGCAGCCGGGAAAAAACCGGTGGTAGTTATCAAAGGCGGACTCAGTGATAACGCCAACAGGATCGCCCGGTCACATACCGCCCAGATGACCGGGACGCCCCAGGTCTGGAGGGCGTTGTTCCAGCAATGCGGCGTAATCCAGGTCTCCAGCTTTGATGATATGGTCAACACTTTGGTCGCTTTCACGCATTGCCGTCTGCCCCGGGGCAACGGTGTGACCATGATCAGCAATTCAGGGGGTTTCAGCGTGATCCAGGCCGATCTCTGTGTCAGTGAAGGGCTGGAGATGCCTAAATTTACCGATGCCACCATTGCCAGGCTGCGCCAACTGGTGCCGGTGGCAGGCACCAGTATCGGCAACCCGCTTGATGCATGGCCGGTCTATTACAAGGTGAATGAGGACGGGGGCAACCTGGCGGACATCATCAAAGTAATCTCTGCCGACAGAAATATAGATGCGCTCGTGTTGCTGTTCGACCAGTTTCGTTACATCAGGCGCGTGTTTCACGGTGGTGCCGGCGCTCATGTAAAAACATTGACCGATGTGATGCTAAAGGGCGTCAGATATGTGCGCTCAGTGCTGGACAAGCCGGTGCTGTTCAGCATAGTGCTCGACCCATTCCTGCAGGAAGAAGACGAAAGGGAAGCCTGCCTGATGATGAAGGCGGCGCTGGAGCAGGAAGGTTTTCCTGTATTTTCTTCCGCCGACGCAGCCATGCGGTCTTTATCCAACCTCTACCGCTATGCGGTTCGGACAAGCCAGGCAAAATAACGGCATGGACGGGGAGTTTTGGAGAAAGGGACTAATGTCATATAATTGCGTCAGTTGCGGTTGTATGATTATGCTTAATAAGGAGGATAGATGATGGCTAAATCACTTAAAGGCACAAAGACGGAGAAAAACCTGCTGGCAGCCTTCGCCGGAGAATCACAGGCAAGGAACCGTTACAACTATTGGGCTAGCAAGGCTCGCGAGGACGGGTATATGCAGATCGCCAACATCTTTGAAGAGACCGCCCTCAACGAGAAAGAACACGCCAAGGTGTTTTTCGGCTACCTGGAGGGAGGGGATGTTGAGATAAAGGCAGCCTACCCGGCGGGTATGATCAAGGATACCAAATCCAACCTGCAAGCTGCCGCCGCCGGCGAAAAATTGGAATGGACTACGCTCTATGCCGATTTTAGCAAAATAGCCAGGGATGAGGGCTTTCCGGAGATCGCAGCCTCGTTTGAACAGATCGCCAGGGTGGAGAAGTTCCACGAGGCCAGGTATAATGCTCTCATAGCTAATATCACTTCCGGTGAAGTGTTTAAGAAAAAATCGGTCACCAGATGGCATTGCACCAACTGCGGCTACATCCATGAAGGGACGGAGGCGCCTGACGTCTGCCCGGCCTGCAAGCATCCGCAATCGTATTACGAGATTCTGGCAGAGAATTACTGATTATCACGGGAGGATCCGATAAACGGGTAATTTGCAGCCCGCAGGGCCTGTTCCTCGGCAGATAGTGTGTATGTGAGGCATTGTGCACAACGCCTCACATTTTACGTTTACACCGACAGGTTTTTATAGAGGATGGGCAGGCGCTCGGGTAGGGCCTCGATATCTTCCAGCACCTCGTAACCGATGTCCTGGCACATGGTGTGCAGATAATCGGTGCCTGCTGAATCCACCGTCAGGCAGAACGGGGTGATGTTCTTCCTGGTGGCTTCGATCAGTGCCATCTTGGTGTCATTGATGGCGTATTGCTTGTCGTCATCGCCCCAGCCGTACATGGCGTCCTGAGGGTAACCGTCGCTGACCAGGAAGAGCAGTTTGAGCGAGCTGCCGAAGGTATCCAGTTTGCTGACAGCATGGCGGATGGCCGGCCCCATGCGCGTGCCGTGGATCGGTGCGATCTGGTCGACCCTGCGCTTGATCTTCTCTGTAAAGCTCTCATTGAGGTCTTTGATCACCATGAACTGGACCTTGTTGCGTCCGTGCCCTGAGAAACCGTAAATGCCGTAGGAATCGCCCAGCGCCTCGATGGCCGAGCAGAGCAGCACCACGGTCTCCTTTTCAACGTCGATGATGCGGCGGTGCTGCTTCATGACGAATTTCATGAAATTGTACTTGATCGATTCCTCGTACTGCATGGGCGCACGGTTCTTTTTGATCAGATCGGCCGTTGAGCCGCTCATATCCAGCAGGAAGACCACGGCTACATCGCGCTGGACCTTCTGCTTCTTCCAGTAGACCTTGCCAGATGGCGTATGCCCCGCTCTTTTATTAATCATTTCGCTGATGACCCTGTCGAGGTCGAACTCGTCTCCGTCCTCCAGGTTCTTGGCTTTGTACAGCATCTCGGCCGGCAGCCTTTCAAACTGCTTCTTGATTTCGGTCAGCAGGCCCTTGCGCGTATCCAGTATGTTATCGTAAAAGTAGCTGCTGCCCTCGCCTATTATTTTTTCATGCACGCAGCACCAGTTGTTCAGGTAGCTTCTGCTCCTGAAATCCCACTCACAGTAATTGAAAAGCTTTTCGTCTGGTTCCTGTATGACTGACTTGATGGAGCCGTCTGCATTGTAGCGGTCCACCTGTTCATATTTGGATGTAGGGAACTCGAAGAGCGGTAAACGCGGCAGGTCGGCTGAGGAAAGCCCTGTGGACGGCATCGACTGCGCGTCGGCTACATTCGTCAGATTTATTTTCATATCGGCCAGCTTTTTCAGCTCTTCAGCCGACAGGGGGACGGTGGCGCGCTTTCCCCCCGCATCGCTTTTCTCCAGGTTTAGCTTGATCTCACCAGCATTGAAATCGCCTGTGAACTCGGCAATGTCCAGGCTCTCGGCCGGCATGGCATCCGATCCGGAATAGGCCTGCAGGTAAGCGCTGTAGTCGGGCAGGGCCAGCGCCAGGTTATAGATCCTGATGGCCGCCTCAGCTGCGTCCTCAACCGTAGCAACCGGGTTGCAGAGTAAATCTACAATCTCACGGGCTAACTCCAGTGGACCGTACAGCTCGTCTGTTACGGCAGCCGACACGGCCTTGGCCTCAATCCCCTCTGCCAGCAGGCAGAAAACCGATTTCAATGTCAGGCCGGGCGCCATTTGCATGGCCAGCAGGATTTCTTCCTGCATGCGTTGATAGTCCCGCTTAATGCCGGGGTAGTAGTACTTGACCAGGTAGTTGATGCGGGTATTTTCCATAGCAACGAAGGCGCGCGCCGCCAGCGCGTGGTTGTCGAAGAGCGAGAAATACTTGGCGAAGGCTGATTCGCCCTGTCCTTCCTCGCCCCTGATCTGGTAACGCAGGTTTTCGAACAGCATAGACTCCCGCTCGAAGCAGAAGTCGAATGAACCGAACTCCACATGCCCGACCTGCTGCGTTACCGCCGACTTGTACCAGGCAAAGTTCTCGTCGTAGCTCGGGTACTGTATGATTTGGGGTGGGAGGCAGGTGTTGATCAGTTCTCCGGGGGGTGTGCCGGAAACTATCTGTGTCCACCACGTATTGCGGTAATGCGGAAGCGGCAGCTTACCGGTTGTGAAGTATACGTCCCTGCCGGTCAACGCCTGGCAGTACACCCGCAGGACAGGCTCCACCGTTGCCAGTTCAATGCCGTGGTATTTATCATCGGTCCTGCCGCTGGCAGGTTTTTTATTGCTGCAATTATCCATGCTGATTCCAAGGCACGTCTGTTACTCGAAAATAGCGGTGACGACTTCCTTGAGCGATTTCTGCACTTCCTGGTCGTCGGTAATCGACCATACCGCGGCCACCTCGCAGGCGCGCCTGGCCGGGATGCCTTCCTTGATCAGGCGGGCGGCGTAGATGAGCAGGCGGGTGCTGATCACCTCTGACAGGTCCTGTTCCTTGATATTGCGTATTTTTTCCCCCAGGCGTGCCAGCCTGTCGGCGATATCGGGCTTGATTTCAGCTTCGTGCTGGATGATCTTGGCTTCGATTTCGCGTGGCGGGTGAGTGAACTCGATGGCGATAAAGCGCTGGCGCGTGCTGTGCTTGAGGTTCTTGAGTATGCTCTGGTACCCGGGGTTATAGGAGATGACCAGCATGAAATTATCACTGGCCTCCAGCATTTCGCCTTTCTTCTCGATGTAAAGGGAACGCCGGTGATCGGCCAGCGGGTGTATCAGCACTATGGTATCCTTGCGGGCTTCTACTACCTCGTCCAGGTAGCAGATGCCTCCACTTTTAACGGCGCGGGTGAGCGGACCGTCCACCCACCTGGTCGTATTGCCCTCCAGCAGATATTTGCCCACCAGGTCGCTGGCAGTGAGGTCCTCATGGCAGGCAATGGTGATGAGCGGTATGCCGGCGTGGTCGTTGGTTGAAGAGCGCTGCGCCTTCTCTTTCTGCCCCATGCGGTAGGTCATATACTCCAGGAAGCGAGTCTTGCCGCAGCCGGTTGGGCCTTTCAGCAGCACCGGTATTCTCTCGGCATAGGCTGCCTCAAACAGCTCCACCTCGTCCTTGAGCGGGAGGTAGAACGGCTCCTCGGTAATGTAGTATTCCTCGATGATATGGGACTTGAAGTGGTGTTTCCTGGCTCTGGAAGGCATTGTCACGCTCCGGCTGTTAAATTCAGTCTCCAGTAGATAATTGTAGGCTTTGCGGGCGGAGTTGGCAATAAAA